>CANQRO010000027.1 GCA_947626205.1 uncultured Clostridia bacterium
TAGCTCAGTTGGCCAGAGCACCGCACTTGTAATGCGGGGGTCCTCAGTTCGAATCTGAGAAGTGGCTCCATTATAAAAGGTCAACGGTTTTGAGTTATCTCTTAATTATTGGCTTTTTTTTATTATATAGGAAAAATCAAAGTTTTTCCTATATAATAAAATTTAATTACGATGTGCAGTCTGAAAAGCAAATTGATGCATAGAATTAAGTCAATTTGCTTATTATATAAAAAAGTATTACTAATAGATGGAGGAATTATATGGTAGCAATTGTGACAGGTGGAGCAAAAGGAATAGGAAAAGCAATTGTAGAAACATTAGCTAAAAAGGGAATAAAAGTAGTATTTAGCTATTTTCATTCTGAAACTTTGGCAGAAGAATTACAACAAGAACTTTTAAAAAATGGATATGAAGTAGAAAAATGTTATGCAGATATATCTAAAAAAGAAGACGTGAAAAAATTAGTAAAATTCGCTAAAGAAAAATTTGGTGATATAAATATACTTATAAACAATGCAGGAATTTCTCTTTGGAAGATGTTTTTAGATATAACAGATGAGGATTGGAATAATGTTATACAAACTAATTTAACTTCAGTATTTTACATGATACAAGAAGTTTTACAAGATATGATTCATAGAAAAAATGGATGTATAATAAATATTTCTTCAATATGGGGAATGGTAGGAGCATCATGTGAAACAGTGTATTCTGTTACTAAAGCAGGTATAGATGCAATAACAAAATCCCTAGCAAAGGAATTAGGACCATCTAATATAAGAGTAAATTCAATAGCTCCAGGTTATATTATAACAGATATGAATAAAGACTTAACACAAACAGAAATAGAATCATTAAAAACAGAAATTCCATTAGGAAAACTTGGCAAGCCAGAAGACATTGCAAAATGTGTAGAATGGTTAATAGAAGATAATTATACAACAGGACAAATTATATCTCCTAACGGTGGTTGGGTGATTATATAAAAACAAAAACACTAAGATAAAACTTAGTGTTTCTTTTTATTATTCATTATTTAATTTTCTTTTATAATTTCCAGAAATAATACGTGGTAAATAAGTTATAATCTTATATACTGCAAGACGAATCTTTTTACTCCAGATATAAGTTTTTCTTAATCTTTTAGATGGCAAAAGATTTGAATTATTATCTGAAGTAGCAACTAAAGCTAAGATATTTTTTTCAATAGGGAAAATGTAATTATTTCCGTTATTATTATCCCAACAGTTATTTTCATCACGGAAACAAAAATTGAATGTATCAAATGAAGTAAGCTCAATTTCTGCTTGAAAACCTAATTCTGTTTTCTCCATTTCAACTTCGTTTATATTATCCCAATTCATTCCAAAACCATAATGAATAAATACCTGTTCAGAGTTTTCTTGAAATAATTTACCAGTATAAGATATCTTAACAGTAGTATTTTCAATTAATTTATCAGTATTAAAAAATATATTTTTCGTTAGTTCCATGTATAATCTCTCCTCAAATTTATCTTTAGCAAACATATTATATTATTAAAAAAACAAATATTCAAGTATTTTTTACAATAAATTTATTATTTTGATAAAATTTTTCCAACCATATAAAAATCATCTGAATTTTTTATAGTAATATCATCAAAATCCTTATTTTCGGCCTTTAAAATAATTTTATCTTTTCTAACAGAAAATTTACGAATAATAACTTTTCCATTAATGCTAAACAAACCGTAGTCTTTATTAACTAATGGAGTGTTAAATTCTACAAAAACATAAGAATCTTTTTTAAAAGTTGGTTCCATACTATCATCAGGAATTCTTAACGCAATAGCAGAACTTGGAACATTAGGTGGACAATCAATAAATGCACTAATAGAATCTATAGCTAATAACTTATTATAAGATATGTGATTAATAACATCGTAGTTTTCCTGATCTTCATTAACTGTTTTATCGTATGTATACATTAATTGTTGATAAGGAATATTTAAAGCTTTGCAAATGTTTTTTAAAGCCTTATGACTTGGATTTCTTTCTCCTTTTTCTATATGAGTTAGATGCCCTATATTTATATCTGTTAATCGAGCAAGTTCAGTTTTTGTCATATTTCTTTCTTTTCTTGCTTTTGCAATTAAATCACCAATCATAATTTATACCTCTTTTTTGTATTTTTCAACATTATATATAAAAAAATGCAATTTGTCTAGCAGTAAATGAAAAAAAGTAAAAATTTTGTAAAAATATTCCAAAATATAATTGACTTGTCAAATTAGCAGTGATATTATATTGACAAATTGTAAAGAAAGGAGAAATGTCATGTATACGAATAAAATTAGAGAATATCGAAAAAAACAAGCTATGACGCTAGAAGAACTTTCTGACAAAATTGGAATATCATCAGGATATTTATGTCATTTAGAAAGGGGGACAAGAAAAAATCCATCGACAAAAATAATGGAAAAAATTGCAGATGCATTAGAAAAAAAGATTTCGGAGGTGTTTTTTATTCAAGAATAAGGATAAATAGATAACAAATAGAATAATATTGTAAAGAAAAATAAAGTGTGATAATATAAGATAAGAAAAATATATATGAGGAGGACAAATGAGAAACAATAGAAGAAAAAGCAATAGAAAAAAAGAATATAGCATCATAAAAAAAATACCTAAACAAGTATTAATATCAACAGTAGTAATAATCTTATTTTTATTCTTTTCTGTTATCTTTGCCTTAACCAATTCAATTAATCAAAAAGTAATGGCTAGAACAAAAGTAAATGGTGTAGATTTATCTAATAAAACTATCGACGAAGCATATAAAACATTAAATGAAGAATTAGATAAACAATTAAACAAAAATATTATTTTAAAATATGAAGATTATGAAACTACAATTAGTTTAAAGCAATTAGAAGTAAAATATAAAACAGACGAAGCAGTAAACAAAGCATATAAAATAGGAAGAGATCGTAATATCTTAAAAAGCAATTACCAAATAATATTTAGTTTTTTATTTGGAAATAATATAGAAGAAGAAATAAAAATAGATGAACAAGAATTAGATATAATGATAGAAGATATAGAAGCGAAAATGCCAAGTACATTAATACAAAATGATTATTATATAGAAGGCAATAAATTAATAATAAGTAGAGGCACACCAGGGACAGTTATAAAAAGAGATGAATTACATCGAATAATAGTCGAAGCAATTAAAGAACAAATACATGGAAAAAATGTAGGAATAATTAATATACCAGTAGAAAACAAATTACCAGATGAAATAGATATAGAAAAAATATATGAAGAAATATATAAAGAACCACAAAATGCATATTATGAAGAAAAGCCAGTTAGAGTATATGCAGAAGTAAACGGAGTAGACTTTGAATTACCAATAGAAGAAATAAAACAACAACTAAAAGAAGAAAAAGAAGAATATGTAATTCCACTTAAAATTACTAAACCAGAAGTAACAATAAAAGATTTACAATATACTAATAACTTTTTCCCAGATCAACTATCAAAATTTAGTACTAGGTATAGTGAGACTAATGAAAATAGAGCTAATAATATGAAACTTTCTGCAGAAAAAATTAATGGTACAATTTTAATGCCTGGAGAAGAATTTTCATATAACAAAATAGTTGGTGCAAGGACAATAAAAGCAGGTTATAAAGAAGCAGCAGTATACATGGGAGGAAAAGTAGTAAATGGAATAGGAGGAGGAATTTGTCAAGTATCATCTACATTATATAATGCAGTGTTACAAGCAAATTTGGAAATAACAGCTAGAAAAAATCATCATTTCATAACTTCATATGTATCACCAAGTAGAGATGCTACAGTTTCTTATGGCTCAATAGATTTTAAATTTAAAAATACAAGAACGTATCCTATAAAAATAGAATGTAGTGCTAAAAATGGTGTATGTCAAGTACAAATTTATGGAATAAAAGAAGATGTAGAATACGAAGTTGAAATTATAGATACAGTTACAGAAGTAATTCCATATGAAACAAGATATATAGAAACAAATGAATTAGAAACTGGAACAGAACAATTAGTACAAACAGGAACAAATGGCTATAAGAGCGAAGCATATAGAGTATTAAAGTTAAACGGTAAAATAATATCGAAAACATTACTTTCGAAAGACTCGTATAACCCATTAGAAGAGATTATAAAAAAAGGAAAATAGAAGCTTTTAGCTTCTATTTTCTATATAACTAAGTTTAGTTTATATGAATAATTAGCAATTTTTTAATACGTAGTTAAGCTTTTTTCTATTACAAATAATATTTAGAATGATATAAAATAATGTTAAACTATTGACAAAATAAAACGATAGGTACTATAATAATAATTGTTCTAAATGCGCCATTAGCTCAGCTGGTAGAGCAGGTGACTCTTAATCACAAGGTCGGAGGTTCGAACCCTCTATGGCGCACCAAAAATATAATCGTTATGCTAGGAAAAACGGTTAAATCGACTGTAAGAGGTCGATTTTTTTGTGCCTTTTATCTTGATAGAACATTTTAAGCAAGAATTAATTAAGTATAGAATATTACAACAACAAAAGGATGAAGGACAAATTAAAAGGAATGAGCCCTGTAAACTACAGAACTCATTTTCTACAATTTGCTTAATATAAACTTAATCAAAAAGTGTCTAATTTTTCGTGTTCAGTCTATTTTCATTTTACTTCTTCACATTTTTTAATGATATTTTTATTATCTAGCTATTTTTTTCTATTATATTTTTGTATAAAAAATATGAATAATTCGAATATTATAAGTGTAATTATTAGAATAGTTAAAATAGGTATTATGGTTGTTTTTTCTCCTGTTGGTGGTATAATAGATACAGAGTTTGTGTATTCAGAAAAATCTATATCTTTGCTGTCTCCTGGATATATAGATTTTAAATATTCTATATTAATTCCACCTTTTCTAATTTGATTTTCAGTATATAACATTCTGCTATTTCCACTGTTCTGATATCTTAATACTTCTGCAACATCCTCGTAATAATCTCTTCCGTCTAAATTGTCTAAGGTACTAATTACTTTACTAACAATGCATTTTACAAAACATTTTCCACCTGCTGGTATATAAAATCCATTACTACCTTGTCCATTATTATCTAATGTTAATTTAATAGATGTTCGGTTTCCATATTTATTTGCAGTTTCTTTTGAAACTTCCCCATTTTCTTTTAGTTCTGATAAAGAAACAATGCTCCACTTATAGTCTGAATTATGTTTTATATTGCCTTTCTCATCTGGTGTAATAAGTTGTAAATTATCTATATAGTAAAATCCTTTTGGTAGATGGTTAATTAATTCTAAATAATCACATTGTAGATTAGAATTATTTTGTATACAAATTGTATATTCAATTTGTATAGTGGAACCATGTGTCAATTCTTCATCCAACGCTGCAATAATTGGTAAAATGTCTTTTCCATTTAAGAAATCGTTTACATCTCTTGTTTGCAAATCTAGTATAGAATTATCTGCTAAGATAATTTTTAAACCTGTAGCTGTTGTTGTAGTTTTTAGAGAAAAAAGAGGTCTCCTTGATATTTCTAAATTTTTCTCAGTATATTGTGTTTCTACATGGTATATAATTTTGTCAACTACTTCTTCACCTGTTTCATTTATATGTGTTATTGTCTGCTCATATGGTACATCAGTTGGCTTATAACTAATTATATAATTTTGCCCGCCATTCACTTCCATCCATGTATTATTACTTAGTTCTATTGCTTTATTTTTAGAATTTTTGTCATTTGGATTATAATTATTAATCTGGTCAAATAACATTGTATTTTCATAATAGAATTTATTATTTCTAAAATAATTTTCTACTGTGTTTCTACGATTTTGATCTTCATAACCTGCAATTATTGCAAATGAATTATAACTACTTTCTAATGTTGTTGATAATACTTCTATTTTTATTTTTTTTGTTATTACCTCAATAGTTTCCCATCCATCTTGAACATTAGCAAATAAGTCTGAATTTGCTTCAAACATTTCTTTTACTAAATCATTTTCCAAATTATTATTTGATTTAGTGAAAAAAGAAATAATATGAATTCCTTCATTTTTTAATTCTTCTACTTTTTTTGCAGTTGATGGTATAATTATTTTATTGAGTTTATCATATGTTTGATTTGAGTCTTCACCATTATACACATCTGTTGAACCATTTGAAGTAGGGATACCATCTGATAATAGTATAATATATCTATTTGAATTATTTACATCATTATTGTAAAATGATGCTTTTGCTTTATCCAATGCTCCTACAATATTTGTGTTTACTTTCCAACCATTACTATCGTTTTCAATAAGATCGTTTAATGCTTCTTTTAATAAATTTTTATTTCTTGTTAAAGATGCAGCTCTATAATTCTCACCAGCAAAGAAGATTAAACCTATATAAATATTTTGTCCACTACTTATTAAAGAATCAATTAATTTTTGAGCAGATTCTACTTCAACTTGTAATCTTGTTTTTTCTTCTCCATCTATATTAACTTTTGCTTTTTCCATACTTATCGAACAATCTATTGCTATATATACTTGTGCTACTCCTTTTCCAGCATTTTTTACTTCTAATTGCTTTATATTTAGTACATCTTCTTTTTCAGGTGTTTTTACAGCAATATAATCATATCCATTATATTTTAAAACATTTTTAATTGCATCTGTATCTGACATATTAAATCCTGTGATATCTCCATATATAAACCTCAGTCTATATGTTCCTTCTACAATGTTAGTAAAGCTGTAACTTCCATCTGCTTTCGTTTTTGTCATGTAAGTTTGAGGTCCGTTCAGCTATTACGGTTACGTCTTTTACTCCTAGTCGGCCTATTACATCATTTGTTATATTTTTTCCTTCTACATAAACGGGACCCATATTTTCATATACATTTCCTTTAATTGATGTATAGTAATATTTATACTCAACTGGCACTGTCGAAACTGGTGGATTTGGTATTGGATTTACTTCGACATCCGATGGTGGAGGATCCGGAGGTATATTACCACTTTCTGATTGAGCACCACTAATAAGATCAGACCAATTATCAGCATATATATACGGAGCATGAATATATAGCATTATTACAATAATGATTATCATAATAAATATTTTGAACATTATATTTCTCATTTGATATCACCTTTTCATTGTTTATTATCAAATTTATTATAACATTTTTATATATTTTTTTCAACTTTAATCGACAAGGAATATGAGTTTTAAAATGATTAAAAATATGACAGAATATTATATAAATTTAATATTTGAAAAGTTTATCGAGAAATGTGGTAAAAAGTATAATATATAAGGGATATAAAAATAAATGGTTAATAATTATGTTTAATTGATTTTCTTAAAAATTTTAATAAATTTATTGCAATTTATTAAAATTATGACATACTCTAGGAAATTGATTGATATTTATATCAATCGTTATAAGATCCAAAAAGTTGTAAATTTTTACATCTTTGGCGCACCATAAAAAAGAGTTTAAATGCAAATTTGATTTTTAAGTCCTAAGCATTTAAACTCTTTTTTTATTTACTGTTCTATTAATCAATAGCATTTCCAGATAAAATTTCTGCAGGCGTTTTTCTTACAGTATGGAATACAGGAAGTAATCCAATTAAAATATTGAAAGCGAATACTAGAAAAATGCTAAGACCAATTATAAAACCGTTTATCATAAACATATTTGAAAAATAATATATATTGGATAAATTGTACATAATATAACTCATAAAAGCAATACCAGGTAGAGAAATCATTAAATTAATTGCTAAAATTTCTCCTAAAAACATTTTATATATATCAGTTCTCTTTACACCAATTGCTCTTAGAATTCCAACTTCCTTTTTTCTAGATAAGAAAGAAGAACGTATCATTAAGAAAATCTCAAGTAAAGATATAATCAAAATAACACCTGAAACAGTCATACTTGCTATTATTTGAGATTTTATACTTTCTATATATTCAGCCTTATCATTATTGTAAACATTTTCTATATTCATCTTATTGTTAGCAAAATAATTTATAGTTTGAGAACCATCTTTTGGATATATCATTATGTCTTTAGAGTTTTCAATTAATTGATATTTTACAGTGTTTGCATTAGCATAATATTCAGTCTTTCCAAAATTACTTTCGTAATATCCAACAACCTTTAATTTATGACCATTTATAGAAGTGTCAATAGTTTTATTTAACTTCATTTGTCCAGAATTTTGTTTATTAACAATAATTTCATAATCATTTACTGGCATTCTACCTTTCTTTAAAGTAATAGCATCACGAACTAAATTAACATCAACAATATCGATATTATTAATTTGTGTAGAATCAGCAATATAAAAACTATCATTTGTTTTAGTTAAAGCAAGTAAATTTATAAAATTATCTTTCGACAAATATATAGATGGACTTTTTAAATCAACAATTCCAGTAATTATAAATGGTGGTAAATTAGTTTTGTTATTATTAAATTGATATGAATATCCAGCAGTTACATTTCTACCAATTAACTCATCATAACTTTTAATACCTACACATCTAGTCATAGAATCATTTAAGATTCTATCAGCAGTTAATTTATCAATAACAATTTCATTATTATTCTCTGCTAGCCTTCCTAAAATAATATCAGAACTATTTATTTTATTAATATCAGATAAAGAACCTGAAAAGCCAGATTCAACAGAAGAAGTCTGATAATATTCTGGGAATTTTATACTAAAATTAACTGTCGAATTTCCAGGCAACATATAATCTACAAAAGATAAATTTTCAAAATTAAGATAATCTGCAACATTATTTTTATCAGTAACTAATCTTAAATAATTATGATCCACAGTTACAAAAGCTTCATCCTTTATATTGGTTACACCAAACAAATGAGAAAGTGCAAAAACAATAAACATAGCTGAAATGAAAAATCCTAATAACAATATTTTCTTAAGAGGAGAATAACTCCATACTTTTTTAACGCCAGAAGAAACTAAAGAAAAAATATTATAAATTGAAGCATATTTCTTCTTAAAATTATTATTTAATTTTTCATCATCATTAAACTGATATGTCTCATAAATTTCTTTTGACATCTTTTTATAATGATCATCAATTAATTCAATACTAGAATTATCATCTACAACTTCAATTTTCTTATTAGATTCTACATATATATTTCCATTTCTTAAAGCAACTTTTAAATTAACATTTTCATCAATATCATTGTAATATTGCACATTAAAATTTTCTTCAGAAACACTCTTATGATAAGGCATATCTTGTAAATAAATCTTATTATACATTCTATAATCCAAATCATGAGCATTTAAATTTTCTTCATCTGAAACTATTTTACCATCAACAATTTTAATAATACGTGAAGCATAAAATTCTGCAAGTTCTTTTTCATGAGTTACTAAAATTACTAACTTTTCCTTAGAAATAGTTTTAATAATATTCATAATTTCAATAGAATTTCTGCTATCCAAATTACCAGTTGGCTCATCTGCAATAATAATATTTGGATTTTTTACAATAGCCCTTGCAATAGATACCCTTTGTTTCTGCCCGCCAGAAAGCATAAAAGCAAGCCTATTTCTATATTGGTACATACCTAAAACTTCTAAAACATAATCTACTCTTTTTTTAATTTCATCCTTTTTCTTAATTCCAATCATTTTTAAAACAATTGCAATATTTTCGTATACAGTTAAATGATTAAGCAAATTATAATTTTGAAAAATATAACCAATATTCATATTACGAATTTTATCTAATCTAAAAACAGGAACTTTAGTTATTTTTTTCCCATCAATATAAATTTTTCCCTTATCAACCTTATCTAAGCCACCAATAGCATTTAAAAGAGTAGTTTTACCAGAACCAGAATTTCCTAAAATAGCAATCAAACCTTTATCTGGTAAATCCAAAGATGTAGAATCTATGGCATGAATTTGATTTCTTTTAAAACGGTTAAAATACTTTTCTACTTTTTCTAACTTTACCATATCACTACACCTCTTCTCTATAAGTATTCATAGCAGAATCTTTAAACAATTGCCTTGCATAACGAATAGATATTAATAAAGAAATTATTATTAAAGCAATATACAAAATAATATAATCATAAAACTTAATAAAAACAATTAAATTATAAATAAAATCTATATTAACAATATTATTTAAAATACAAGCACAAAATATTATTACTAATAAAAATGCAATATGTAAAACAGTTAGTAATTCAATTTTTAATAATTGTTTTGCATTTTTTCTAGTTGCTCCTAAAATACGAATAGTAGAAAAATATACATTTCTAGATTTTAGGATAATCTTTATAATAAAGTACGATAAGAAAAATAACGCAACAATAACAATTAAAACAACTATCATCATTACAGCATTAACAATAACATCAAAATCACCGTTTGTACTTAATAAAGCATCTTTAACATATAACGTTTTAAAACCCAAATTATTTAAATCATTTATAGTATTATCTACTTCTTGTTCATTCTTTACAAAAACACTACTTTGATAAGAAGGTCTATCAAATAAACCATAATAATCATCCCAATTTACAAAGAAAGCTTGCCTGAAAATTTCATAATTATCAGTTCCTGTAACAGATTTTATATTTCTCTTATTAAATGTTTTTGTAATTTTTACAGTAAGTTCATCATCAAAATACAAATTGCTAATTTTAATTGTCATATTTTTATTTTTACAATTATTATTCTTAGCCATATAATTGAAATCTTCAAAAGCATAAGCAGTTCCTCTTGGCACTGTTCTACTTGGAACTACCTGATATATTCCATCATTAGAATCTAGTATATGACCATTAAAATGAATAGTAATTTCGCTACGTAAAGGATTAAGAGATTTTCTTAAATCCTTTAAAATATCATTCGATAAATATAATTTTGCATTTTGAATAGTTGAACTATCATTACTTGAACGAAAAGTAACACCGACTATTTTTATTTTATACTCTAACAAGTATGCAAAGCTTGAAAAAGAAGAAGATCTTAAATCAAAATCTTTTTCTAAAATACTATTTTGAATAGTATCAATAGAAGGATAATTATCTCTAGTAGTAAGAATAGCTTCATGTTCATTTTGAGGCATTCTGCCAATATCTACATGATCTGGTTGTGAATCTAAAGTGTCAAGCGAAAGAGGTATAGCATAATTGTTACTTACACCAATAAACCTTGTATCTGCAAGCAAATCATCTTCAAGAATGTAATCAACATTTGATATTTTTCTAATATTTTCATAATCAGTATTTGAAAATGGCGATTTATCATTTTTCTTAATTACAATACGCTTTGGGTTAGTTTCTAAGAAATAGTAATTATAACCATTCTTAGATTTTTCATAACTTTGCTTTTTTAAAGCAGAATATCCGCCTAAAGCTGCTAAAGTTAACACAATATAAACAAAAAGAAGAAGCAAAAATTTAGGTAAAATATTAAATGTATTTCTAATACCTAAACGCAATTTTGAAGTATTTTTCATTGGGCGAGACACAGCAAAACTAGAAACAGTTTCTGTAGGTTTAGAATCATTTAAAAATTTATCTTCAACAATTTTTCCATCATGCATAGTAAGTTTTCTAGTAGCATACTGTTCTACTTGTTCATAATTGTGAGTTACTAAAATCATTAACTTACCTTTTGAAACCTCATATAACAGATTCATAATATCAGAAGCGGATTTAGAATCTAAATTACCAGTTGGTTCATCCGCAATTAAAATAGGGGTATCTTTAACTAAAGCTCTAGCAATAGCAACTCTCTGTTTCTGACCACCAGATAATTTTGAAACTTTTGTATTTTTATATTTTAATAAATCTACTTTTTTAATAACATCAATAATTTTTTCCTTAATTTCAGATTTTTTAAATCCATTAATTAATAAAACTAGTTCAATATTTTGATAAACCGTATAACTATTTACCAAATTAAAACTTTGAAAAACATTTCCAATATATTTTTTTCTGTAATTTTCAAAATCAGTTTCAGTATAACCACTAGTTTCTTCACCATTAATATACATTTCGCCTTCTTCGTAGCTATCAAGACCAGAAAGTACATTTAATAAAGTAGATTTTCCGCTTCCACTTTCGCCAGTAATAACAACAAACTCACCCAAATTAAGCTTCAAATCAACTTTAGAAAAACCAGTAGCAACAGTGTTTTTCTGATAATAAAACTTAGATACTTTTTTTAATTCCAATAAATCTTTCCCCATTTATTTTCTCCTTAGTTTTTAAACTAGCTATATTATATCATATAAGAATAAAAAACGAAGATATTTAAGAAAAATTAATAAATTATAAAATGTAAAGATAACATAATACTTGAAAATATTGTTAAAATTCGATATAATAATGCCGTACAAATGAAGTTTCAAATATTTCGAAAAGGTTATGGTAAAATGGATATTAGAGAAAGATTAAAAGTTGAAACTCATGGTTATTCAATGTATGACGTTAGAAGAGAGGAATATAAAAACGGAAATACAGATGGTATTAACTTCCGTGTTAGTCCTATGCCTTTTAAATTAAATAATAAGCAAAAAATAGAAATAGAACAAATAGGAAAAGCAATATGTAGTTATATGGATTGTTGCATAGAGCTATATAAAAATAATGAAATTGTACATGAGTTATTAGATAGAGGAAAACCGAAAAACTTAAAAAATGTAGAAGAAATAAAATATTTATTCCTAAGACCAGATCTTATTTTAACAGATGACGGATTTGGCTTATGTGAAATTGAAACAAGTCCATTTGGATTAGGGCTTGCAGAAGTTTTAAATAGAGCATATGGGAATGAAGGACATGAAACAATTATACATCAAAATCAACTTAAAAATTATATTCAATCAAAAATAGAAAATACAGGAACAATAGCATATAGCGATAAAGTTAAAGCATTTAGTGGACAATTAAAATTTATGGCAAATCAAGTATTCTCTGGCGAAATTAAAACATGGGATGCAACAGAAGTCGGAATAAAAGAAATAAAAAACAAACAAATATATAGAGCATTTTATTTAAATGAACAATATTCTAACCCTAATATTGCAGAGCTTTTGAATAGCTCACATATATATTTACCAACATCAACACCTCAATTTGAAGAAAAAGCTTTATTATCATTTATTTGGGATAATCGTTATACAAAATTTTTTCAAGAAAACTTAGGAAAGCAAGAATTTGAACTTTTACGAAAAATAATACCAAAAACATGGATAATAGGAGAAGAAAAATACGTAGAAGGAGGATTACCAAACAAAGGAGGGGATTCATTAAGCTTAGCATATCTTAGTAAAAGTAATAGAAAATATGTCCTAAAACAAAGTGGATTTTCACTATATAGTTCATGGGGAGAAGGTGTAAAATTCTTACACAAAATGGGGCAAGGAAAAGCATTGGAAAATTTAAAATTAGCACTTAATGATAAAGAACATTTATATATAGTACAAGAATTTAAACAAGGTAAAAATATTCCGATGACATTTATTAATGAAACAAACGAATATCAAAAAATAAATGCAAAAATTCGAATTACGCCATATTATGCATATATGGGAGCAGAAAAAGGAAAATTAATAGCTGCAAAAGTTACAGGATGTGAAAATACAGAATATATACATGCAAGCACAGCCAGCATAAATACAGCTGTTGCATATGAAAAAAATGAACCAGAAAGATATTAATTAGAAAGGGGAAAAATAAAATGAAATTATTAATAGCAAGACATGGAAAAACAAATTGGAACACAGAAAAAAGAGCAGCAGGATTATCAGATGTAGAATTAAATGAAGAAGGAATTGAACAAGCAAAAATATTGAGAGACAAGCTAAAAGACACAAAAATTGATGTTATAATATCTTCACCATTAGTTCGTGCAAAAAAGACAGCTGAAATAATTAATGAAAATCATAACTTAAACATATTAATAGATGAAGGAGCAATAGAAAGAAATTTAGGAATATATGAAGGACAACCTAACGAACAAGAAATATTTAATGAAATAAGATATTATACAAAAAATGTTCCAGTAGAAAAAGGAGAAGATTGTAAAACATATACAAAAAAAGTATTTAATTTTTTAGATAAAATAATAAACGAATACAAGGGTAAAGTAGAAACAATACTTATTGTATCACATGGTTTCTTTTTAAGAAGTGCAAATTGGTATTTTAACGGAGTGCCAACAGAACCGGAAGAAGTAATAAGAATAAAAAATTGCCAAATAGATGAATATGAAGTTTAAAAAATAAAAAAATCTCTATAAATTATAGAGATTTTTTAATAATATTTTAGAAAAAATTTCATATAATATAATTTTAACATTTTGATTGAAAATAAAAATCTCCAGTGCTATAATATTCGTATAAATTGGATAAAATATAAGGGGTGAATAAAAAATGGTCAAAATCTATAATTCAGATTTAGAAACAAACCAATTAAAAGTAGTAGAAAAAATTGAAAAAGGTTGCTGGATTAATATGACAAATCCTACAGAACAAGAAATTAAAGATATATGTAAAAAAACAAAAATAGCAGAAGATTTTGTCCGATATTCACTAGATTATGAAGAAAAAGCGAGAATTGATGGAGAAGAAGAAGATGGAACAATTTTATTTATAATAGATGTTCCAATTATAGAAAAAGAAAATAATACAGAAATATATTCAACAATGCCATTAGGAATAATAGTTGTAAGAGACGATTATTTTATTACAGTATCATTAAAAAGCAATTTAGTTATAGAATATTTTGAAAAGAAAAAATTAAAAACACTTTCTACATATAAAAAAAGTAGATTTTTGTTCCAGATAATGTATAGTAATGCATCACATTATCTAACATATTTAAAACAAATAAATAAAGAAACAGAAATTGCAGAATCAATTTTAAAAACATCGATGAAAAATAGAGAATTATTAAAATTATTAAGCTTAGAAAAAAGTTTAGTGTATTTTACTACATCATTAAAATCAAATGAACTTGTAATGGAAAAAACATTAAGAGGCAAAATATTAAAATTATATGAAGAAGATGGAGACATACTTGAAGATGCAATCGTAGAAAATAAACAAGCAATAGAAATGAGTAAAATATACAGTGATATTTTAAATGGAACAATGGATGCATATGCATCAATAATTTCAAACAACTTAAATGGAGTAATGAAATTTTTAACATCAATTACAATAATTTTGGCAATTCCTACCTTAATTGCCAGCCTTTGGGGAATGAATGTGCCAGTTCCATTTCAGCATAATCCATATGGATTTATAATATTAAGTTTAATTTGTATTTTAGTAACACTTATTGCAATATTATTATTAAAAAAGAGAGATTTATTAGATTAAAATAGTAATTTCATAAAAACAAAATAAAAAAATTTTGAAAAAACGAATAAAAATATTTTAAACGATTATAATATTAGAGAAAATCTATCAAAAGATTGGAGTGACGAAAACATGAAAATAATTGATAAAATTGCTCTAGTACTAGTAATCATAGGTGCAATAAACTGGGGATTAATAGGACTATTTAATTTCAATTTAGTTGAATTGATTTTTGGAAATATGACATTGCTTGCAAGAATTATATATATATTAGTTGGAATATCAGGATTATGGGCAATTAAATTATTATTTGACCGCGACTAGTTAAAAAGATGGTTGTTTATTAGCAATCATCTTTTTTAATATAAATGGTAAAATTAAATTACCGTTTTTATAAAAATAAAAAGACACATAATTAAACTTATGATACAATGTTGG
>CANQRO010000028.1 GCA_947626205.1 uncultured Clostridia bacterium
AATGGGTCAATATAAGTATGTGTATCTTCTTGAAAATTTTTAACTAACTCTTTTGACTCATAACCCGAAGGTCGTAAAAACAAACATTGTAAAATAAGGCATTAACTTTATCAAAATAAAATAGTGATTAAAAAGTAGATTATCGAAAAAATTTAATAGCAAATACATTAGTCAAACGCGAAAAAATAAATCATTCAAAAGTGGAAACCATTCCACTTTTTATTATATATAAACTTTAAATATAATTATAATAATAAATATAATAAAAATATGGAGAAAAATATGGATTATTCAATTGCAGAGAAATTAAAAGAATTAAGAAAAAGTAAAAAAGTAACGCAAGAACAATTGGCAGAAAAATTAAATATAAGTCGCTCCAAAGTTTCAAGTTGGGAAACCAATAAAAGGGACATGAGTATAACAGAAGCAATAAAACTTGCTAAAATATATGAAGTTAGTTTAGATAATCTGTTTGAAATAAATGAAATTACAAAAGAAGAATATATAAAAATATCAAATAAATTTATAAAATGTAAAAATATTTCCTTAGACGAAAAAGTTAAAATTATAGAACTACTTAGAGATATGCTAAAGAAAAATAGCATTGATGAATTTTATGAAACTTATAAAATGATACAAAATGCGACAAAATAAGATAAAAAATCTATTTTGTTGCATTTTAGGTATGTAAAAAGACGTATAGAATTGATAAAATATAAATGTAATTATAAAGAAATGTTATAATTATAATATTTGAAAGGTTAGAAAGGAGTAGTAATATGAAATGGAAAAATATCAATGGAACAGCAAATCGTAAAATACCAAATGGGTATAAAAGTTGGTTAGATTTTTATGAGCAAAAAAGTGGAAAATCAGCTAAAGTATGCAAAGTTAAATATTGCACAAGTAGTGCAGATGATGGTGCACATGTTAAAAAAGTAAATTCAAGTGATAATTCATGGTACATTGTACCATTATGTAGATCACATAACCATGATGGAGATGAATTTGAACTAAATTCTGATGCAGATCCAGTAAGAATTAGATAAATAAGAAGCTAGCAGATTGAAAATATCTGTTTAGCTTTTTCATATTATTGCAATAAATAAAATAAGGGGGGATAAACATGAAGAAAAACAAAGTAAAAATCATAACAATTTTACTAACTGTATTTAGCATATTATCAATATTTACTAATGCATATGCCCATTCTGGAAGAACAGATGCAAGTGGAGGGCATAAAGATAACAAAAATAAAAGTGGATTGGGAAGCTATCATTATCACTGTGGTGGACATCCAGCACATTTACATCCTAATGGTGTTTGTCCATATTCTAGCTCATCATCAAATAAAAAGTCTACATCTTCATCAAGCTCAAGCAGTAAATCTAGCTCATCATCGAATAAAACATTTACATCTTCATCAAGCTCAAGCAATGAATCTAGTACATCTTCAAATAAAACAACAGTTACAGAACCAGCCAATATTGAGGTAAATAGCATACAAATAAACGAAAATATAAACAGTATTGAAGTAGGTGAAAGTAAAAAAATAACAGCTACAATAACACCAAGTGATGCAACAAACAAGAACATTACATGGAAATCAAGCGATGAAAATATTGCTACCATTAGTTCAGATGGACAAGTTATAGCTAAAAATCCAGGTACAGTTCAAATAACTGCAACTAGCTCTAATGGAAAAACAAACACTATAAAAATAGAAATAAAAGAAGAACCTACTGTAGAAACTAGTACTGAAATAAATACTCCTATTCCAAGTAAAAACGATGCAAATAAAAATAATGTAACTAATAATATAACAGCACAAAATAGTGAAGATGAAAATGCTGTGGCAGGAGCTATAGCTTTAGGGCTAATAGGAGGAGGAACATATTTAGGATATAAAAAATATAAAAATCGCAAGTAAATAAAATGTGTGTTTTTAAAATAAATATATTTAATAAACTCCGTTAAACCTAAGATTTTTAAATGTTTATGCAGAAAAAGTCTTAGGTTTATAATAAAATTATTCTTATTAATTTTATCATATTAATTACATAAAAATTTTTCTATCTTTTTTAACAATTTCACAAAAACATATGTTTACATTTCTGTTGACAAATAGCTATAAATCATATATAATCAAGGCAAATAAATTTTATATAAGGAGAAAATCTATGAATTTTGTTCATATAGCAGATATGCACTTTGATGTGCCATTTACATCATTAAACGAGCGCAACTTAGGCAATTCAAGGCGATTAGATCAAAGAGAAGTATTTCAAAAAATAATAGAATATATTAAGCAAAATGAAATTGAATATTTGTTTATATGCGGAGATTTATATGAGCATGAATACGTAAAAGCAAGTACAATAGAATTTATAAACAATCAATTTAAACAAATCCCAAACACTAAAATATTCATGGTTCCAGGTAATCACGATCCTATTATATCAAATTCATATTATGCTAAATACAAATGGAATACAAATGTTACGGTATTTACATCAGAAATTACAAAACTATCTGAAAAAGACGTAGATATTTATGGATATGGATTTGATAATTTCTATATGAGAAATTCAAAAATTAATCAAATTAAAATAGATAATCCAAACAAAATAAATATATTATTAACTCATGCTTCAGTAGATGGCAATTCAGATGAACTTAGAGAATATAATCCAATGAGTATGTCTATGTTAAAAGCACTAGATTTTGACTATATAGCACTTGGACATGTGCATAAAACAAATTTTGAAGAAAATAAACCTATTATCTACCCAGGTTCTACAATTGCGTTAGGGTTTGATGAATTAGGCAAACATGGTATGGTTGTAGGAAATATAGATGAAAATAAGAGATTACAAACAGCATTTATACCTGTAGATAAAAAACAATTCGTAGAAGTTAATATAAATATGGATGAAATTTTAGCTGTTGAAGAATTAATAGAAATCATAAATAAAGAAGATTGGGAAGAGAATAATTATTATAAATTAAATTTAGTAGGAAAAAGAAACTTTGAAATTAATCCAATTGATATTTTAAAATATATAAACTCACCAAATGTTTTAAAAGTAAAAGATAAAACAGTATTGCCATATGATTTGGAAAAAATAGCAAAAGAAGAATCCTTAAGAGGAATTTTTGTAAAAAACTTATTAGAGAAAATGAACGAAGAAAATAGAGATCTAATTTTAAAAGCAATAGAAATAGGATTAGAAGCTATGTAAAACAAAATGTAAAAAATATAACGACAGAACAAAAATCATTGCAGAATTAAAAGGAGAGTGCCTTTTATGAAAATAAAAAATCTAAAAATAAATAATTTTGGAAAGTTAAAAAATAGGGAAATAAATTTTGATGACCATATTAATATAATATATGGAAAAAATGAAAGTGGAAAATCAACTTTATTAAAATTTATTATAGCTATGTTTTACGGATTATCTAAAAACAAAAACGGAAAAGATATTCCAGATTATGAAAAATTTACACCATGGACAGATGAAGATTTCTCTGGAAAAATAAAATACGAATTGCAAAATGGAGACAGCTTTGAAGTATTTAGACAATTTAAAAAGAAAAGTCCGCAAATTTATGATAAAAATTTAAACGAAATTTCTAAACAATTTAATATAGATAAAAATTCAGGGAATAGATTTTTTATAGATCAAACTGGTGTAGAGGAAGATTTATTTTCATCTACAATTGTAAGCTTTCAAGATGAGGTAAAACTAGATGATAAAGCACAATCAACTCTTATTCAAAAATTATCAAATTTAATGGTAACAGGAGAAGATACAGTTTCTTTTAATAGAATTATGTCAAAACTAAATAAAAGAGAATTAGAAGAAATTGGTACATTAAGAAGTCAAGATAGACCAATAAACGTTATTACTAAAAGAATGAAAGAAATACAAGACGAAAAAGAATATTTAAGTAATTTTGTAGGTAAAAAATATGACTTAGAGGAAACAAAACAAAATACAGAACAGGAAATTAAAGAAGAAGAATTAAAAATTGAAATTCTAAAAAAAATAAAGCAAGTTGAAGATAAAGATGAATTAGAAAAAGAAAAAATAAGAATAAATGAAAGCACACAAAAAGAATACGAGAAAAAAATAAATGAATTATCTAACCAAAAAACATCAACCAATATTGAAGATAAAGAAAACAATACTAAAAGCAGTAAAGATGTAAAATTTATAAAAGGGTTACCTATTAAAATTGTATTAATATCTATTATAGCTATATTTTTATTATTATCAGTTTTTGCAATAAAAAATAATATTCTTACTACTATATTATCAGTATTATTGGTATCAAGTGTGCTATTTACACTATATAGACAATATAAAAAGAAACCGGAATTACCTATGCCACAAAATATAAATAACTTAGAAAATCAATCTGGACAAATAGAAATATTTAGAAAAACCAAAGAACATCTAGAAAAAGAAAGAGCATTATTAGAAGATGAGCGTATAAAAAATAAAGAATATGCATTAGAAGCAATTAGAAATGAGTATTTAGGAATAGTACCAATAAAAACAATAAATGATTTATTATCTAATAAAAATGCCTCAGAATACTTAGAAACAATACAAAATAGGTTAAGTCAGAAAAAATTAAAAATACAAAGTATCGGACTAGATCAAAATAATATTACACCTAAACTAGAAAATTTAGCATCATTAGAAGAAGAATATGTAAAATTAGAAGAACAGTACGAAATTTTGAAAAATCAAAAAGAGGCAATTGACTTAGCAAAACAAGAAATAGAAAATGCATATTATAATATGAAAAAACAAATAACTCCTAAATTTACAAATACTTTATCTAAAATTATGGAAAATATAACACAAGGCAAATACAAAAATATAAAATTAGATGAACAAGATGGAATTATGGTTGAAGTAGAAAACGGCAATTATGCATCAATAGAATATTTAAGTATTGGAACAATAGAGCAATTATATTTATCTTTAAGGCTAAGTGCACAAGATAAAGAAAACATTTCAAAAGAAATATTGCCAATTATGCTAGATGAAGCATTTTCATACTATGATGAAGAAAGATTACAAAATATCCTAACATTCTTAAATAATGAATATCCTAATAGGCAAATACTTATTTTTACATGTACAGATAGAGAAAAAGATATCTTAAATAAAATGAATATACCATATAATTTGGTTACATTATAATGAAGAAAATTTAATACATATAATATTAAATATTAAGAAAACCTAATACTAAAATATAAACATACTGGTTACTTTTATGCTATTTATCAGAGTTAGTTTTAAATAATAGTTGATATATTAAGAAAAATCGTGTATAATACAAAAGAATAAAAAATAAGGAGAGATAACAATAAGTATGTTTCAAAAATTAGAAGATGTAGAAAAAAGGTTTGATGAGTTAACAGCTCAAATAAGTGATCCTGAAGTTATAGCTAGAACAAACGAATGGCAAAAATTAGTAAAAGAACATTCAGATTTATCACCCGTTGTTGAAAAATATAGAGAATACAAAAAAGTGCAAGCAAATTTTGAAGAAGCTAAACAAGTGTTAGAAAATGAGCAAGATAAAGAATTAAAAGAACTTGCTGAAGTAGAAATGCTAGAAGCAAAAGAGAAACTACCAATTATAGAAAATGAATTAAAAAGATTACTCATTCCAAAAGACCCAGATGATGACAAAAATATCATTTGTGAAATAAGAGGTGGAGCAGGAGGAGAAGAGGCTGCTCTTTTCGCCGGCACTCTATTTCGTATGTATTCAATGTATGCTGAAAGAAAACACTGGAAATTAGAAATATTAAATGAAAACGAAACAGGATTAGGTGGATACAAAGAAATTTCATTTATGGTAACAGGAAAAGGAGTTTATAGTAGGCTTAAATTTGAAAGTGGTGTTCACAGAGTACAAAGAGTTCCAGATACAGAATCAAGCGGAAGAATACATACTTCAACAGCAACAGTTGCAGTTCTTCCAGTAGTAGAAGATGTAGAAATAGAAATAAACCAAGCAGATATAAAAATGGAAGTATTTAGATCATCTGGTGCAGGTGGTCAACATGTAAATAAAACATCATCAGCAGTTAGACTAATACACATTCCAACAGGAATTATAGCAGAATGCCAAACAGAACGTTCTCAAGTTCAAAATAGAGAGTACGCAATGCGATTACTACGTTCCCGCTTATATGAAATGGAAAAAGAAAAAAGAGACTCCGAGTTAGCAAGTGAAAGAAAAAGTCAAGTAGGAAGCGGAGACCGTTCTGAAAAAATAAGAACATATAACTATCCACAAGGACGTATTACAGATCATAGAATCGGCTTAAGTATTTATCAAATAGAGGACTTTTTAAATGGAAACTTAGATGAAATGATAGATTCACTTACAACTGCAGACCAAGCAGAACGCTTAAAAGGTAGTGAAGAAGATTAAATAAAAACGCATAAATAAATCTCCTTTATCATAAGCTAGTATTAACTTATATAAAGGAGATTATTATATTGGAATATTTATTAAAAACTACCGTAATAGGATTATTTTTTGGAACCTTTGGAACAACATTAGGAGGAATAATAGGAGTAAGCTTTAAAAATACTTCTAATAAATTTTTAAGTTTTATATTATCAATAGCATCGGGGCTCATGCTTGCAATTGTATGTTTCGATCTAATTCCTGAAGCACTCACTATAGCTGGAATACCATCAATTATTTTGGGGATTATGTTTGGAGTAGTTTGCATGATAATATGTGACATATTAGTTCAAAAAAAATTCAATATAAATGTACAAAGTACAAAATCTATAAATAGTTTGCTAAAAACAGGCATAATAGTTAGCATAGGTTTAGCCTTGCACAATTTTCCAGAAGGATTAGCAATTGGTTCAGGTTTTGGCGCATCTATTAAACTAGGATACTCATTAGCTGTTGCAATACTACTACATGATATACCAGAAGGGATATCTATGTCTGTACCAATGAAAAATGGAGGAATGAAAGCAAGCAAAGTTGTTTTTTATGTAATATTATCTGGAATTACAACTGGAATAGGTGCTTTTTTTGGAGCTTTATTTGGAACAATATCCGAATCAATTATAGCCATATGCCTATCGTTTGCTGCTGGTGCAATGCTATATATAGTTTCAGGGGAACTGATACCAGAATCCAATAAATTATATATGGGAAAATCCTCAAGTATGGGCACAATAATGGGATTTTTACTTGGAATGTTAACTATTACAATATAAATAAACTTAAATTAATATAATTTCATTGTTTTAAAGTTATCAATATTAATAAATATTGATAACTTTTTCCACTTTTGATGAATTTTGTAACAAAATGTAAGAAAATAGTATCATACGATGTAGAAAGGAGAAAATTTTTGGATTCGCTAGGGAACAATAAAGAAATAGAGGAATATATGAAATATGTACGTCGGATATTTAATGAGGTTATGTAATGATAAAGACTTAGCTGAAGAATTAACGCAACAAACTATCTGTAGAGGTCTATATAAAATTAAAACGTTCCGAGGAGAAAGTAAGATCCAAGTATGGTTATGTGCAATAGCAAAACGCTACTTAAATGCATACATGACAGAACAAAAGAAAATGAATTGTGTATCATTTGAACAAGTAAAAGAAAAATATAAAATGAGATCAAATGAAAGTATAGAAGATGAATATATAATTAAAGAAGAGCGAGAGGAAGTGTATAAGTATATTCATAAATTAAAAGGAATACAAAAGCAGGTTACTGTATTAAGAATAGTATATAACAAAAGTTATGAAGAAATTGCAAAAAAATTTGGTAAAACAGAAAACTGGGCTAGGCAACTATTTTTTAGATCTAAACAGCAAATAAACGAATATATAAGAGAAAGTGGGGAAAAAGATGAAGAAAAAATTGGAATGCAAAATAATGGATAATTTATTACCTAATTACATTGATAACTTAACAGACAAGCAAGTAAATAAATATATTGAAAAACATATTTCTGAGTGCCCAAATTGTAGACAAAAATTAGAAGATATGAATGGAGAATTTAAATTAGAAAAGATTAATAGAGAAAAAGAAGAAAAACAATTAAAGCGTCTAAATAGAAAAATATTTAAAATAATAATAGCATGTGTAATTGCTACTATAATAATATCAATATTAGTATGTAGTGGAATTATAATATATGCTAATCATAAAAATGGAATACAAGTATCAAATTATACCTATATGCAAGTTGAATATGTTAAAGAAGATACAAAAAATACTATCGATGGAAATGTATATGGAAAAATAATAGCAGTATTTGATGAAAATGATATTTGTGTAAGTGCGAGAATAGTAGAGAAAGGATATACAGAAGAATATATTCAAAAAAGAATGAAATATAATTTGAATTATACTGATGAAAAAGCATTAAGTAATTATATAAAAGTAAATAATGAAGTACATTATAATGTTAATATGTGGAATGGAATTAATAAAGAAAATGTTTTAGAATATTGGAGCAAATACTATATAAAAGATAGTATAATAGAAATGTAGATAGGAGGAGAAATATTTCTCCTCCTATCTACATTTACAAAAACACATTATTTACTGAATATCCAAGTAGCAAGCCAACCTTGATCCAAATTGGGAATATAGTAATGAATTGTATAGTTCCCAGGAAGGGATTTAGAAAATGTTACAGTTGTTTCCATATTTCCGGTCAACTTTACATCTGCTTTTGCTGTGGTCCCATCAGGACGTACAATGGTAACATATACCACAGTATCCGAGTTAAAATCCCAAGCCTTGATGGTTGCAGCACCAGTAGAAGTACTAGTTCCAGGTGCATTTACGGTAAAACTGTCGACATGTGCATCTGTATAGTATGCCGCATAGCCATACACACTCATGGGCCGTACTACAGAGCCGTTAGCCAAAGGACTTACCACGGCATTCGATGTAACCTCCGTAGCTGTTACATCAGCCAATTCCGGCTCGGCAGCAAACACTGCGAGGTTCAGAGAACAAAACAAAGCCATGACCAAGGCAATAGACAAGAGTCTCTGCAAACTCTTTTTGCTTCTGAAACTCAATTTACAGTTACAGTTTGTGTTTGTGTTCATTTTTTTCATGTTTTTTTTCCTCCTTAAACTGAACAACAAAAACATAGATTAACAGTTACTTTGGATTTGGTAATGTGCTCTTACCATATTATTACACATAAGAGAATAAAGAATCTCTTATGGAATAATTAAAATATATTGCATTATTGCAATTATTTATGTAAACAATAATATATTAATAGATATTTTGAAAGCAAAAAAAGCGGAAAAAAGTGGAACTAAGTGTCGAAAGATGTAAAAATATAAAAAAATTTGTAAAAAAGTGTAACAAAATCAAAAAATTAGACTCTAATATTATAGAATATATAAGTGGAATAAAAATGGAAAAATAAAAGGAGAAAACTATATGAATAAATTATTGATATTAGAAGATAATTTGAATTTCTCAAGAACGTTGTTAAATCATATTGTAGAAAAGAATTCTAAGTTACAATTATATAATATAGCAATAGATGGTGAAGAAGTACTTGAAAAAATAAAAGAATTAGAACCTAATGATATTATTTTATTAGATTTAGGCTTACCTAAAATAAATGGAATTGATATTATAAAAACATTTATAGAACAAGGCAGGGGAATTCCACATATTGTTGTAATGAGTGGTAATACGTTATTAATGAAAGAACTAAAACAATACGAAGACTATATTGATGTTATCGTTCAAAAGCCATTTTCCATTAAAAGAATGTTATTAATTTTAGATGAAATATCTAACCAATGTGAAAAAAGTATGATAGCAGGAATGATAAAACACGAATTAGAAAAATTTGATTTTAACGAATTTACTATAGGTTACAGGTATATTGTAGAGGCAATTACATATTCCTTAGAAGATGAAACACTATTAAAAGATATGAAAAATACGTTATATGCAAAAATTGCAAAAAAGCATAAGGGAGTTACAATAATAAACGTAAAGTGGACAATTGAAAAATGTATTCGCTCCGTTCAGCATTTTACTGCAACGAAAGTAATTACAGAGTACTTCGATATTTTAAAAGAAGAAAGTTTAACGCCTAAGATGTTTATAAGTGTTGTTGTACATAAATTAGAATGGAAATACAGAAGAAGAAAAGAAAGAATGTTATAAAATCGAACATATAAAATACAAGCATACATAAATATAAATTACACTATAATAAAAAATGGAAATAAAGATTCTAATATCCACAAATATTAAAATATTATTTCCATTTTTTTTAAAATTATGGTTTACCTAGTAAAATTTCACAAATATCCTTAGAAGAGTTCTTCTTTGCTAAAAGTCTAGCATTTATTTTTAATTTTTGCATCTTTGCTGGATTATTAAATAACTCTTCTAACACTACTTTTTCATCATCGTGCTTTTTGATCCATATTGCAACTCCACTATTTTCTAAGAAACTTGCGTTTTCTTCTTCTTGTCCAGGAATTGGATTAATAACAATAATTGGCAAACCAGAAGCTAAACTCTCTGAAGTAGTAAGTCCTCCAGGTTTTGTTACTACTAAATCAGAAATACTCATTAATTCTGGAATTTTAGTAGTATAATCTAATACTTTAATAGAATCTTGTTTATGAGTTTGCTCTACTAAATATTCAAAACTTCTTTTCATTTTTGCATTTCTGCCAGAAATTGCTATTACTTGTAAATAGTTAAAATTTTCTGCAAAAGTTTTTAATATTTCATATGTTTTAGATTTTCCAAGACCAAACTCGCCACCTGCGAAAAACAATATAGTTTTTTTATTCTCTTGTAGTCCAAACTCCTTTAATATTTCACTTTTGTTATAATGTGCCAAAAATCTATTAGATAAAGGAATTCCAGTAGCAAAAACTTTATTTTTATCAATTCCTTTTTCTATTAATGCCTTCTTCATACCTTCATGAGCTACAAAGAAATAATCTATATAATCATAATTAACCAGCCATTGGTCATGAGGTGCATAATCCGTCATAACAGTTGCAATTTTAGCATTAAGTACACCTTTTTGTTTAAGAATAGTACACATCTGTGAACCAAATGGATGTGTAGAAATAATTAAATCTGGCTTATAATCTTGTAATAAATCATTTAATTTTACAGACATTAAACGATTAGAGGTATTGCTAATTTTACTTAAAACACCTTTTTGAGAATTAGAATATACTTTTGCCCAAGCCCAAGGAGCTTTTTTAGCCATTTCATTATAAGCAGTAGTAGTTAGTTTATTTAAAGTTTTATTAACATATTTTACGCAATCTATAAGGTTAGTTTCAACATCTTTGTAATTTGCTTCTATATATTCTTTAATAGAACGAGCTGCCGATAAATGTCCTCCACCATAGGAAGCATAGAAAATAAGAACTTTTTTCATAATGACCTCCATAAAACTAAATTATTATAAATTTTAACATAAAAAAAAATAAATGTATACACTTTTTTATGTTCAGTTCACACTTTTTTGTGTCTACATTTATTTTATAATTTAACTATATGAATATAGTTTGTGTTTTATTTTTATATTTCCATCCAAACTTTATATACACTTATACTACCGTTTGTTCCTGTAGTATATGAAGAATCTATCTCTGCAAAAATTCTTAAAAATTCTTCATATGATGACACATCCATTTCCCATGTATGCCTTCCTAACGAACTTTGATCAATAATAGCTCCTTTCTCCACAATATTACCGCGCTTATCATCAACGTCATAAAAGTATCCCATATAAAATACATTATTATAATTACTTTCAAAATCTATATCAACATATATTTTATTATAGTATTTTACATCTATTACGTTTTTAGTTACAAATCCAATTCTAGTACTATCCTGATAGTTATTGCCATTAATGTATTCAACATAAGCGTATAAAAAGTTATCTGATTTATTATATTCATATTTTGTACCTTCATTTATATAATATGCACTTTCTACCCAACCACCAGTTAAGTCTTCATATTCATTTCCATTATCATATAAAATTACAACATTCTTTTTCCAAACTGCATATAAAGTTACATCTGCATCACTTAAAAATTTAGCTTCATCTTTATATTCAGGATCTCTACTACTGTTATTAGTACTCCATCCAAAAAAAGTATATTCATTTCTAGTTGGTTTTTCTGCAATTAAAGTAAATTCTGGTTTTGAAACTGTACCATTGTTATAGTACATATCTCCCTCTTGTCTTTTATCAAATTGTTCTCCACCATTTGTATCATAAGTAACACTTATTACTTTACTAAATACTGCATATAGCTCTATTCCTTCTTCTTGCATTACTAATTCATTTTCTACTTCATTTTTTGCTTCAGTATCTTTTCTCCATCCTACAAATTTATAACCATCTTTTGATGGTGTAAATGTAGATGGGTTTAAACAAGTGCTTCCTATTTGTACTTGTTCTTCTTGTTGTTTATCTACATCTACATGATATACTACTGTGTACATAGGAATATCTTCTCCTTGATTTTCACTTAACATGCCATATAAATTGTTCTGTAATGTATTTAATATATCTAATTCATTTTTCTCTACTTGTTTATATTCTCTAGAAACACCAATAGCTTTTCTAATTATTCCATTTTCATCTAGAGCTAGATTTAATGTAATACTTGCTAAAATTAATAAAACGATTATAGTTATTACTAAAGCAATTAGTGTAACACCATTTGTATTATGCATTTTTTTACTTATATTTTCATTTAATTTTAGAAATTTCATATCTCTTTAGTTTTCCTCCTATTCTATATTTAGATTAAAACTGTTTTATCTCTTGTAATAGGTAGATATAATCCCCCTAAAAACTATTTTATATCAACTTATATTATCATGTCAACGTTTTTATAATTATGTAATAATTTGTCATTTTATTGTAATATTTAGTTTATTCAATTTTTATTACTAATCTGAAACTGCAATTTCCTTCATTGGTTTTCTTCTTATGAATTTACTTAAATTATACACAAACAAAACAGTAAAAAAGTAAAGTAAATTCTTACATATTTATTTAAGAATTTACTTTACATTAAGTTAAAAAATTACGTAAATATATGATACTAAAGATAAACTATTTTAGTTGATATATAAAATTTATAAATATATGATTAAAATTGATCATATTATATATAGCAAAACACATGATTTTACTTAAATAGGAAGTATTGGAGGGAACAAAAGAAAATGATAAAACTAAACTTAACTAAACAATTAAAAAAAGTTAATACAAAAAATTTGAAAACAAATTTACAAAATAGAAATGGTGTTACATTGATAGCACTTGTAATTACAATTATAGTTCTACTTATTCTTGCCGGCATAACAATAAACTTAGCATTGGATGAAAATGGAATAATTAATATGGCAAAAAATGCAACAAATTTATATAAGGCATCAAGCGAAAAAGAATATTTAGAACAAAATGTATTATTAGTACAATTAAACAAATATATGGAAAATATAAGTTCTGAAAAACTAGGAAAGGAATTAAATCCAAAGAATTTAGAAAATTCATCAAATTGGCATATAATTAAAGTAAATGATACAAGCTATGATAAAGGTTGGAACTATGTAGAGAAAGGAACAGAATTAAAAGAATATGGTAAAGCAGAACATAGTTGGTTAATAAATTATGAAACTGGAGAAATAATAGAGCTTGAAGAAGATAACTATGTATCACTATCAGCAGGAGATATGTTAGCAGTAAAAGATAGTTTAATAATAAATATAGATTCATCAATAATAGATAAAAATATAAAGAATGATAAAGAATCATTAGAAGAGCAATTAGGTGAGGGTGTAACATTAGAAGGATTTGATTTTAATGATAATGAAAATAGCGGGTTAACAACTACATCATTTAAATTTGACGGAGTTGATGATTATATAAAAGTGAAATATGATAGTCAAGAACAAAAAGATAAATTAGCTAAAAACGGATTCACCTTTGAATTTTATGGAATATGGAATGGTGGTACAAGCCAGACATCAGATAATAAGATTGTAGAAGATGATAATAGATATGATGGTTTATTTACTTTTCAAGATGAAGAAGCTAGAGTTGGGTCTAACATCCTGAGATTTGGAATTAATGTAGAATATGGTGGAAATTATATTATGTGGAATGCAGGAAATGTAGATGACTTTACTTCTGATTATATGCAAGATCAAAGGAATCATAATATTATTTACCAAGATTATAATATCGAAAAAAATAATGTTATTTATTTTACAATGACTTTGGATTGCTCAAAAATAATTGACGGCGAGTATTATCAAGCTACATTATATGTTGATGGGAAAGAGAAAATGGTAGGTAGATATAATAAAGGAAATTGGGATTATTTTATTAGTAATTCGTTAAAAAAATTAGACTGTTTTCTTATAGGAGGGAATATACCTTATTTTTATGAGAATGTGGCCAAAAATTTTAGTGCATTAGACGTATACAGTTTAAGATTGTATAACAAAGCATTAACAGCAGATGAAGTAAATAAAAATTATGAAAAATCAGTAGAATATCATTCTTTATTAATAAAATAAATTTGATATTATATTATTATAGGACGTCTTTATTAGAAAAGACGTCCTTATTGTATCTTTTGTTAAGTGTTATCATTTTTAATTATTTGTCTATTCTTTAATTCCCTATGATGTGTTATTTTCGAAATTAAAGCTAGAAATCTTATATTAGCAAAGCTAATTAATTTTATATTATCAAATTTTTTTATGCATTAAAAATTCAAATTAAATAAAATTAGAATAAAATTTCAAAAAATTAGCAAAATAAAAAAGAAAAATTAAATCATTAAAATTTATGCTTTCTACATATTTAAACTTGAAAGCAAGAAAGGATTCAAACTAATTATGAAAAAAATAGCAAAAATAATTATTATATTTGTACTTTTATTATGTTTTCTAATAATAACTTTTAATATACTACAAAATGAAACAAACAAAAATAGTGTTTATGCAGCAAGTAATAATAGTACATCTGATGTACAACTCTTAGCAAGAGCTATTAATGGAGAAGCAAGAGGAGAACCATATGAGGGTCAAGTTGCTGTAGGTGCAGTTATTTTAAACCGTGTAAAAAGTTCAAAGTTTCCAAATACAATAGCTGGTGTTATTTATGAAAGTGGAGCATTCACAGCCGTATCTGACGGACAAATAAATGTGCCAATAAAGGAAGGATCCACGGTATTAAAAGCAGCACAAGATGCTTTAAACGGATGGGATCCAACGAATGGTTGTATTTACTATTTTAATCCTAACACAGCAACAAATTCTTGGATTTGGTCTAGACCACATGTTAAAACAATTGGAAAACATAGATTTTGTAAATAAAATTAATGTAAGGGAATTTATATAATAAAAATATGTGAATATTTTTAATTAAACTGAAAGGAGATCAAAATGAATATTAAAGAAAAATTGTTAGATTGGAAAAACAGATTACAAGACAGACATATGTTAAGCGTAATAGTGGTATTTAGTGCTATTGTAATAGGATTGGGACTTTTTATTTTTAAAAGAGAACAAGATTTTAGACAAGCTTCGGAAAATTCATATAATATGGCATTTTTTGAATTGGTAGATTATGTAAATAACGTAGAAACATATCTTGCAAAATCATTAATTTCTACTAC
>CANQRO010000029.1 GCA_947626205.1 uncultured Clostridia bacterium
TTTGTATGTTTCAAAATAAGCTCTCGCAATTAAATCTGAACCTGCCTTTGATGCAGAATAAGGACTATTGGAATTAATTGGTGTATTCTCAGTAAAATACCCTTCTTCACCTAAAGTTCCATATACTTCATCAGTTGATATATGTACAAATTTATTTTTACTTCCTTCACCCCAAACTTGCTTTGCTACTTCTAGCAATGTATGTGTACCTATAATATTAGTTTGAGTAAATATAAATGGATTTTTTATACTGTTATCTACATGTGATTCTGCAGCAAAATGAATAACTCCATTTATATTATTTTTTTCAAATAATTCTTTTACAAGTTGATAATCACATATATCACCTTTTACAAATGTTATTTTATCTATTACTTTTTTTAAATTGTCCATATTTCCTGCATATGTAAGTTTATCTAGAACAACAACATTATATTCTGGATGTTTATTTACAAAAAATTCTGCAAAGTTAGATCCAATAAACCCTGCTGCACCTGTTATCAATATATTATTATCACTCATAATATTTCTCCTTTACTTTTCCTTTAATTCTCCTTATATTATATCTTTTTCACTCAAATTTAAGGCAAACTTCATATATAACAAGTATTTATATTATAAATCTTTAAATAAATCTGTCTTTTTTAACTCTTCTAATGTTGGCCATTCAGAATCTTTTTCTGATGTTAATAAATCTGTTATTTTCATATCACCTAAAGGCCAATTAATAGCTACATCTTTATCATTCCAAGCAAGTCCTCCTTCAGCTTCATGATTATATACATCATCACATTTATAAGTAAATTCTGCTTCATTAGATAGAACTAAAAAACCATGTGCAAAGCCCTTTGGAATCATAAACATTCTTTTATTATCTTCAGATAAAATTACACCTTCCCATTTTCCATAGGTTTTGCTATTAGGTCTTAAATCTACAGCAACATCAAAGACTTCACCTTTAATAACTCTTACTAATTTTGCTTGTGTATTTTCTTTTTGAAAATGCAATCCTCTTAAAACACCTTTTTTAGATTTAGATTGATTATCTTGCACGAAATCGTAATCTAATCCTAATTCAGAAAATTCATTTTTACTATATGTTTCCATAAAATATCCTCTATTGTCTCCAAAAACAACAGGTTCAATTATATATACACCCTCAATTGATGTTGCTATTTTTTTAAACTTTCCCATAATGCTATTATCTCCTTATAAATTAATAAATTTATTCTTCACCAATTCTTTCCTCAGCTAAGTCTTTTAGAAACTTGCCATATTCTGTTTTCATAAATGGATCTGCAAGTAATGATAATTGTTCTTTTGTTATCCACTTTTTCCTATAAGCAATTTCTTCTGGGCAACAAATTTGCATTCCTAATCTTTTCTCTATTGTTTGTACAAAACTTGCTGTTTCTAGTAATGAATCATGTGTTCCTGTGTCAAACCATGTCATTCCTCTACCCAATCTCTCTACTTTTAATTTTCCACGTTTCATATACTCTTCATTTATTGAAGTAATTTCTAATTCTCCTCTTTCCGATGGTTTTACATTTTTAGCAATATCACAAACATCACTCGTGTAGAAATATAATCCGAGGAACTGCATAATGTGATTTTGGTTTTTTAGGCTTTTCTTCAATAGATACAGCATGTCCATCTTCATTAATTTCAACAACTCCATATGCAGATGGATCTTTTACAAAATATCCAAATATTGTAGCTTCATCTTCTCTATCATTTGCATGTTTTAAAGTTTTTACTAAATTACTACCATAAAACATATTATCACCTAAGATCATTGCGACATTATCTTCTCCAATAAAATCTTTTCCTAAAATAAATGCTTGAGCTAAGCCATTAGGTTTCTCTTGAATCATGTATTCGAAATTCATTCCCCATTTTGATCCATCACCAAGCAAATTTTCAAAAATACATATATCTCTCGGTGTAGATATAATGAGTATATCTCGAATTTCTGCCTCCATTAATACAGATAGTGGATAATATATCATCGGTTTATCATATACTGGCATAATTTGTTTTGAAATAGCAAGTGTTAAAGGATATAACCTTGTGGCACTTCCGCCTGCTAAAATAATTCCTTTACGATTTTTCATATTTACCTCATTTCTTTGTTCAAGTATCTTTCTAATGCATCCTCATACGTTGGTATTTTAATTCCTGTTTTTAATATTTTTTCTTTAGATAACTTAGAATTTTTAGGACGTTTCGCAGGTCGTTTAAATTCTTCTGAACTTACTGGTTTTACATTACAATCTATTTTTGCAATTTCATATATCTTTTTAGTAAAATCATACCATGTAGTATATCCAATATTAGTAGCATGATATATTCCATATGGTATTTCCTTTTCAATAGCTTGATGAATAATTTTAGCAAGATCTTCTGCATATGTAGGACTTCCATATTGATCATTAACTACATTAACTTCCGCGTTTTCTTTTCCTAAATTTATCATAGTTCTTACGAAATTATTTCCATCTCCATATAACCATGCCGTTCTAAATATATAATATTTAAAAGTACTTTCAATAATTGCATTTTCGCCTTCTAACTTTGTAATTCCATATACTGTATCTGGTGATTTTTCATCCATTTCTGAATAATCTTCATCAACACTTTTTTCTCCTCCAAATACATAATCTGTACTAATATGAATTAAAGTTGCATCCGCTTCATTTGCCACAATAGCTAAATTTCTAGGACCTACTGCATTTACTTTTCTTGCCAATTCTTCCTGTTCTTCCGCTTTATCTACTGCTGTATATGCAGCACAATTTATTATGTATTTTGGTTTTACATCATTTACAAATTTTCTTACATGGTCTATATCAGTAATATCTAATTCTGATACATCAGTTAAAATTAAATCCTCATTCTTTAATTCATTTCTAACTGCTTTTGCAAGCATTCCATTTGCACCTGTAATTAAAATTTTCATTTAAATAACTCCTCCAATAAAATTGTTTATATAACTTATTATTGATACTGCTATTGATGTGTACTATGTATAATAATTACATTTTTTATTTCCTTTGTTTTACATTTTTTCATTTTATAACTCTTCCATTGCACATTTCAAAGCTTGTTCTATTACTTTGTCCATATCATAATATTTATATTGTCCCAATCTTCCTCCAAAAATAACATTTGGAATTTGTTTAGATAATTCAACATATCTTTCATATAAAGCATTGTTTTTTTCATCATTTACAGGATAATACCTTTCCTTTTGGCTTGTCCATGCATCTGGATATTCTCTAGTTATTACTGTTTTAGTTAAAGCATTCCCTTTTGGTAATTTTCCTAAAGTATTTCCATATTCAAAATGCTTATGTTCTATTATTCTTGTATATGGAATCTCATATTCAGTATAGTTTACAACCGCATTTCCTTGATAATTTTCCTCATTTAAAATTTCAGTTTCAAATCTTAAACTTCTATATTCTAGCTCTCCAAATTTGTAATTGAAGAATTCATCTATTGGTCCAGTAAACAATATTTTATCCGCAATTTCACTTAATTCTTGTTGATGTTCAAAGAAATTATAATTTAATTTTACATCTATTCCGTTTAACATTTTCTCTATAATTTGCGTATAACCACCTATCGGTATTCCTTGGTAAACATCATTAAAATAATTATTATCATATGTAAATCTTACAGGTAATCTTTTTATAATAAAACTTGGAAGTTCAGTTGCTTTTTTTCCCCATTGTTTTTCTGTATATCCCTTTACCAACTTTTCATAAATCGTTTTTCCTACCAGACTGATTGCCTGTTCTTCTAAATTTTTAGGTTCGGAAATATTCGCTTCTTTTCTTTCTTTCTCTATTTTCTTATAAGCATCTTCGGGTTTTATTACTCCCCATAGCTTATTAAACGTATTCATATTAAATGGCATGTTATACATTTCATCTTTATAAATTGCAATAGGGCAATTTGTATATCTATTGAATTCAGCAAATTGATTTATATAATTCCACACTTTTTCATTGCTTGTATGAAATATGTGTGCACCATATTGATGCACATTTATATTTTCTATATTTTTTGTATATATATTTCCGCCTATATGTGATCTTTTATCTATTACTAAACATTTTTGGTTTCTTTTATTGGCTTCATACGCAAAAACAGACCCAAATAAACCTGCTCCTACAATTAGATAATCATATTTCATATATTATACTTCTCCTATTTTTTTAAATTTTTGCTTTATTTTATCTAGCATTGCATATACAAGTTCATCCTTTAATATTAATAAACATACTCCATATACAAAAGCTCCTATAGCAACTTGCAAGATTGTAGAATACATATTGTTATGAACTAATTGTCCAATTATTATACATACTACAAACATTATTAGTGAAGACAATACATAGTTCTTAGCACTTTTAAATATTTCTTTTATATTAAATTCTTTTCTAACAAAATAAAGTTGAACACAAGTTACTGTTGTTTCAGCTATTACAGTTCCTATACATGCACCTACAGAAGCAAACCTTCTGATTAATAACATATTAATTATAAAATTAACTATTGCACCTGTTATAACAGAAATTGTAAATTCCTTTTGTCTTTTTGTTGGTAATAAATATTGTGAACCAATAACATTACTTAAGCCTATAATAAGTATAATAGGGCTAATTACTCCCATTAATAATATAACCTTATCATAGTTTGGTCCAAAGAAAACAGGTACAAAATATTTGGAAACACATATTATTCCAAAAATCATAGGAAAAGCTAATAAATATACGTAACTAAACGATCTTTTCAAATACTCTTTAAGCTGTACTCTATTTCCATTAATATAAGTATTAGCCATTCTAGGAATCATAACAGTTCCTAATGAAGTTACTATTGCTAATAATATTTTCATTACTCGTTGGCTTTGTTCATAATATCCTACTTCAGATTTATTAGTAATTATTGTACCAATCATTACTTTATCTAGAACTGTATATATTTGTATTGCAATTTGCGGAATAAATAATGCTATCGTTGGTTTTATATGTTGTAATATATTTAATTTTTTAAAATCAACTTTTTTTAAATATTTAGGTAAATAAGTCCATAACGATATATTACCAATTACTATAGAAAGAACATATATCCATATGTATACATGTAAATCATTTGAAGTTTTTACAAAAATAAAAATAGATATAACACTAATAAATTTTACTATTAAATTTCTTAATACCGTTTTTTTAAACTCTTCTAAGCCTTGAAAAAACCAGCTTATATCTAGACAACTTGCAAACAACTCTAAAAGCAATATAGTATAATAAATTTGATATTGCTCATTTGTTACAAATGAAAAATAGAATATTATCATAGATATTGCCATAGTTATAAACCTTACTATAGCAATTTCCCAGAAAGTTCTACTATATTTATTACTATCACCTTGCAAATAAGCTATTTCTCTTTGCCCATACTTTGCTATACCTAAAGATCCAAACAATATAAAATATGCTGTAATAGATGTAGTATAGCTAAATATTCCTATGTTTTCAGCTCCTAAAATTCTAGATATATAAGGTGTTGTAATTAAAGGTAAAATTAATGATAATATTTCATATGCTAAATTATATATATAATTTTTAGTAATTGATTTTTTCATTTCAACCTCTTTATTATACCTCTAACTTAAATATTTTTTGAATATCCTCTTCAAACTCTTTTTCTGAATTCATAATAATTTTTTTGTATTCTTCAAAGTGTTTTATTTGTTCTTCATAATGTTCCAAACACAAATTTATTTTATCTATTATTTTGCTAATATTTTCATCTATATCATCAAATTTAAAATCATCACTTATAGGAACATCTTCATAATATTTTGCTGATCCTCTTTTAGAAGTAATAATACAACAATTGCATATTACTGCTTCTCTTGGAATTCTATCTTTTCCTGGATGATTTCCAAAATCTATGTAAACTTTACTCCTCATAAGTAAATCTTTTACTTCATCATTACTTAAATTGATTATAGGAATCCAATTTAAATTTGGAGCACTATTTATAATTTTATTTGTAAATTCAAATCCCTTTTTAGGATTATAAAGAATATTATTTTCCTTGTCAACAACATTGTGTGAATTTTTGATGAACGTTTCGTTTAAATAATCAGATAAATACTCATAATCTTTAATACCTTTTGCTTTTAAAAATTCCATAGAATATTTACTTTGACATAAATGATAATCTGCTTTATTAATTATGTTTATTGAATATGACATTCTTCCTTTTATCATACAGTTTATCGTAGCCAATAAATGATATTTTTTTAGACAATTTATTATACCTACACTATTAAATGCAATATCTACACTTAACCACCATATACATTTCCTTATATTCTTATATTTATTAAGCATCCATAATCTTGATTCTGGTATTATTAATACATTTTTCTTATTATCTTCAATATCTTCTACTTTAATAAATTCAGTAGTATATACATCAAAGCTACTATCTCTATAATTTGGTTTATTATCCATAGTATCATAATAAGCAATTACAGCATTAACTCCTATTTTTTTTAATTTATTAACTAATTGGTGTAACAACTCTGGTCCTCCAGACTTTGCATAAGCTGGACATGCTACATATACTTTGGTATCTTTATAAATTGGTATCATTTTTACTTTTCCCCATTCATTTATTATATAATTTTAATTACGACTCATCTTAAAATATTCTACTGTGTTTCTTATTCCTGTTTCTAATTTGACTAATGGTTTCCATCCCAAAGTTTCTAACTTACTTGTATCTAGTGGAACTCTTACAAACTTTACATATTGGTTTTTGTTTTCTTGTATATCGAATCTTACATTTAGACTATACATTTCTTTTATAAGAAATGCAAGGTCTTTAATTGAAATTTCTTCAGTTTCGTTGGAGATATTATATATTTCATTTTGATTTTCATCAATTATAACTCTTAATAACGCAGAAATAGTATCTGAAACATAGCAAAACGACCTTAAAGCCTCTCCTTTACTTTTTAATATAATATCTTCATTATTAACAGCATTAGAAATAAGATCTGACATAATCCTTCCATCATTATTTATTATCATTCCTGGTCCATATGAATGTGCAATTCTTACAATTTTATACTTTATACCATATTGATATGCATAACTTATAATTAAATTTTCTGCTATTTTTTTGCTCTCTGGATAGCAGGCTCTTAGTTCTGTAAAATCTAATATTCCTACATCTGTTTCAGTTATCTTTTTTATATTATCCTCCATTTTGCCATATACTTCTCTTGTTGAAGTAAACAATACTTCTGCACCAGTTTTTTTAGATAACTCTAGAACATTAAACGTTCCTATAACATTAGCTTTAATAATTCCTACAGGATCTGATACTATAGTTTTAGGATTAGCCGAACTAGCCATATGAATAATATAATCTAATTTATCTGAAAAATTAATATAATCACAAACATCTTGGACAATTGGAAAAATATCATTTCTATTGGAAAAATTTGTTAAGAACTCCAATCTTTCAATATCTCTTACTAAAGCATATATTTTTATATTTGCATTTTTATTATCATTTAAAAACATTAATAAATACATGTAATATGCTGCAATCATTCCACTTGCGCCAGTAATAAGTATAGATTTATTATATAATTTTTCAAAATTAATATCTTGCTTAAAAATATTTTTCATATCACTTTGAACAATATTATTTTTATACATATTAAAGCAATTCCTTTCTTGTTTACTTCTTAAATAAACAGGTAACTTAAACAATAAGCTTGATATACACTTTTTAAATAAAACAAATAACTTAAACAATAAACTTGATATACAAAATTTCAAATTAACCTTTATAAATTATTTCTTCGTTTATAAATAGATTCAGCTAACGCAATATCTTTAGCTGTAGTTATTTTAATGTTATCATAATCTGTTAGCACTATAGATAATGGTTTTCCATAATCTGACATAAGTGTGCAAGAATCTATTGAATCTGTAATACCATCTTTTTGTGCTTGAATATGTACATTATATATATCTTTTAAGAAAAAGCTTTGTGGTGCCTTTGCTATAAGCGATTCTTTTCTTTTTATAACAGATTTAATATTATTATCATTATCTATTAAAACCTCTGTTTCTGTAGAATATACACTAGATATAGCACTACCTTTTTTCTTTACATTCTCTATATTTGTATCTATTAATTCACTTTCAATAAATGGTCTAACACCATCATGTATTAAAACAATAGAATTTTCGTCATATATTTCCTTAGCACATTTTATTCCATTAAAAATAGACATTTGCCCTGTTTCTCCGCCAGGAACTACTTTTACAACTTTTTTAATATTATAGGTTAATAATAAATCTTCTAAATATTGTATCCATTCTTCTTTGCAAGCAACTATTATAGCATCTATGTTTTTATTATTTTCAAAAATTTCCAATGTATGTATAATTATTGGTTTGTCATATATTTCAATAAATTGTTTTGGTTTATCTGTTGGTCCCATTCTTTTTCCAACACCACCAGCAAATATAACTGCAATATTCATATTCATTAACCTCCAATCATATAATATTATTTGATTAATATTAGTTTTACCTTTATCATTATCACTAGATTTCAGTTTCACTTTTCTTTTCAATTTCATGTTCCTGTTCTATTTTTTGTAACTCTTTCATAAAATAGATAGGCGAAAATTCACCATTATAGTGATAGTCTATATTTTCTTTTGTCTTTACCCAGTCAAAATCTATATCATCAAAAGTATTAAATACTTTCATATAATTTTCATTATAAAATTTTAAATTTTTAACATTTGGATTATTTGTTAATAATTTTTTATTAAAACAAACCGCTTCAAAATATCTAAGAGTTTGTGCTTCTTGTCCTTTTTGTAAAAATTCAATTATACAATTTGTTTTAACAACCTCCTTTAAGACTTCTTCATATGTTTTTTTCTTTTTTAGCATATTAAAGCTTTTATTAGAATAATCTAATGTTCTACCTTGGTTTTCTACTACGTCAAACCATACATTAACTCCATTTTTTATAAATCTTTCATAAAGATCTACCATTTCTACATTTCTTCCATCTTTTAAAGCAGCTATTAAATAAGCATCTGTAGTAATATCGTCTACTTTTTCTACTTTTGGCATTGGATAGTAATGCTCATTTAAGTAGTAGTACCCATATTTATTTGCATCTCCCAAATCGAATGTAAATATATAATCCCAAATCGGTTTTTTACGCATTACTTCTATTATTTCTCCAGCTGGTGACTTTACACCTATACTATCCATAAGAATAAGGACAAGCTTCACATTCTTATATTTAGCATATTTAGCTATCATGGAAAATGGAATTTTCCAGAAAACAACTGCTTGTACCATTATAACATAGTTTTTATCTTTTTCTATTTTCATTTTGCTTAGGTTTGTAAACCATATTTCTCTAAATGGAAAATGTATAAACTTATGTAGCTTTTCGCTCAAATGAATTTTGCTTATAATTTTTAGAAAAATATTGTCATATTCTTTTTTCTTTACACTTATACATTTAGCATTTTCAATTTTATCAATATCTGCAAATAAATTAACATTACCATCAAATTCATAATTTATATATATATATTCTTTATCCATGTTTTCCTCTTTTCTAAGTAATATCCTATCTCCAATATACTACGCTATTATGCTCACTAATTTGTTTTTCTTTTGGTGGAAGTTGCATATAATTTCCATAATGTTTTGTTAAGTATTCATCATATCCAACAGGAGATTTATATTTATCATCCTCAAAATCTAATAATACATAACTTGAAATATATGAACTTGGCATGATTTCTTTTTCTAAATACTTACCTGTAACACAAGCAACTTTACTGGTATTTTTATATTTACTTATTACATTATCTATTTTCTTAAGTAATCTTGTATGTACTTTAAACGTCTCTAAAATAGGTAAAGTTATTTTCTTTAAAATTAGTTTAAATTTATTAGTAGTAACACTTTCAAGATTTTTTAGTTGATACGTTGCTATTATTCTATACAAAAACTTAAATTTATTAAATATTTTTTTTATTTTTTTATCGTCTTCTGGCAAAAAATCTATAGGGAAAATATCTATAAAAACTCCCATTTCGTCTAAATTTCTACAATCTAGTTCTACTAACCTAGTTTCAGTATTTACAACCTTTGCATATGGATAATAATACTCTTTTAAATTGCCATAATATAATAATTTGCTTTTACCGTTACACTTTTCGTTAAAAATCTTAAGTAATTTATTATAATCTTCACGTGGCATCATTAAATCTATGTCATCATCCCATGGAATATATCCCTTATGCCTTACTGCACCTAACAAAGTACCTCCACCTAAAAAATACATAAGACCTGCTTCATCGCAAATATCACGTATTTCTTTTAGCATTTCTAGTTGTATTTTCTTTTGTTCATCTATATCAATATATTTTTTATTATCCATTTTTATTTCTCCTTTATCTAATCTCAACATACTTTTATATATCACTTAAATATTTATTACTTGTAAATATTTACAAAGTATATGCCTTTATTTTTTCTTTTATTTTCCATGCTATTCTTAAAACGTGTCTACCAAACATACAAATTATACTTAACATCTTCTGCTTTATTGGCATTTTTATATCTGTTAAGACTGCAAACCTATACTTCCTCAAAATTTTCTTAATCCTTTTATTTTCATTTGCGTACTCTTTGCTATTCGGTATTCTTAATAATATAAATATAGATTCTATATACACTCTAGCTATCGCTGCCTTTTTTAAATTAGGATAATTCTTTTCTACAAACTCTAGCATTTCTTCTGTGAAATCTAATGCTTGCATTCTAGACTTTTTAAATTCCATATTCATTATACTATCTGGCCTATTTACCAAATAATTATACATTTTTTTATTTCCTAAAACTATTGAATTAGATTTTGCAATCAATTTATAAGTAGTAGCTAAATCTTCATATAACTTATTTAATGGATATCTAATATCATCAAATAAAGATTTTTTATACAGTTTATTTATCGCTGCATTAGTAATTTTAGTATTATACAGCATTTCTTCTAATGCCTCTTCATTGTTGAAAATTTGAACATTATCCAGTTCTTCAGTAACATTATTTTCGCTTTTACTTGTTTCTTTATCATTATTTTTATTTTTGCTTAACTTTTCATTAGTATTATTTTGGTTTTCACTTAATTTTCCAGTAATATTATCTTGGCTTTCACTTAATTCTTCATTTTTAATTTCTTTATTTGTTTGTTCTTTGTTAATATACACTAAATCCCATATAGATGTTGCTATGTCTGCATTGTTCTCTACTATTAGATTATGCAAATATTCTATTGCACAATCATTTATGGAATCATCACCATCTAATAGAAATATATATTTTCCCTTTGCAATATCTAATCCTTTATTTCTAGCATCAGATAAACCGCCATTTTCTTTATGAATTACAATTATTCTATTATCTTTTTTAGCAAATTCATCACAAATATATCCGCTACTATCTTTAGATCCATCATCTACTAATATTATTTCTAAGTTTTTGTAAGTTTGGTTTATAGCACTATTAATACATTTTTCTATATATTTTTCAACATTATATATTGGTATTATTATGGTTATTAAATCTTGCTCCATATATTTCCGTTTTTGTATGATATTAAAATAAATACATCATACAAACTCCTCTCAAAAAATTTTAATAATTAAGTTATTATTCTATTTAATCTCTATATCTTTGTAAAATATAGTTTTGTAAGGCAATACCCCGTTATCATTATGTAATATATTGGTATAAAAAGTTAAACTTAAGAAGCAAATAATGATCCCAGCATACATTAATCTTTTTAGCATTTTTTTGCTTATATATTTTATTGTAATTTCACTGTTTTCAACGAAATATGGTATAGATATAATTTGAAAAATTGAAAAATAGTATGCTATTCTTGCAAATAAAATATGCATAGAACTCATAGTCATAAATAGCAAAGATAATGCTTGTATATTTATGAATAATATACTTTCTATATCTTCATTTTTAATATTTTCCTTCGCCAATTTTTTCTTTCTTACAACATACATTACAATCATAAATGCATATATACATAAATTAACTAAAGTATATAGCAAAGAATGATCTGCTACAGCAAATGTACCTTGTAAATACACATTAAATCTTGTAACTGCAATTATTGGCTTTATAAATTGTAATATTGTGTGACCAAATAATAGGATTATAATTGAAGTTGCAAAAGTTACAATAGGATTAAATACTATTTTCTTTTTGAAAAATAGTAATAGTAACATTATTAAACTTGTAATGTGTAAAGAAGATGCCAATAAAACAGCTAAAATATAGGATAACTTTTTATCTTCTTTTAACAAGTAACGATAAGCAAAAAATATTATAGACATTGCTAAAAACTGTCTAACTAAATTTAAAGATTGAAAAAAGAATCCACCTAGTCCAAAAATTATAATGCTAATAAAAATATTTTTAGAATTTTTAGTAATACATCCTATTACTAAAGCTGTAATCAAAATTGATACAATTATAAATAAAAGTTGACTATTTTTTGTAAATAAAATACATAAATATATTAATAATTTAAAGCCTATTTCTAAATTTGTTACACTAATTCCATTAGCAATATTGTTGAAATCCGATACATATCTATAAAAGAAATCTGTTCCTACACCATATCTAAATCCAGCAACAAGTATATAAGGCAACATTGTAAATACTAAAAGTACGTATTTTGTTGTCTTTTTTTCAACTTTTGTACTAATATAAAAAAAAGCTATTGATAAAATAGTGGCTACTATATATATAATCATTACTTAAACTCCTTAAATTAAATTCTTCCTGTAATTTTTTGGTATATTATCCAGAAAAATTTAAAAACTGGTAAACCCATGTTCAATAATACTATTGCTATCTTATCTCTTTTAGGAGTATCTGATAAAGAAAATACTTTTTTTTGATATTTCTTTATTTTAGAAATAGTGCTTTTTTCCATTTCTCTATTTCTAGGTTTTGTAAATATAAGCATTCTCAAAATTCTAAAATTAGCATATGTATCATATCTTTCTACTGCGCTATCCAACTCCGGATATTTTTCTTTAATATAACTAAGCATAGTATTAGTATGTTCTATATAATCTTCTTCATTTTTGTTAAATACTTTTTGCTTTGAAATAGAGCCTTTTCTAGCAACATAATGATAGCATTTTTTATTACCATATGCAATATTAGTTGCTTTCTCTATTAATTTATAAATAACAGCTGTATCTTCATACATTTTTCCTTTTGGAAACTCTAAACCTTGCCATAATTCTAATAAATACAACTTTCCATATGCAGAAATTTCTATACCTTTAGAAAATAAAAGATTTTTAAAAGTATCACTAGCACCTAAATATTCTTCATGTAAACTGTTAACTTGATCTTTAATTTTTGTGTTCTTCCATACTACTTGTATTCCACATATAGATAATGAAACATTATATTTCTTTATCAAATTATATAAATATTCTATGTAATCATTAGATATATAATCATCCGAATCTATAAATGTAATATACTTCCCATGTGCCTCTCTAATTCCAACATTTCTAGCTTCAGATAATCCTTCATTTTCCTTATGAATTACTTTTATTCTTGTATCTTGTTTAGAAAATTCATCACATATATTGGCACAATTATCTTTAGATCCATCATCTACTAATATTATTTCTAAGTTTTTATATGTTTGATTTATAATACTTTCTATACATTTTTCAAGATATTCTTCAACCTTATATACTGGTACAACAACTGTTATTAACTCTTCCATATTGAAATTCATTCCTCTCTTTAGGTTAAATTTAATGCTAAGTATAGATATGAAAATTTAATTATTTATGTTAAAAACTCTTTTCATATTTCTTATTAGTAAATTTAGCCAATAAAAAAGCGGTTCCTTTTTTTAACCAGTTAACCTTTTCAATATCAACTACATTTATTTCTTCATAATGCAAATTATTTGTATTAATCCACACATCCAATAATAATTCAGATACTCTTCCAAAAAACCTAGCATGAAAAGCGTCGTATTTTGTAATATCCGTTCTATTTTCTAGTTCAAATAAAATATCAAACAACCAATTACAATAATCGTTTAATATATTTTTTTTCATTATAAACATATTAAACATATGAGCAGAAGTACGTTTTTTAAGTTTATTAAATTCTGGCAAATAATTTGAGTACCTCTCCTCTATAATTTTTCCCACTTCATCTAAAGGTTCTATGTACATGGTATGCTTATAGTGAGAATATAGGTTTTCTATGTAATAATTTCTTTTTTTAGGTAGTATTATGTCTGTTTTTTCAAGTATTTTGTTTATATCATCAAGTTTTGCTACACTATTAATTCTTGCACTAATTTCTTTTTTATGACATTTTAGCAATGTAAAATATCTTCTGTAATGGCAAAGTCCTATGTATTCTGAATCCAAATTTTTCCATGCCCAATATAACCCAGTAAGCTCACAAAAATATGGATTTTTCTCTGAAATATTATCTCCTACATCGTCTGTAGCAAACCCTAATTTATCTTTACCTTTACTTCCTACTTGAAGAGGCAAATACATTACATCATCTGGCATTAGATATTTTTTATGAGTTGCCACAACTACTTTAATGTCTTTCAAAATTAAATTGCCCCCTCTTTTTTTATTACAGAAATAAATGTTTTAAAAAATATTTTTATATCTAACCATAAAGAAAAATGTTGTACATAATATTTTTCCATTTGTACTCTTTCTTCATATGTTGTTGCACTTCTACCATTAGTTGCCCAATAGCCTGTTATTCCAGGCTTAACACTGTGTACAATTTCCATGTCATTTCCAAATAGTTCTACTTCTCTATCTACAATAGGTCTTGGACCAATTACACTCATCTCACCCTTTAGCACATTTATAAATTGTGGTAATTCATCCAAACTGGTTTTTCTTAAAAACTTGCCTAATTTGGTTATTCTTGGATCATTTTTTAATTTTTGAGTTTTTTCAAATTCTTCCTTTATCTCTGGATTTTCGTTTAAATAATCTTGTAATATTTTATCTGCTCCTACCACCATTGTTCTATATTTATAAATTCTAAAGTGTTTTCCATTTTTTCCCAAGCGTAATTGCTCATAAAATATAGACGAATCATGTTCATTTAGTACTTTACTTAATATATATACTACTATGCTTGTAGGTATTAGCAATATAGCACCAATACATCCGCAAATAATGTCAAATACTCTCTTTATTCCTCTTGATATGGTTTTTTTATATAAAAAATTTTTTATCATTTTCAAATTTTTTGCTTGATTCGCCATTTGTATTGTATCTTCTATACCCTCATTTCCGGATATTTCTGATTCCATAGTTGCTACCATCTTATTCGTTTGCATCTTCATCATCCTTTTCTAATAGTTTGTTCAATTTTGTCAATATGATACCTTTAAAAAGATATGCAAATATACTCGTGTTTAATATATCATATAAAAATACAAAAATCAATCTTTTTTGCAATTAATTTGACGTATTTTGTAGACCAATGATTATCTGGAAAATATTACTATTGCATACTATTATTGCAT
>CANQRO010000030.1 GCA_947626205.1 uncultured Clostridia bacterium
GGCGATTTAGTAATAGGAACAAAAAAAAGAGGATCAGTATTATTTACATTAACAGAAAGAAAAACAAGAGAAGAAATTAAAAATAAAAAGTATAAAAGTCTTCCGCTTTTATACTTTTTTTGGTATAATGTAAAAATAGTATTAACATTAATTAATGAGGTGACTAAAAAATGAAGAATTTTAAGGAGCAAATTGCTAAATGTTTAAGCAAAGTAGCAAACATTAATGAACAAGAATTAATAACATTTATAGAAAAACCAAAATCTCCAGAACTTGGAGATTATGCACTTCCTTGTTTCCGCTTTTCTAAAGAAATTGGAAAGGCACCAAACGACATTGCAGAAGCATGGAGCAAAGAATTAAACTTTCAAGGAACAGATATAGAAAGTGTTACAAATACAGGAGCATATTTAAACTTTAAAATATATAAACAAGCGATGGCAGAAACAGTATTAGAAGAAATAGAAGCAAAAAAAGACAGATTTGGAGAATCAAACATAGGAAAAAATCAAACAGTTTTAGTAGAATATTCTTCTCCTAATATTGCAAAGCCATTTCATATTGGACATTTAAGAACTACCTTAATAGGAAGGGCATTGTATAACATATATAAAAAATTAGGGTATAACACAATAGGAATCAACCACTTAGGAGATTATGGAACACAATTTGGTAAAATGATAGAAGGATATAAAAGATGGCAAAATGAATACAATATTGAAGAAGATCCTATTCAAGTACTAACAGATATTTATGTTAGAATTAATGCACTATGTAAAGAGGATGAAAGCGTTTTAGATGAATGTAGAGAAAACTTCAAAAAGCTTGAACAAGGGGATAAATATTGCGTAGATCTATGGGAAAAATTTAGAGATTTAAGTTTAAAAGAATTTGATAAGATTTATAGTTTATTAGATATACATTTTGATTCTATAAAAGGAGAGGCATTTTACGCAGATAAAACTGATGAAGTAATAGATATATTAAATAAGACAGGTAAATTAGTAGAATCTGAGGGAGCAAGAATTATAGATTTAGAAGATAAAAATATGCCACCTTGTATGGTGTGTAAATCTAATGGCTCAACTATTTATGCAACACGTGATTTAGCCGCTATTTTATACAGAGCTAGAACTTATAATTTTGATAAATGCCTATATGTTGTTGCCTACGAGCAAAATTTACATTTTAAGCAAATATTTGAAGTTGCTAAACTATTAGGAATAAGTGAAAAATGCCAAAAAGGATTAGAACATATTTCATATGGAATGGTGCATTTAAAAACTGGTAAAATGTCAACAAGAGAGGGCAATGTTATAAAAGTAGAAGAACTTTTAAAAGAATCAATTAGTAGAGTAAGAAAAATTATAGAAGAAAAAAATCCAGAATTAACAGAAGAGGAAAAAGATGATATCGCAACTAAAGTAGGAATTGGAGCGGTTATATATAACGATCTTTCTGGAAGTCGTATAAAGGATGAAGTTTTTGATTGGGATACAGTTTTAAACTTTAATGGAGAAACAGGTCCATATATTCAATATACTTATGTTAGAACAAAAAGTGTATTAAAAAAAGCAGAAAATATACCAAATTTTAAAGATATAGACATAGAATGTTTAACTGAAAAAGATGCATATGAAGTTATAAAGTTATTATATTCATATACAGATATTATAGAAAGTGCTGCTGAAAAGAATGAACCATCAATAATATCAAGATTTTTAATAGATTTAGCTAAAGCATATAGTAGTTTCTATAATGAAAATAAAATTATAGTAGACGATAAAAAAGTAAGAGATGCTAGAGTATATCTTACTTATGTAACAAGTATAGTATTAAATAATGGAGCAAATTTATTAGGAATCAAAATGCCAGAAAAAATGTAAATAAAGAAACAGTTAAATTAATAGTTATAAAATGATAATGAATAGAAAATAGCTAATAGTTAATAATTATAATGAATAATTGTAATAAATAATGAATATTTAGAAATTGAGTAATTGATAATAAATAATTAATAATTATTGTGAAGTTTTATATTGAAAAAAATTTTAAAATGAGTTATAGTAGAAACATAAATGAAAACAGGAGATGAGTTGTGTGGCACAAGGTAAAAGAGTTAAAAAAACACAAAATTCTAAATTAAAATTAGTTAGAAACATATTTCTTATTATATTGCTTATTGTAGTTATTCTATTTGGAGTAGTTGCAGGAATAGGAATGTGGTACGTTAATGATAAATTAAACAAGCTAAACTATGTAGATATAGATGAAAGTGCAATTTCAGTTAATGAACAAGTAGATGAAAAATTGAAAGGATATCGTACTATTGCAATATTTGGTGTAGATAGTAGAAATGATGAGTTAGTAAAAGGAACGAGAAGTGATTGTATAATCCTTGCTACAATAAATGAAAATACTAAAGAAGTAAATTTAACATCTGTATATAGAGATACATATTTAGAAATTACAGGAAGAAGCTTAGATAAAGTAACACACGCATATGCATATGGTGGAGCTGAATTAGCTTTAAGTACATTAAATGAAAATTTAGACTTAAATATTAGAGAATTTGTAACGGTTAATTTTGAATCTGTTGTAGAAATTGTTGATGCTGTTGGTGGAGTAAGCATGAACATAACAAGTGCAGAACTAAAATATATTAATGGCTATATAGATGAAATAAACAAAGTTACAGGACATAGTGCTAGCCACTTAACTAAAACTGGTTCACAAACCTTAAATGGAGTTCAAGCACTTGCATATGGTAGAATTAGAGCTACTGCTGGAGGGGATTACAAGCGTACAGAAAGAATGAGAGATATATTAATGGCTGTAGTAGATAAAGCAAAGAAATTAAGCCTTACTAAATTAAATTCACTTGCAGATAAATTGCTACCTTTAGTATATACAAATATAAAATCTAACGAAATATTATCTTTAGCACCAACACTTGCAACATTCCAAATAACAGATAGTGCTGGTTGGCCATATGATACAAAAGGCATTACTATTGGCGGTGTATGGTATGGACCACCAATCACATTGGAATCTAATGTAAGAGAGTTACACCAAAAAATATATGGACAAGAAAATTATGAGCCAAGTGAAAAGGTAAAACAAATCAGCGAAAAGATTGTTAATAAAACAGGATACAGCAAATAGTAAAAGTATTAGAAAAAAACTAATAAATAACAGAAACAGTAAAAATAATAAAGGAATATAAGCAACAAAAATAGTAGAAATAATAAAACCAGTAGAAACAATAAATAAAGCATGAATGTTTATTCATGCTTTATTTTCTTTAATCTCTTTAAAATAATCCAAATGAAATTTACTATTATATAAAAACAAATTTGTTTAAAACCAAAATACCACAATACGTAGTTCATATGAGTGTGTTCAAATGAATGTGCTTTTCCTAAAATAAACCATGAGAGAGTATTTATTAAAAATATAATAAGCATTGTAATATCTCTGTAAGCATGTTTTTCTTTTATTAATACACTGCAAATTAGTATTGCTAATGTAATTAAGCATATTGGAACGAAAAACTGGCCTTGTACTCCCAATATAATATCCGTTTTCCAAGTAAAATATTTACTAACTACTGAAATAATAGTAGCGTCTAACGTACTTTGAACATGTTTACCAAATATACTTGTATCATTAGGAGAAATGAAAGTCCTTCTTTGAATATCATATTTATATATAGCTTTAAAGCCATTTAATATATTTCCATTTCCTCGCATAATAGAATGAATAAGTAGCGCTACAAGAAATGCTAATAAACAGCATAAACCAACCATAATAGTTGTTTTAAAAATTTCTTTTCTTTTAGATGTATCTTTTGTAACAAAAAAGTCTATAATAAAGAATGATATAGTAAACAGCATAATTGTTGTTATATATTCATATCCACACAAGCATTTTACTAATATAGATAGAAATATACAAGGTAACAATATCTTTCTTTTAGAATAATTCATAGATATTAAAAGACCTAATAAACCAGGCAAAAACCATGTAAATTCTACCCAATATAAATTTCTTGCAAATGACACTATCCATGGAGATAATAAAAACGTAATATAAAATATAGCACCCATTAAATAATTGTACTTTTTTGAAATTAAATAACATATTGCAACAATAATAATAGATAATAGGGCACAGCATATTAATTTTAAAAACCAAAACGGCATATGCAATTTGTTATAAAGAAAAGAGAATATATAACCTTGTAAGCCTACTTGAGAAGTATATTCTTTTAAAATAATACTATCTTTTGTTTCATCATAATTCGTAATTTTTTCAGACATACTATTAAATCTAGTAACATTATCATTATTATCTTTAGTATATATTATAGATAAACCATATTTATTATCAAATCCATATTTATCCTCAAATATTTTTGAAAATACTAAATATTCTGAATCACTCTGAAAATTTTTAAAATCAATAGTGTTATCCTTTATGAAATTACTTCCAAAATTTAACATTAATAAAACTACTAATATTAATGCTACTACATAACCAATTATTTTTTTATTCATTATATTCACCTATATCATTAGTTTTTTAACAGTGTATAGCTTTTTACATATTTTGTCAATGAATATTAAATAAAAAATTAGAAAACTAGAGATTATAAAAATCGCATTTTAACATAATTTGTAAACACGTGTAAAAATATATTGAAAAAAAGTGCATCATGTGATATAAATAAACCAAATTGATATGATAGGGGAACATAATATGGAAAGTTTAGTAGGATACACAGGTTTTGTTGGATCTAATATAGCAAAATCACATAATTTTGATGGATTATATGATTCTGAAAATGTTGAAGAAAGTTATGGTACAAAGCCAGACTTACTTATATATTCAGGAGTGCCAGCACAAAAATTTTTAGCAAATAAAGATAGTGAAAAAGATTTTAAAATAATAGAGGGAGCAATAGAAAATATAAAAAAGATTGATCCCAAAGAAGTAGTTTTAATATCTACTATAGATGTATATAAAAATCCAAACAATGTAAATGAAGATACACCAATAGATACAGAAAATTTACAACCATATGGCTATAATAGGTATTATTTAGAAAAATGGGTAAAAGAAAATATTAAAAAGCATTTAGTAGTACACCTACCTGGTTTATATGGAAATAATATAAAAAAGAACTTCATATATGATTTAATCCACATTATACCATCCATGTTATCTGAACAAAAATATTTTGAATTAATAAATAAAAATGATTTCATAAAAGATTATTATACAGCACGAGAAGATGGATTTTATGAATTGAGAAAAATTGATGATACAGCTAGAAAGAATTTAAAAGAATATTTTAATAATATTGGATTTAGTGCCTTAAACTTTACAGATAGTAGAGGAATATTCCAATTTTATCCATTAGAATATTTATGGAAACATATAGATATAGCTAGAAAAAACAACTTAGAGGTTTTAAATTTAGCTACTGAACCGGTATCTATTGAACAAGTATATAAGAACGTGTACGGTAAAGAATTTGTAAATGAAATTACAGATAATATACCTTATTATAATTTCAAAACTAAATATGATTATTTATATAACGGAAAAGATGGATACATTTTTAACAAAGAATTTGTTTTAAATGATATTAAGAAATTTGTATCAAGTAAAACTAATATTTAGTATATATAAATAATGACTCTTTAAGTTTTACAATATTTATAAAGGGGAATAATATGAAACTATCAATTTCTAATATAGCATGGTCGAAAAAAGATGATGAAGAAATGTATTCATACATTTCTAAAATAGGATTTGATGCAATAGAAATAGCACCTACAAGAATAATTGAAGAAAATCCATATGAACACATAGATACTGCAATAGATTTTGCAAAAAAGTTAGAGAAACAATATAATTTAAAAATTTCTTCTATGCAATCAATATGGTATGGAAGAAACGAAAAAATATTTGAAACTAACGAGGAGCGAGAAGCACTTTTAAATTATACAAAGAAAGCAATAGATTTTGCAAAAGCAATAAATTGTAAAAATTTGGTTTTTGGATGTCCTAAAAATAGAGTGATATCTGATATTAATAAAGATTATCATACTGCAATAGATTTTTTTACTAAAATTGGAGATTATGCATATAAAAATGATACATTCTTCGCAATAGAGCCAAACCCAACAATTTATAATACAAATTTTATTACTAAAACAGAGGAGGCAATAAATTTAGTAAAGCAAATTAATAATTTAGGTATTAAAGTAAATTTAGATTTAGGTACAATAATTCAAAATAATGAAAGTTTGGATATTCTAGAAGACAATGTTAAATACATTAATCATGTACACATTAGTGAACCAAATTTAGAATTAATAAAGAAAAGAGAATTACATAAGGATTTAATAAATTTATTAAATGCAAATAATTATAATGGATATGTTTCTATAGAAATGAAGAAACAAGATAACATTGAAGAGATTAAAAATGTTATTAGTTATATTTATGAAATAGGAGGAAAAAATGCTATATAAGAAAACAGACGGTGTGCCAGAGTTTGAAGCTTATGAATATGAACCTAAAAAAACAAAATACTGTGTTTGTATTCCAATAATAAATGAGGGAGAGAGAATAAAACAAGAACTTGAAAAGGCTAAAAATGCGAATATACATAACTTAGCAGATATTATAATATGTGATGCAGGTTCAAATGATGGCTCTACAGAAGAAGAACTGCTAAAACAATTAGGAGTTAATACACTTTTGGTAAAAATAAGTGAAGGTAGGCAAGGTGCACAACTTAGGATGGGCATATGGTGGGCATTGAATAGAGGTTACGAAGGAATTATAACAATAGATGGAAATAATAAAGATAGTATTGAAGATATTCCAAAATTCATAGAAAAGCTAGAAGAGGGATATGATTTTATTCAAGGTTCTAGGTTTATAAAAGGTGGTAAAGCTATTAATACACCATTAATTAGGTATTTATCTGTTAGATTATTGCATGCGCCAGTTATTTCACTTACTGCGGGAAAACATTACACAGATACTACAAATGCTTATAGAGGATATTCTAAAAAATATCTAGAACACCCAGAAGTACAACCATTACGAGATATTTTTGTAACATATGAACTATTAGCATATTTATCTGTAAAGGCAGATAGGTTAAAATTAAAAACTTGTGAAATACCAGTAAAGAGAGAATACCCAAAAGAGGGCAAAACACCAACTAAAATAAGTGCAGTGAAGGGAAATAGTGAATTATTAAAAATTCTATTTAAAAATTTATTTCATGCGTATGATGTTAAGTAAAAAATAAATTAAGCAGAGTTGTAACACTACATAAATTGGAGGAAATAGTACATGGAAGAACATATGGAGTATGAAGAAAATAATAGGCATGAAGAGAATAATAAGTATGAAGAAAATAATAGACATGAAGAGAATAATAGGCATGAAGAGAATAATAGACATGAAGAGAATAATAAGCATGAAGAACAAAAAGAAAGTAGTAGTACAAAAACAAAAGTAATTAAAAAAGAAACAATAAGCAAATTAAAAAATAGAATTATGAAAATAGATATAGAAAAAACAGTAATTATTTTATTGCTTATTATATTTGCAGTTATAATCGGTTTAAATAGAATAAAAATATCAAATTTTAATGCACTAAATGGAGATTTTCAAAATTATAATCCTATAAGAAGATTTTTAAGTGGACAAATACCATTTAAAGATTTTGCTGTGTATTTAGGAACAGGTCATTTATTATTACTGTCATTTTTTCAAATTATTATTGGAAATAACTTTACTAATAGCTTATTTATAACAAATGCAGTGACAGTATTATGTTTTGAGCTTACTATTTTTCTTATAAGCAATCTTATTTTAGAAAATAAGAAAAAAGCGTTATATGTAACTTTAGCTTTTACAGCTTTATCAATTATAAGACCACAATTTCTTACATCTATTTTAGATACAAATTTAATAAATGCAATAAAATTAGGAACAGAAGTAGGTAATTCTGCAAGGCTAATTAGAATTATAATTGCCCCAATTTTAGTAGTATTAACTTACTTTGGATTTAAAATAATAGAAAATTCTAAAAAACAATTTATTGTTGGGCATGCCCCTTTACTTAAAAAAATATATATGTCTATATTAGCAGGTATTTCAATCGCTTGGAGTAATGATGGAGGAATTGCTTCATATATAGCATTTTCTTTTATATACTTTTTACTATTAATTAAAGAATATAAAAAAGATATAAAGTCTATTATTAAATATACATTTATGTATATAGGTATTAGCTTAGTTACATTTATTATTTTAATCACAATAGTTACTAGAGGAAATCCTATATCTTATTTAGATTATACACTTGGTGTCAGTTCGTACCAAAGATGGTACTATAATGAGGGACCTAGTAAAAATAATATATCTTTATTAGATATTAATTTAAATTTATACGCAGCTATAATGGTTATTATAGCAATAATACACATTTTTTATATATTTAAAAGTAATAAGCAAAGAGAAACATATAGATATGCTTTTATTGCTTTCCTAATAATAGCATCTCTATTATCGGCATATTTGTATCAGTTTTTATCTGGTGGTTCTTCATTTGATATGCTAAATTTAGTTTTTATAATAATAATGTTAAATTATGGAATTAAGGCTTTTATATTAAATAGAGAAAATATAAACAAGAAAACAATAAAGGCAGTAATTTACATAGTAGCAATAGGGCTAATAATTGGTATTATAAACAAGGTATCAATAGATAAAAGAATAATTAATAATGATGCTGTATATGTAAAAGAATTAGGCGGACATATTACAAAATATGCAAATGATATAAATACTATAAGGAAAATTACTGGAGACGATACAATATTTTCTGCATATGCTTCAGCTTTAGAAACTATATCCAATAAATTTCAACCATCCGGGACAGACTATATAATACATGTTTTAGGTGATAAGCAAAGACAACAATATTTAAAAGTGTTTAATGAGGGAAATTTTAATTATTTTGTAGATATATCTAAAAATGACGATTATAGATATTGGGTAAGAAATGCAAATTGGTTTTTATATAGAGAAATTTATAAAAATTATATTCCAGTATTTTCAAGTGACTTTGGGTTACTTTATAAAAGAAAAGCAAGTGAAAATAAAATAAGTTATAACTTAAATGAAATAACTATGAAATGTGGATATCAATCTGAATATCTATATGATATACAATTAGAAACTGTAGATAAAAACTTTAATGGAATTGTTGATTTAAAAATTTCTTACGATTCTTCTTTCAAAAAACCAATTTATAAAACATTAGATGTAAATAGATATATTTATGTGCAAGATATAACTACTGAAAACTTAGCAAAAGATACTAATAATAGATTTGTTAATTATAATATACCAAACAAGTCTGATGAATATTATATACCTGTTACAATAATTGAGGGAAAAGGAGAAATAAAAATATCATCATATCCAGGAAATGATTCTAAACTAGAAATGAAAAATGTAGAAATTATTGATGTATATGGCGATATTTATGATTATTGTTCTGCAAATCAAATAAGCTATAATAAAATTTATGTAACAAACAATTTAGAAAATCAAATTATTTTAAAAGGTGTAAAACAAATAAAAATAGGGAATACAACTAGAGATGTAATAGATTATACAGAAGAAGAAAATTCAATCATATTAGAAATAGATGAAAAAATACCAGAAGGAAATTATTTCAATTGCTTTGAAGTAATACGATAGGAAATAAGCATTTCATTAAAGTTAAAAAGAGTAAATTGTTAAGAAACTTAAGATAGATTTAGCATTTTAATTAGGAGAAGTGAAAAATATGATGTACGATAAAATAATTATAGGAGCGGGAATGTATGGGCTATACTCAGCATTATTTTGCGGAGAAAAAGGACAACATGTTTTAGTTATAGAAAAAGATAGTGCAGCATTTAAAAGAGCAACCTATATTAACCAAGCACGTGTTCATATGGGGTACCATTACCCAAGATCATTATCAACAGCTATGAAATCTGCAGGATATTTTGAAAGATTTCACAAAGCTTATGAATTCTCAGAATTGACACAATTTGAACAAATATATGCAACATCAAAGCAATTTTCATGGACAGATGCAGAACAATTTAAGAAGTTTTGCAAAAATGCCAATATAAGGTGTGATGAAGTTCCAACTGAAAATTACTTTAAAAATGGTATGTGTGATGGAGCATTTGTAACAAACGAATATACTTATGATGCACAAATATTAAGAGATTACTTTTTAAATAAGATTGCTAAGTTAAGTAACGTAGAAATAAAATATAATTGTGAACTTAAAAACATTAGTAAAAAAGGCGATGTATACGAAATTTTACTACAAGATGGGCAAGTTGTAGAAAGTAAATTTGTTTTGAATTGCACATATGCATCTGTTAATCAAATATTACAAATGCTAGGTTTTGAACCTTTTAAGATTAAATACGAATTGTGTGAAATTATATTGTGTCGCGTTAATGACAAACTTAAAAATATTGGTATTACAATAATGGATGGACCATTCTTTTCCATAATGCCTTTTGGAAAAACAGGATACCATTCATTAACATCTGTAACATTTACTCCGCATGTAACAAGTAATGAGGTTTTACCAACATTTGAATGCCAAAATAGAAGTGAAGGTTTTTGTACAAAAGAACATTTAGGAAATTGCAACGATTGTCCAGCTAAACCAAAAACTTCATGGAGCTATATGTCGAATTTAGTTAAAAAATATTTAAAAGATGAGTACCAGTTTGAATATGCTAGTTCACTATTTTCTATGAAGCCAATTTTAAAATCTTCAGAAATAGACGATTCAAGACCAACTATTATAAAGCAATTTTCTACAAACCCTACTTTTATTAGTGTATTATCTGGAAAAATAAATACAGTGTTTGATTTAGATGAGGTGTTAATATGATCGATAATAAAGAGAAAAATTTTATATCAGCAGTAATATATGTTCATAATAATGAAAAACATATAAAAACCTTTTTGGAAAAAATAAATGATGCATTAAGTAAAAATTTTGAGAAATATGAAATAATTTGTGTAAACGATAAATCTACAGATAACAGTATTGAAGAAATAAAAAAGATAGGTAGTACAATTGACGGCATAATTCAAATTGTTAATATGAGTTATTACCAAGGACTAGAACTTTCAATGAATGCAGGAGTAGATTTAAGTGTAGGAGACTTTGTTTACGAATTTGATAATATAATACTAGATTATGACTTAGATGTTATTATGCAAGTATATAACGAAGCTTTAAATGGATATGATATTGTAAGTGCAACTTCAAATAAAAAAAGACGTATTACATCTAGTATTTTTTATAGCATTTTCAATAAGAGCTTTAAAGGAATGTACCCAATACATACAGAAACTTTTAGAATACTATCTAGAAGAGCAATTAACAGAGTAAAAACACTAAACGCAACAATACCTTACCGTAAAGTAGCATATGCAAATTGCGGTTTAAAATTAAACAGCGTTCAATATGAATCTATTAATAATACTTCTTTAAAATTTTCAAAAGAAGTACATAAAGCAAGAAAAAGCTTAGGAATAGATTCACTTATTCTATTTACAGATGTTGCTTATAAATTTTCTATATCTATGGCATTTATTATGATGCTTTTAACACTAGTAACAGGAATTTATACAGTATTAATATTCTTAAATTCTAAACCAATTGCTGGTTGGACTACAACAATGTTACTCTTATCTGTTGCTTTTTTTGGGACGTTTGCTATATTAACAATTATAATAAAATATTTAACAATAGTAATAGACTTAATTTTCAGAAAACAGCAATATTTAATTGAATCAATTGAAAAAATTAAATAGCATTTAAATAAAGAATAAAAGGAGAAAAGAAAAACTAACATGAACAAGGAAAAGAATAGGAAGATATTTATAATTGCGTTACAAATTTCATTAACACTATTATTAGCAGTTAATCCATTGGGAAATCAATTTGCAGTTACTTTTAAAGATCGTATTATTGGAAACGCATTATTAAATGGCATAAATGCAACATCTAGAATTACGAATTTTTATGCTTATGTTATAATTTTGATACCATTAATAACATTTATACTAACCAAGTTATTAAATAAACTATTTATAAATACTAACTTGAAAATAATAAAATCTATGGAATTAATTGCAGTTTTAGGAATTATAAATACTGCATTTACATTTGTTTCTATTATTCAAAAAACTACCACAATAATATACATATCTAATTACGTGTTACTAGGTATTAATATAAGTATTATTGTAGTTACTTTACTAGGCAAATTATTAAAGCGTAAGTTTGCTTTTAGTAACTTAAAATGGTCTTTCTTAGTGGCAGTTCCATTAGCATTCTTTTTAACACTTATAATGCATAAGTTTAATATAAAAGTAGTTAGTGAAGAAATAAACTACTTGATAGCATATTTTGCAAGTGTGATCATATTTTTTATAATAATAAATTTGAAAAAGGTAAAAAGAATTGCACTACAAAAAGCGGGAACAGTTTTATTATTAGCACTAATATTAGAATTCGTATATTTAGAGCTATACAACATATTAAATCAATATAATATAATTTTAACGCATAAAATAAGAACCATTGCATTAATATATGTGGTATGCATAATAATTTCTGCTATAGTATATTTACTAAATAAAAACAAAAATAAAATATTTAGATATCAAAAATACTATTATCCAATTATAATAGTTATTTTTACAATTATAATAGCAACAAATTCTATGGTAACAACAGTTAATACTGACTTTTTTGAATCAGCTAACCACGGCGTTTCTATATATGAATTCTTTAGATATGGAAAAATTCCTTTATTAGAAAACTTTGATGCTCATATGTTACAAAACGAAATTTATGGAATTATTTTTGGCTATGCGAATAATGATATAACTGGTGCAATGTTTAACACATATAGTTCATACCAAATAATATTTTTTAGTATAATATTATATTTTTTACTTAAGAAAATTTTCTCACGTGAAGTAGCATTTTATATAACATTATTTTTCCCATTTCAACTTGATGAGGGAATAGGTCTGTATTATATGGCATTTATTGCTATATTAACATTAATAAACGCATACAAACAAAGGAAATTTAAATCGTACCTATTATATTATTTAAGCTTAATGTTTATATGCATATGGAGCTTAGATACTGGCTTTAGTATTTCTGTTGCAACAGTGTTAGTATTAATATACCTATTATTTAAAGATAGAAAGAATATAAAACTAAAAAATGTAATTATACCGTTTTTACTTGTTATAACTTTAAGCTTTACAATATATTTCTTAATGTGTACGGTAAAAAATATTAACCCAATAAGTAGAATGATTGAATTCTTAAAAATAGCAATGTCAACTGAAAACTGGTCATATAGCGAATTAGGAGACGTAAATAAATTTTCGTATATTTTTATATACTATATAATGCCATCAATAATAGTATTTACTTTAATATATGGAGTTTGCAAGCAAAAAATAGATATTAAAATGAAAATTATTTTAATGTCTTTAGGATTATTTTATATATTTAATTTACAAAGAGGATTAGGAAGACATTCTTTAGAAGAGAATACTATAAGAACATTAATAAGCTTTTCATCAATTTATATAGCCATACTTATTTCTAATAGATACAATAAAAATAGTATAGTATTCATTTTTACGTATTTAAGCATAATTTTAATAAGCCAATTAACTTTAGAACCAAACATTTCAAAATGTAACAACATATTTGAAGCTTCAGTAGGTAAATATGTATCGTTTAAATTACAAGATGAAAAATATTATGCAAAAGTAAAACGTGTTAATTTAGCACCAATAATGGAAAATGAATATAAAGACTTAAAAACAGTAATTGAAACCTTACTAAACGAAAATGAAACATATTTGGATTTTACTAATCAAACGCTATTATACAGTTTATTAGATAAAGAAAAACCTGTGTATGTTGATCAATCACCTGGTTTATTAAGTGGAGAAGTAACACAAAAAATGTTTATAAAAGAAATAGAAGAAAGTTTAAAAGATGTTCCTATTACACTAAAAGCGAAGAACAAGAAATTTGCAGAAGATTTAGATAATGTACCAAACAATTATAGATATTATTTAATTAGTGAATATATATTTGAAAATTATGTGCCAATGATAAGTGTAAATAATTATGAAATATGGGTAAGGAAAGATGCATATAATGAAAAATTAGAAAAAAGTAAAAATATGTTAAATGATAATATACAATTATTAGACAAGGATACTTATGCAAAACAAAATATAGAACAATATAATATAAAATATATTCCATATGTTTGGGGAGAGTATGATAAGAAATCTAAAGATGTGGAAATATTAATGAATTTAGCAGATAATATAAAAATAGATAGAGAAGCGGAAATAGTAGATATAGATTCTAGTAAAATAAATAAAACTTTAGGAAATTATATTATATTACAAATTAATAGTGCAAATTCTACAACAGGAAAAGTAGAAATATATGGGGAAGAGGAGCAAGTAGGGGAGTACAACTTCAATATTCTACAAGGAAATAATATATATATATTACGTATTAGTACTATGTATGCTTGGCATGAAGCAAATATAAATAGCATAAGCTTTAATAGTGATGCAGAAGTAGATTTAGTTAACATGGCTTTAAGTAACGCAAATTAAAATAAGTACTTTTATTTATAAGAGACCTATTTAAAATACCTATTAATACCTATTAGAAAGCACTTTATAGCAGAGAAAGAGGGTACTTAAAGGTAATTTAAAGGAGTAGATTACAAAAATTAATAAAAACTGCTTCGACAATTAACAGGAGTTTACATTTTAATGGTAATATAAAAAGCTTGTATAAGCTGTAAAATTAAGCTAAAAAATGTTAAAAAATGTTTTATTTAAAAATATAAAATAAAAATATAATTTTTTTTAAAAAAATGTTGACATTTTATACACTCATGTGATATAAATTTATACAGAATTGCTATTCTAAAAATATAAACCATAAGAAAAAGGGAGGAGTGAAAAAAATGGGAAAGAAATTTTTAAAAAGCAGTTTATTAATAACAGCAATTGTTATGGCTGTTACATTCTTACCAAGAGCTGAAGTTAATGCAGCTGTTGATAGAGATCCAGCTATAACTCCAGCATTAACATATAGTGCACATGTTCAAAATGTTGGATGGATGGCAGAAGTAACATCTGGTGACACAGAAGGGAAAGCAGAAAGTTCTCTAGCTGGAACACAAGGAAGAGCTCTAAGACTAGAGGCTCTAAAGGTAAC
>CANQRO010000031.1 GCA_947626205.1 uncultured Clostridia bacterium
CTCCTATTTTTTTATTTTGATAAATTTTCTTCTCCCTCTTGGAAATTTTATCGATTTGATTATTGAATAAATTTTTTTTGATATAATTTGATATAAAATATGCTATTATGTTACACCCATATTGTGATTATGTCAATATGTTTATATTAAAAGTTTTTTTATTAAACAAAAATAGCTACTATTAACAAAAGTAGCTATTTATTTGGTTATTTTCATTTTATTTTTCGTTTGTTGTTCTTTATAGTAGCGAGAAATTAATTCATCTAATTCTACACTAATTTTATATATTTTACTATAATCTTCATCTTTCGCAATACTTTCATTTAATTCATCTCTTTTTTTACATATTTCATCTTCTAGCATTTTTCGTCCTCCCCTTTTTATATGTATTTTTCTCCCCCTATATATTTAAAATACCATATTTTTACATTATCGTCAATAAAATTTGTTCATTTTTGTTAATAATCATACGACGTTTTCTGCTATTTGTATATGCTTTTCTAGTTATTTTCTATTTTTTAGACATATTTTTATTTAAAATACATAAATTGTGGTTATTTTTTATTCCCCTTTTGCGATTGAAACTACCATTTTATTTTCATCAAATACTTCTTCTAAAATTTTCGTTGTAAAATCTAGTGTAACTAAATTATAGTTATCTAAATACTCGAATGAATTAATCCCTTTAAAATAATCTGATACAAACATTCTCGCAATATTTGATACATCATTGTATTCGCTAACATAATCTCCATAAATTTTCTTTTTAATTCTTTCGAAATGTTCTTTATTTAATCCATCTTTTTTAAATGTTTCTATAGATTTTTTTAGTTCTTTTACTACATTACCGAGGATTTCTTGAAGTTCCAGATATTAGTACATGCGCATATTGTTTTGAAAATTCATAATCTAAATCTGGTTGACTTATTATATCCCCATTTTTATATAATTTTTGATATGCTTGTGAACTTTTTCCTAATAGCATATATAATAAAATATCAATTGCTATTTGTTTTTTAATTATGTTGCAATTTAAATTTGCACTATCTTTAAACCCTATACAGAATATAGGATTATTTACCTCCATAACTATTTCTTTATTTTGTGATACGATTTCCAATGGTTCATCTGGATAAATTCTTTTTATTTCGTTTATTTTTTCATTTTTTGTAATTCTCTTTTTTACTTCTTCTACAAATTGTTCTACTTCAAAATCTCCACATGCTACAAACACCATATTAGATAATTGGTAAAATGTATTATAAGCATTATATAATACGTCTTTATCAATTTTAGAGATTGATTCAATACTACCAGCAATATCTATATTTATTGGATTATTTTTATACATTAATTTCATAGTATTCATATATACTTGCCATCCTGGATCATCTTCGTACATATTAATTTCTTGCCCAATTATTCCCTTTTCTTTTTCTACATTTTCGTCTGTAAAATATGGATTTTGTACATAATCCATTAATTCGTCTAAAGCAGGATAGAAATTATCTGTACATTCATATAGGTATGCTGTATGATCTGTGGTTGTATATGCATTGGGATTTACCCCTAATTCTGTTAACGTATCTAAACTGTTTGTACCATTTTTTTGTTCGAACATTTTATGCTCTAGAAAATGTGCTACGCCATCTGGTATTGTAATCTCTTCATTACTACTTGGCAATACAAAATGATTGTCTATTGAGCCAAAATTTGTAGCAAACATTACATATTTTTTTAAAGCTCCTTTTTTAGGAATTACCATAATTGTCAAACCATTTTCTAATTTTTCAATATATACTTTTTCCTTTAATATAGTATTTTCTATTATTTGCATATTGTTAGTTTATGTTGGTTTTAAAGCCAACATATCCTCCTTTCGGTAAATAAATTTATTAATCTTTCAAAAAATATATCGTATTTAAAGATATTCTATTTGCAATATCTATGATTTGATCTTTTGATATATTTTGTATTTTTTCAATATATTCTTCAAAAGATACCAATTGTCCTGTAAACTCTTGTCCAAAATAGTAACTTATTTCTGTGTCTTGTTCATCTGGTATAAATTTAATTGTAGATATTAATGATCTTTTTGCATCTTCAATATCTCTTTCATCAAATTTTCCATTTTTCATATCTTCCACTTGTTCTTTTATTATTTTAAGTGTTTTTTCGTAATTTTCTATTTCTATTCCTGCACGTATAAATATGTTATCCTTTTGGCGAATATAGTTTGAAGCTGCTGTATAAGCTAAACTTGCTTTTTCTCTTACATTTTGGAATAATTTAGAATTTGCTCCGCTTCCTAAAATTGTATTATATAATAATACTATATATTTTTCTTCTTTATTTTTTGTTCTTACATCATATCCTAATACAAGTTTTCCTTGTGTTACTTGCATAGATTCACTTACAATTTTTGCTTCATTTCTTGATGTTTCGTTAACTTCGTTTTGTATATTAAATTCTCTATCTTCTAATTTCTGTATTTGAACGTTATTTTTAACTATTTCTTCTACTTCATTTATATTTATATCTCCTGAAACAAAAATATCTATCTTGCATTCTGAAAGCATTTTCTTGAAGTAATTATATAAATCTTTTGCGGTAATATTTTGTAGGTCTTCTATGTAGCCATATTTATATAGCCCATATGGCTTATCTTCATACATTTCTTCAATACATCTATCAAATGCATATCTAGACTTATTATCTATTTTTCCATTTATAATTTGCTTTAAATTTTCCTTTTCTGAATCAACATATTCATTTTTAAATTCATCATTTTCTATTAGTGGATTTAAAACTATATCTAATATTTCATTAATACTTTGTTTTAAGATATCTTCTTTTTTAGGTAAAAATTCATCATTTATCGTTTCTAAATAAAATTTAAGAATATGATAATCTCCCATTTTCTCAATTCCACAGTCGAATGAAGCACCATACATATTTTCAAGTTTAATGCTTATTTCTTCTTGAGATGGCTCATTTAAAGTGCCTCTTCTTAATACAGCTGAAATAAGTGCTTCTTTCGTAATATTCTCTTTTGTAAGTGGATTTGTAATGAATACAGATAATAAATTAGTTTTGAATTTTTTTGTATTAATCAAATGAAGATTTATGCCTTTTTTTATTTGCTTTTTCAAATAATTCATATTGTCTCCTTTCACAATTGTTTATTAGTATATAGTATAATATATTTTGGTAATATTATACAATAGCTTTAGTAATTTTTTAATAATTATTTAGTACAAATAAAATTTTTCTATATAACTAAAAAAAGCAATGTTTTTTACATTGCTTTTTAATTATTATTAATTTAATGGGCCAAATAACTCATCAAATTTTGCTTCCAATTCTTTTTGTAAATCCTCATCAAGTTCATTTTCTTCATCACTTGGTAATATTGGTGCATTTACTGTCTCATTTTTGGTTTCTTCTTGTAAAGGTTCCGTTTTTAAATCACTTAATTTATCTTCTTTATTTTCTTCTTGTTGATCATCTTGTTCATTAAATAAATCATCTAATGATTCTACTTTTAAACTATCAGCCTGCTTTCTTTTATCATCATCTTCTACATATGGATTATATGGATTATATTTTCTCCATTCTCCACGTTCTACTTCTGGCAAATCATTATGACTTATTGCATGTTGTGCTAGTTTCTTTGCCATTGATGTTTGGAAATAGTAGAATTTCTTAGCTTGAATTGGTTTTATTCCTTTTTCATATATTATACAAATATCGTTATCCATTCTTCTAAGTTCATCTGGGGTCATTAAGGCTCTTGCCATTACTTGGTCAGATACACTTTTACCTTGTCTCCAGTTATATTTGTCTTTGTTTACTGAAATACTTTCTCTATCAATAGTTTTTTCTCCTAAAGCTTTTGAGAAATACTCAACAGTTTTTTGAGAGTTACTTCCTAAAAATACGTGCGTATCACAGTTACCAATTATTGTTTCATAAGATTTTTCATATACTGCTTCCAATTGGTCTAAGTTTTGTAGAATAACACTAAATGAAATTTTTCTGCTTCTACTGGTTGATATTTTCTTATCAAAATCTGGAACTTTACCAATATTAGCAAACTCATCTAATATAAAGAAAGTTTGAATTGGAAGTTGTCCTCCATTTTTATCTGCGAAATCATACAAATGTTGTATCATTTGTGAGAAGAAAATAGTTAATAAGAAATCATATGCCGTATGTGTATCTGAAGAAATAACATATACTGCTGTTTTCTTTTTAGCAATTTCTTCAAAATCTATAGTATCTGTTGATGTTAGTTCTGCAATTTCTTTAGAATCAAATTTACCTAATTTAGATTGTAAAGAAGATAAGATTGATCCATATGTTTTTTCTGGTGCAATTTCAATAGATTTATAGTTTGTTCTTGCAGGATGATCATATGGTAATTGATTCATTAATTCTGTTAAAAGGTTACTTCCGCCATTTGCATTTGCTGCTCTTACTAATTCTGCACAACTTGCTAGATTCTGCTCAGCTTCTGGTCTTGTTGCTAATAAATAATAAATTAGTGCTTTTAATAGCATTTCTGCCATATCATCCCAATATGGATCTGCATTTGATCCTAATTCGTTTTTTTGACCTTTTACTATAGTATTTGCAATAACATCTACATCTATTTCATTTGATATGTGCATTAAGGGATTATATCCATCACTTAACTGTGGACGTACTAAATTTAACACTTTTATATCATATCCATGTTGTTTTAAATATCCAGCTGTTTTATCATATAATTCACCTTTTGGATCTGTGAAAACATATGAACCTAACATTTGATATGCATTTGGAATTGAATATGATGCACTTTTACCAGAACCTGATCCGTCCTACAACTAATACATTTACGTTTCCTCTTTTATCTAATGGTAAATAATTATTTTGTGCTAATATAAGACCTTTTTTATTGCTTAATATTCTATATTGTTCTCCACCTTTAGCCCAATCACTTGAACCATGCTCAAAATCTGCAAATTCGTGTTTCGGTGCAGTTCTTATTAATCCTACTAATACAAATATAGCATAAGCAATAGTGAATTTTAATAATGTTGAACAATAGGTTTCAAAATAATTACCTGTAAATGTTTTGCTTAATACATCTCCTATATTTATAAATGAGTCAGATAAACCTTCAAGGAATTTTCCAAAGATAAATTTTCCATTTACCATCGAATTTGTAATATTATAGCTTAATGGCATAACTAATACTATGGACAAAATTATCCATAGTATTAAAAAAACTATAAAATTCTTTTTATTTCTTCTTAGAGTGCCTTCAATTTTGTAATTCATAAAGTATCACCCCTTCTTTGGTACATAACCTATATTTCCATTTCTTCAGATTTTCTTTCTATTTCTCCGTATTGATTTATTGTAGCTCCCTCTGGCAATTTCCCTTGTTTTGGCATTGGAGGCACTACTTCAATCTTTCTGCCTTGCTTTCTTCTTGTATTTCTTGCTTCTTGTAGTATAGCAAAATCTGCTTGTTGTACTTTCCCATTGCTAAATTTTCTTTGAGCAATATTTTCTTTATCATCAAACTCACATTGATAAGTTTGTGCATCTGTTATTTGTAATGGATTATCCATTATATTTTTTTCAGCTATAATAGTTGAAGCTATAACTTGTAAATCCTTATCTCCATTAACAATAACAATTGATGCTGGTCCTGGATTATTCTCTACATTTGTAGTTTTCATTAATTACCTCTCCCTCTTCTAATCTTCTTTTTTATCTCTTATTTCAAATGCAAAATATGGCTTATTGGCCTTTAATTTACATTTCCCTTTTATTTCATTTGTTTCTTTGTCAAGATATACAACTGGCTTAACTTCTTCTGTAGTTTCTGGATCTATAATCGATATTGGTCGTTGTAAGTTTGGTGTATAGTTAAATTCCTTATATACCGATTCTTTTTCAGAATATATTGTGTCAAATTTTAATGGCATTGGCTTTTTGGATATTGTTATTTTGGTTCCTTCAAGTAACGCCATATTAACAACAACTTTTTCCTTACCGAATGATAAAATAACTAACTGATCATAATCATCTGATGGATTATCCACAAAAAAAGTTTTTTGCTTTAATTCCCCTCTTAATTCTTCTATATAATCTAACCTTTGGACTGTATATTTAGGAGAATTATTCAAAAATTCCTTTTCTGTTTTATTTATTTGATAAATGACTGTTTTTACATCTTTTGGGTCTGTTATACTAAAGTGTTTGCCTTGCCATGTTTCCATATATTATTTACACCCCTTTTTCATTTTTATCATATGTATAGTAGTTTTTTATCACTATACTTCATTATACCTTTTTTTATTGTAATTGTCAATACTTTTAAAATTTATATTTTATGTTGACTTTACTATGCTCCTTTTTCACTTTTAGTATTTATGTAAGACGTATTTCTAGGGTTAAATTTTGACACTTCTTTCATTTTTTCATATAGGCCTTTTTCTTCACTTGTTAATTGTTTAGGAACCATAATTTTTATAGTAGCAGTTAAATCTCCTCTTCCACCTTTTCCATCTTTATAGCCTTTTCCTGGTATACGAAGTTTTTCACCGCTTTCTATTCCTGCTGGAACATATACTGAAATAGTGTCATCTATTCCTTCTATATTTACTCTTGTTCCTAAAGCCGCTTCCCATGGTGTTAATAAAAGTGATGTATATAAATCATATCCTACTAACTCTAATTTTCCTTCTGGTTTTATTTCAATTTTGATTAATAAATCTCCATTTTTTCCACCATATGCTCCAGCTTTACCTTGACCAATTAAACGAATTTTCTCATGATTTCTAATTCCTGCTGGAACTTTTATATTAAATGTTTTCATTTTTCCGTCGACTGTTCGTAAAGAAATTTTTTTATCTAACCCGTAATATGCTTCTTGTACAGTTATAGATATTGCAGTTTCTATATTATCGCCTTTAACAGGTACATTTTTTTTAGATTTTTTTTCATTTTTTTCTACTTCTTCTTTTTCTATGTTTCCAAAAAATAAATTAAAGAAGTCACTGAATACCGCATCTTTACCTCTTTTACTCTCTTCGTATGCTTGCTTTTTTTTCTTTGCTCCTATACGGTTATTCCACATTCTATCATATTTTCTTCTTGTAACATTGTTCGATAAAACTGTATAAGCTTCACTTATATCTTTAAATCGTTCTTCTGCGAATTTATCTCCTATATTTACGTCCGGATGATACTTTTTTGCTTGATCACGATATGCTTGTTTTATTTGATTTACAGTAACTTGGTTTGTTTCTAATTCGAGTATTTTATAATAGTCTTTAAATATCATTTCTACATCCCTCACAATCACAGTAGATTCATTATACCAAGTTTTGCCCTATTTTTCAATAGAAAAATAAAGAAAAATGGAAGTTTCCTTTGTTTTAGAAAATTCCATTTATTTTAATTAACAATTATTTAATGCTAGATCAATCAATTTATCTAACAAATTTTGATATGAAATGCCTAAGTTTTCAAATAATTTAGGATACATACTAATTGTTGTAAAGCCAGGCAATGTATTAATTTCATTTATATATACCTTGTTTGTTTTATTTTCAACAAAAAAATCTACTCTAGACAATCCCTTTCCATCTATTGCTTTAAAAGCCTTTATTGCATAGTCTCTAATTTGGTTAGAAATTTCTTTACTTATATCTGCTGGTATTATTGTTTTTGATTCTTGATTTTTATATTTTGCATCAAAACTATAAAAATCTTCTGAAGACAAAATTTCTCCAACAGGTGAAGATATTACTTCTTTATTTCCAAGAACTGCACATTCAATTTCTCTTCCTAAAATTCCTTGCTCTATTAAGACTTTTTCATCATATTGACTTGCATAATAAATTGCCTCTTGTAATTCCTCAGTATTTTCTGCTTTTTTAACGCCTACGCTTGAACCAGAATTAGATGGTTTTACAAACATTGGATATTTAATATTCTTTTCTATTATCTTAATAATTTCCGATAACTCTAATTTTTCTTCTTGAAAATCCTTAGAAATATATGTAAATTGATTGTTTACGACTTTTACATATTCATATTTTGCCTGTGGAATTTGTGCTTTTTCGAAAACTAATTTTGCATATACTTTATCCATACCTATACTAGATGATAATACTCCACATCCCACATATGGAAGCTTTAACATTTGAAACATACCTTGTATGCTTCCATCTTCTCCTCCAAGACCATGTAAAACAGGAAATACTACGTCCAAATTTTTTAAATATTCTATTATATTATCTATTTTTTGAATTTCATTAATACTACTTTCAATATTTAATACTTTAATTTCTTCTACAGGCTTAGTATATTTATACCATAGTCCTGATTTATCTATGTATATTGGAAAAATATCATATTTTTCCTTATTTAATTTTTCAATAATAGAGGTACCTGAAACCACAGAAACATCATGTTCTGTTGAGATTCCTCCAAAAATAACTCCTAATTTTAATTTACTCATTTTTAAACACATTCCTTCCTAACATACAAATATGTTTAGATATTTTTTAAACTTTCTACTATATTCTTGAAGTTCATTCCGTTTGAAGCTTTTATTAATATAGTATCTTCGCTTTTCATAATTTTTTTAATAAGTTTGCTTGCTTCTTCTGTGTTTTCTAATTCATAAATTTTACTATTATCCATTCCATGTTCTTCCGCTTTTTTAGCAATATATTTTGCTTCTTTTCCAACTACTATTAAAGTATCTATATTATTTTTCACCACTTCTTCTCCAACATTTTCATGAAGCGTTTTAGAATATTCTCCTAATTCTAACATATCACCTAGTACTGCTATTGTTCTTTTTTTCGTCATTCTAGATAATGATTCAATTCCTGCTTTCATGGAATCAAAGTTTGCATTATAACAATCATTAATTAATGTTACACCATTTTTTAATTTTATAATTTCCATTCTATTTTTAGAAAGTTCAAATTCTTCAATTCCTTTTATTATATTATTTATTGTAATACCTAAATTTAATCCAACGGCTATTGCAGATAATGCATTATATATAAAATGAATACCTCCAACAGGCACTTTTATTTTATATTTTTCTTTATTTATACAAGCCATAAATTCACTTGTTTGCTCATTTAAGGTTATATCTTCAGCCGTTATATTGCTAGAATTTTCAATTCCGAATGTATAAGTATTTCTTTTATTTTCTTCAGATTGCCATTTATGTAGTAAATCATTATCATTGTTAATGATAACTATTCCATCACTTTTCATTCCTTCTAGAATTTCTAATTTTGCTTTTAAAATATTTTCTCTTGAACCTAATTTTCCTATGTGTGCCGTTCCTACATTTGTAATAACACAAATTGTTGGTTTTGCAATTTTAGTTAAAGTTCTAATTTCTCCAAAACCACTCATACCCATTTCTACAACTAATGCCTCATGATCTTTTAGTTTTAATATAGTTAATGGTAAACCTATATGATTGTTCAAATTTCCTTCGGTTTTTAGTACTTTATAACTTGTTTGAACCACACTTGCAATCATATCTTTTGTACTTGTTTTCCCCACACTTCCTGTTATTGCAACAACTGGAATATTATATAAATCTCTTTTATAACTTGCCAATTTTTGCAAAGCTTCTATAGTATTTTCAGTAAATAATATTGTAGAATTAGGATATTTTTTAATGATTTCTTCATCTATTTTAGTTGGCTCTAATAAACATACACTTGCTTTTCTTTTTAATGCTTCTTCATAGAAATCGCTACCGTTAAAATTTTCTCCTCTAATTCCTACATATACATCATTTGGATTTATTTGTCTTGTATCCTTTGAGAAATTTTCACATACTGTATCTTCTTTACCATAGATTAGCTTAGCATTGCATATATGTATTATATCTGCTACAGTTATTTGTTCCATTTTTTCCTCCCACAAATATATATTATTTTTCGTTCTCCTTATGCCTATTTTCTAAAATAATTTTATTCATTAGTTCTATTGTATTTGTATGAATTAATGAATTTTTAGTTAAACAATATTTTACAGCTTCTTTTTCAATAATTAGTATTGCTTCATCTAAATCTGTTTTTGCAACTTCTCTAGCTTTAATATATGCTTCTGTAGATCTATTATCTTCTATTTTATCTGCTAAGAAAATAATTTTATCCATTAGTGTCATATTAATATTTCCTGTTGTATGATTTACAATTGATTGAGCCATATCTTTAGTAAAATCAAATTTTTCCATTGTCATATATGCACCTATTTTAGAATGCCATAATCCAGGCTCTTGTTGTTCAATATCATCTAAAATGATATTATGTTTTTTTACATAATCTAATGCATCTTCTTTTGGTAATTCTTTTGCAATATCATGCGCTATACCAATTTTCTTTGCTTTTTCTTCATCTTCTCCATATATTTTCGCAAGTTCTACTGCTTTTTTAGCTACACCAAGTGAATGTAGAAATCGCTTTTCAGATAATGATTCTTTAGCAATTTTTTCAATTTCTCCATATTTCATAGTTTATTCGCCTTTCTTGTTTTTTTATTAGTATATACTTAATTTTATAATTCGTAAAGAAAAAGGAGAAAATTCTCCTTTTTCTTTACGAATTTAAAATAACTTCTATATTATTTACTTTTCCATTATCTATTAATTTTACCTTTTTTTCTGGAATTTCTTCTCCGTTTACTATAAATTTTTCTACTTCTTCTGAACTTTTTCCATTTGGATTTTTTACATGTATTTCATATATACTTGTTTTAAATTTATAGCGAATAGAATATTCTTTCCATTCTGGTGGAATTGATGGTTTTATGCTTAATGTATTATCTACAATTTTTAAACCTAGTATATATTCAATTCCTGCTTTATACATCCAACTAGAAGAACCTGTATACCACGTCCATCCACCTCTGCCTAACAGATTTTTACTTCCATATACATCTGCTGCAATTACATATGGTTCTACTTTATATCGGTTTACTGCATCTTTCGTTCTTGTGTGCTCTATTGGGTTTATCATTCTAAAATATTCATTTGCTTTTTCGCCATAACCCAATATTGCCATTGCAATAACCATCCAAATGGCAGCATGTGTGTATTGTCCTCCATTTTCTCTTACTCCTGGTAAATATCCTTTTATATATCCAGGTTCTAAATCACTTTTTTCAAACGGAGGATCTAGCAATTTTATTACTCCATTTTGTTTATCTATTAAATAATTTTCTAAGTTTTCCATAGCTATATGTTTTTTATCATTATCTCCTGCATTTGATATAACTGACCAGCTTTGTGCTATATTATCTATTTTACATTCTTCATTTTCTATGCTTCCTAAAATTTTTCCATTATCCATATATGCTCTTCTAAACCATCTTCCATCCCAACCATGTGTGTTTAGTGCTGTTTTTAAATTTTTTTGTATTTCTTCATAGTATAGAGCTTTTTCATTATCATTTCTAATTTTACAAATTGGTATAAAACGATTTAATACTTCATATAAGAAAAATCCTAGCCATACACTTTCTCCTTTTCCTTTATTTCCAACTGTGCTAAAGCCATCGTTCCAGTCGCCTGAACCTATTTTAGGTAGTCCATGTTCACCTAAAGAAATTCCTTTATCAATTGCTCTTATTAAATGCATATATAAGTCTTCGGAAAACTCTGTTTTAGGATGAACATCATAGTTTTCATCTTCATCTTCTGAAAGCATTCTTCCAGTTATATAGCTTACTTGTTCTTCTAAAATATGTGTGTCTCCTGTAAATTCTATATATTCTGCTACAACATATGGAAGCCATAATAAGTCATCCGAAAATTTTGTACGAATTCCTCTTTTTGTTTGTTCATGCCACCAATGCTCTACATCTCCTTCTATAAATTGATGCTCTGCATGTTTTAAAATTTGATTTTTCATAAATTCTGGACTGATAAACTTCATTCCCATTGAATCTTGTAATTGGTCTCTAAATCCGTATGCTCCACCGGATTGATAAAATCCGCTTCTTCCCCATATTCTTGAACATATTGTTTGATAAGCCATCCATCCATTTAATATAATATTCATAGATTCTACTGGTGTTTTTACTTGTACATTGTTTAATAATTCTAACCAATATCTTTTTGTGTTTTCAAATTCTATCTTTGCGTTTTCTACTACTGTATATTTGTAAGCAATTTCTCTAGCTTTTTCTTTTGTTTCTTCAGTACCCAAAACTAATACTATTTCTTTATCTTCAAAACCTTTTAATTCTATTTCTATTTGAACTGCTATACAGCTAGATTGCCCTTTAGAATTCTCACAATCTAAATTTTTCCTTAACCCTTGTGGATTTTCTATTGTTCCATTTCCTATAAAAGACTTTCTATTCCCTGTATAATACTTAATTGTTTGACTACTTGATACATAACATTTTGAACTTTCCATGTCTTGCATATATTGATTTTTCGCAAAAAGTATATTTGAGTTTGAATCAAATTCTAAATTGATATACCCATCAGATTTTATACTATCTTCTCCTAGCACAGGTTTTAAATAGTAAACTATTTTTATATTTCTTTTTTCGGATAGTGTATTTTTTATTCTTAATATATTTACTTTGATGTTATCTTCTATTGGTATATAGGTTATATGTTCTTGCAATAACCCCATATTTAATACACTAAATTTGCTATATCCAAATCCGTAAGTCATATAGTATTCTTCATCTTCGTCATTAAGATTTGGGCAAAGGCTCCATTCTTTTTTATAATTTTCGTCTTTTATATAAATTACTTCTGATGGAACATCTTTAACTACATCGTTACTCCATTCTGTTAAACGATTTAATCTACTATTTTCATACCATGTATAACCTGAATTGTTATTTGTTATTACACTACCAAACTCTTTATTTGCAATAACATGGCTCCATACTACTTGTGGTTTGTTTTGTTTTGTCATTTTTATTATATATTCTTTGCCATCTTCACTAAAGCCACCATATTCGTTATAATATTTCAATTTTTCCATTTCTATTAAGTTTTTCTTTTTCTCCAAATATGGAAGCTTAACTTTATAGTCATCTTCTTTTTCGATGCTTTTTATTGTATCTAGATAATCTTCTTCTAAATCTCGAATTCTATTTTTTAAATTTCCTTTATGTGCATCTACATTTAAATTTGCTCTAAATTCTAGTAAGCCTTTTATATCTATTTCGTTAGCGTTTAATAAATAAATTCCGCCTTTTCTGTTTAAAAGATACATTAAATGTCTGTTTAGTATTTCTCCCTCAATCATATCTTTTACGTATCTTTCGTATACATTTTCTTCTTCATTTAATATAACTAAATCTATGGTTATATTTTTAACTCTAAAGTATTCATAGGCTTTTAAAATATCTTGTATTACATAAGAATCATTTACATCTTTGATTTTTACAAGTAGTATTGGATAATCTCCTGAAATTCCATACTTCCATAGTTCTTTTCCATCATATACTTTATTATCTCCACTTAAATATAATTTTTTTAATGGATTTTGTACTAATAGATAAGATAATACTTTTTGATAAACCTCAATTTCGCTTCCTTTAATTCCTAAATACCTTGCTTCCTCTTCTACTTTTACTCTTGATAATTCGAATGCTCTTTTTACATTTTCAGAGTTTGTATATTTTTTTAAATTGTCTTCTACTTCTTTTTTGTCATATGATGCTGTGATAATTAAGTTTAAGGTAACTTTATCTTGTGGTTTTATTGTAATAGTACGTTTTAGTGCTATTATCGGATCAACGGTTAATCCTAAGTTTTTGGAAAATGGAATAGAATTTTCTATCATTTTAGGAACTCCTAATAAGTTTCCTCCATTTAATTTTTCATTATCTATTTCATATTCTAATTCTCCTACTGTTTGGTCATTTGTAAATAAATTTACTCCTAAGAAAATTTCATTTGTGTTTCCTCTAGGGTTTCTTCTTATTAAGATTGATTCTGTTTCTTCTAAATAGTCATATTTTAAGAACAAATTGTTAAATGCCATATGTGAATAGTCTTGTTCTTTTGTAGATAACACTGGTTCAAATACACTTGAAATTTCTAGGGTTTCTTCTCTTAGTCCTATATTTTCCAATTCTAGAGTTCTAATTTCAACTGGTTCATCTGGTGCAGTAATGATTTTACATGTAGTTATTATATTTTCATCAGTACGTATAAATTCATCTAAATCTGGTGAAAATTGTACTTCTATTTTTTTAGGCTTTTCTAAATTATTTTCTAGCATTGTACTCCATATTTTTTTAGTACGTATATTTTTAATGTAAAATGGTATTCCTTGAGGGTAATCGTTTGTAGATTTATATCTATTAATTAATAAATCTTTATACTTGCTAAATCCTTCTCCTCTTTCGTTTACGCAAATAGTATAATTCTCATTTGAAATGATATTGAAATTATTTAAGTTAGGATTTAGTTTTGTAAATACTCGTTTTGAATAATTTTCATAATCTACATTTTTTAATTTTTCTATTTTTTCTTTTTTTTCTTTAGTTATAATTACATCCTCTGGCATTTTTTCTTGTAGCAAAATATCTACCGCTTTTATTTCCGGTATATCCATGAAACGTTCTTGTAATATATTATTGTTTATTAAATTGTTTATACTTAATAATATTAAAGCTTGATGATGTGCCATATATGTTTTTACAACTTCATGAGTTTGATTTACTCTAAGTCTTCTTGGAGTATAGTCTATTGCTTCATAAAATCCGAAATTTCCTAACATTCCTTCTTGTTCTAAATTTTTTAGGTTTTGTATAACTTCTTTTGGAATGTCTGGCAGTGCAAGTATACTACCATAAGAAGAAACCACCATTTC
>CANQRO010000032.1 GCA_947626205.1 uncultured Clostridia bacterium
TCTTTTGGTATCTCGTAACCATTGTTATTACTGGTTTGTATAGGATTGCGGTTATAATATCTCATCTCCTCTGAAAAGATACAACCGCAATATTTTTGCATATATAATCCAAGTTCACGTGCTTTAGCTTGTCCTTCTCTAAAGCCAACTCTAAAGTCTCTATATACAAAGTCTATACCATATTTTTTTGATAATTTTTCTCCTATCTCTTTTATAGCTTCATGATTTTGATATGGGCTTACCAGTAATGTAGTAGTAAAACTATCATATCCATGCTCTTTTGCATACTTTACGGTTTGTTCTAAGCGGACAGGATAACAATAGTTTTTACAGCGATTGTTTAAGTCTGATATTACATTTTTCGTAAATTCTTGTAATCCATAGTTTTCTTCAAAAATTGCTTCTAAGCCCATATCTTCTGCGTATTTTTTTAAACAGTCCCTTCTATTTACATATTCTGTATAAGGGTGTATGTTTGGATTAAACCAATATATGGTAGGTATAATTCCTTCTTCTTTTAAACTTTTTATACAATACACACTACAAGGTGCACAACATGTATGCATTAATAATTTCATTTTTGAATTGTAATCTATATATTTAGTGTTAGATTACTTCCTCCTTTTATTAATATTTTAAAATTGCTCCACTTTTATTTTCATAAATTACTTCATGTTCACTATTTAATATATTTTTAAAATCTTGATAATAACCAGATCTATTAAATAATATTAAATATTCATACTTGCCATTATTCCAATCATAAACATTATTAGTAGTTGTCTCATAACTTAGATTTTCTTTAAATTTATATTCAAAAATTGCCCAAAACCAAAATTCTTGCCTCTGGTCCCCTATAATTAATGTGTTATTATTTTCAAAATTTAATTTAATGTTATTAGCATATTTTAATATATCCAATTCTTCAACAGTATAATCTCTTTGTACATCATATAAAACTGTTTTATTTATTCCAAAAATATCCATTACATCTGTTATATTTTCATTTTTATTAAATTTATCCTTTATAATAGGTACTTTATTATATTTAAAAGATAATACCATCAACAATATATAAATCCCAATATAAAAACTTACAATATATTTAGCAATTTTCTTTTCTTCTATGGCATAGCATATGCCTCTAAAAAATAAGTAAATTACTAATTGCCATAAAACGAAGTATGTCTTGAAGAAATAATAGGTTGATATATTTAATTTAAATATGCTTATATATAATATACACATATATATAATAAAGAACATAAAAATAATAATATCAAAATTTATCTTTTTCTCTTTATTTTCCTTTATTAAATAATAAATTACAAAAGGAATAAATAATAATAAATTTGAATACAGATTTCTATATATATATCCTTCTGTTTGTATTATAGTTGTAACTTGAATTTGATTATCAGATAACAAACCTGGTAATACATTATAACAAAATCCCAAAATGCATGGCAATACTAAAGTAAATGCTATAAATAATAACATTTTTTTATTGATCCACTTTTTAGTACTTTTACAAAAATATATTATATAAAATATAAATAATGCACCATAAACTGCAGGAACGAATAAATAGTATGAGAAAAATAATTCAAAACATAACAAAAATATTGAAACTATATTTTCCTTACTACTAGTAAAATCTTGCATTACATTTATAATTGCATTAATTACCAAAACTCCTAATCCTAAATAAAAATAACCAAATAATAAATTATTTAAAGGATATCCTAACAGATAAATAATTGATATAATACCTGCTATTAAATAACCTACATCATTTTTACAATATTTTTTAATAGTTTCAAAAAATAATAACCCAGATAAAAATAATACAAATATATCAAATCCTATAAATATTTTGTATAAATTTATTTCACCTATATATGGTGCAAATGTTTTAAATAAGATTCCGATATTCGAATAGGCTCCTGGCATCATAGCATTAGATGTTAGAGTATTTTCTTCTTTTAATAATAACTTATCACTTTCATAAAATTCTTTTGCTGAAAGATAATGTACGGCTGAATCTGTTGTTAAATATTTAATATTAAATGGTATACCAAAATCTAAATAAGTTATAATTCCTATAATCCAAACTAAAAAGAATATAAAAACTAAACTTTGTTTTGAAATTTGATATTTTTGAATTTCTTTAGTACAAATTATCTTTACCAGAAATACTATGAATATGCAAGTATTTATTATTGTAAGAGTTACTAATGTAATAGGAATATTAATCATACTATAAACATATGCTATAAAAGTTTGGTAGCATAAAAACAATACTAAATTAATAGTTAATGTTTTTATTAAATCTATTTTTTTATCATTTCTTTTTAATAATAGACTACTTATAATTAGCATTAAAACTGATACTACATAAACTAATGACATTATATTTTCCTTTCAATTATAACTAAATTATTTTTAATATATCATTTGCAGTTTTTTCCCAAGAAAAATTTTCTTTAACTTTTCTATGCAAATTTTCTGATAAATAATTTCTTAAATTTTCATCATTAATTAATTCTTCTAATTTTAAAGTAATGTCTGATACTTCTGTTTTACAAAGTAACCCATCTTTTCTATCTTCTATAATTTCTGGAGTTCCTCCTACATTTGTAGCAATAACAGCGCATTTCATAAGCCCAGCTTCAAGTATAGTAGTTGGCATGCCTTCGGAATAAGATGGATTTATAAATATATCAGTTTCAGCATACTTTTTCATTAACTCATCATGATTTAATTTTCCTAATAATATTATCTCTTTATGCTTTTCTATTTCTTCATATAATGGGCCTTCTCCAGCTATTAATAATTCTATATTGTTATATTTGCTTATAATTTTTTCATAGCTTTCAATTAAAAGTAATATACCTTTATCTTTAAGTAATCTTCCAGCAAATAGGATACTAATTTTTTTATTTTTTTCATAGTCTTTTATAGCTTTAAAAGTTTCGTATTCAGATATTTCTATAGCATTTCTCAATACTCCTTTGCTTTTTATATTATAATGTTTTAGCCAGTTGCTACAAGCTTTTGATACACCATAGAAATCCTTTACATATCTTTTTATATAATCAGTTAAAAGATGTTCATATATATGCCCTAAAAAATCTAAAACTTTATTATATACTGTAAAATGGCTTGTTCCATGTTCAATTAAAAAATTAGCAATACCATTTTTTTTAGCAAATTTGGCTCCAATTAAACTTGTTAATTGAAATCTTGTATTTAATATACACAAATCTATATTTTCATTTTTTATCATTTTCATTAATTTTCTATATAATTTATTTTTTTTTATAATTGGATATCTTTTTGAAAAAATTGAATAAATAGGAAGTCTATAAATTTTTCCATACTCAAAATCTTCTACATCTTTTAAATTATTATCATATTTAGTAGTAACAATTATAATTTTTACATCATTATATAAATGTTTAGCTAAATAATATTGATATCTTTCAATTCCACCAATGTGTGGTAAAAAATAAACCGAAAAAAGCGCGATTGTTTTCACTATTTCCTCCAAAATTTGTATTACATTTATTTATATTACATTTATAATAAATAAAATTCTTAATAATATCTCATCTATTAGTCCATTTCTATAGGGTTTTAAATAGGTAGTTTTTTTTAACACATTTAGAAATGAATAATTAGTAATAAATGGTTTTATAATATTTTTATAGTTCTCTGGCAAATCTTTTTCATATTGCTCATAAAACTGTTTTATTTGATGTTTCGTTTTCTTAAAATACCCTTCATTTTTTATTTGCTTAAATCTCCACAATAATGTTTTTAATGGATTATAACTTCTATTAGTTAAAGTTTCTTCATGTCGTCTATAATACACACTTTCATAATCATCATATATAACTTTTCCCATAGAAACACATATTAAATACATCCACCAATCATGATAAAAACACTGTGTCCAATCCTTTGATAATATTAATTCCTTTGCTTTTTGGTTAATAACCATGCTCATTCCTGGTGCAATACATTCCACCAATGCATTAGCAAAACTAATATTTTTAGGTGCTTTGTGCTTTTTAATAACTTTAGCATTCTCATTACAAATAACATAATTGCTAGCATATAATAATGGTTCTTTATTGTTTTCACTATTTAGTTTATTAACCGCTCTTTCAATTTTATCTTTTCTCCAAATATCATCTTGATCACAAAAAGCATAATAATCTGCTTCAGGAGCATTGTTTAAAAGTTTAAAAAAACTATTTATAAAGCCTATATTATTTCCTTCAATTACCTTTATTTTTTCATTAGAAGTATATTGTTGCAAAACATTTTTAGTATTATCATTAGAACCATCATCTCGTATAATTACTACTAAATTATTATATGTTTGTTCTAAAACGCTATCAAGTTGCTCTTTTAAATACTTTTCACCATTATATGTAGAAATTAAAATTGCTACTTTTTTATCCATTAATCTTCTCTCCTAGTCTTACATATATAAATAAAGCTATTACTCCTAAATGTAATCTGTGTAAAATCATGAATATTGTTAATTTAATACGATTAAAAAGCGATTCTCCTTTTAATTTGTTAAAACCAATTAATTTATTTCTTTTGTAATTTGGAAACAATTCTTCTATTAGTGAAAATAAATTATTATATTCTATTTTTAATTGCTTATATGTTAAACTCTTTCCTGTAAAAATGAATATCCAAAACACAAATAAAATCCAGAATAATTCTATATAATCTTTTTCATCATCATTTTGTAAAATTCCTTTTTCTTGCATAACTTCATAGCAACTATATATTAATTTATTAATATTAACATCATAAAAATTTTTTTGTAATGTGTTAGATACACTTTTTCTATTATAAAACCAATTATATCCAATATAATCTATAATAGAAACTTTTTTAGATATATTTATAGCTTGTATATTAAAATAAATATCCTCGCCAATATTTTCATTTAAAAATTTAATATCATTTTGTATAATATAACTTCTTTTATAAATTATACCCCAAGGTGTCAGAGTTATATATTTTCCCCATGGTGTGTTTGGCAATTTACGTTGAAAAATTATTTTATTTTGTTCATCAGTTCTTCTATATCCTCCAATTACAACATCATAATCACCTTTTTCTGCTTCTATTACAAATGTTTCAACATAATCCTTATCTATATAATCATCATTATCTACAAACATTATATATTTACCAGTAGCTAAACCGTATTCCTTTATTTCTTGTATTTGCTATTCCTTGGTTTTCTTGACTATAATATTTAATTATGTTTTCATATTTCTTTTTCATGTTTAAAATAATATTTTCTGAATTGTCGCTAGATCCATCATTTATTATGATAATTTCTAAATTTTTATATGTTTGTTCTATTATACTATTAATGCACCTTTCTATATAATTTTTAGCATTATATGTAGGAATTATTATAGATACTTTGGGCTTCATATTAATTCTCCTTGCATTTACAATTAATTTTTGCAATTAAATAAAACAATATATAATATAGTACCATACTAATTAAATAGCTAAATGCTGCACCATAAAGATTATATAATCTTACTAATATATATGAAATTACAGAAATAGTTATAGTAACAATTACATATATTATAAACTGTTCTGATATTTTTCTAAATATATTCATTATAATAGTTTTTACATATCCAATTGCATAAAAAACATATGATAATAAAATTATAAGAAATGGTATTTTATAATTTTCTAAATTAATATTATATAATAACTCCAATACTGGTATACCTATTAAATATCCTAACATAATAGCAATAATTCCAAATCCAAAAACTAATAATACTACATTCCTTTGTAGTTTTTGTAATTCTTTTATTTCATTGCTTTTGTAATATTTTGTCATTTTGGTGATAATTGGTGCTATTACAAATTGTGCAAATATAGGTAATACACTAGCTGGCATTAAAATAATTCCAAATATTGCTTGTATGTCTTCTGTTAAATATTTCTCTATAGCATACTTAGTTACATTTAACATAAACATTGTTAAAAATGCATTAGCAAATATAAAAAATTCACTCTTATAAATTTTTATTATATTTTTTCTATTTATAACTTCATTTTTATCTATATATTTATAACTTTGCGGAATATCATATAATATAATTACAATTATTGAAACAATACAAAGAGATAAGCAGGAATATATTATATTTTTTGTTATTATATCCGTTAACATAAAAAATAGAATTCCAGCTATTCCTTTTGTAAAAAGTGATTTTCCTACTTTATGAAGTTCATCATTTTTTTGCAATACACCATAAAACACATCACAGAATGCCTCCAATATTTTCCAAATGCATAATAATATAAGAATAGTATTCTTATACATACCATAATCATTTAATATAACAAAAAGTATTAATAATATAAATGTTGATATACTAGTTATTACTCTACTAATAATATAGTCTTTATCAGTTATATCTCCTTTTATATCTGTAACATGCAAACTTCTACCAGAATAAAGAGCAAATATATATAAAATACTTGCAGTTGCAAACGTAATACTAAATATTCCTGTTTCTTCCAATGTATTTACTCGAGTTATAATTATTAAAAAGCATAATGAGCTAAAAGAATTTATTCCACTTCCTAATGTATTCCATATAAAATTGCGAATTAAAAGTTTATCTTTATTCATTTTTATTTTTCTTTTCCTCTACTTTTTCTTTTAAGATTGCCAATTGTTGTGCAAGTTCTGCTGTTTTTAGTTTTTGTTCATTTATTATTCTGCTTTGTTTAAAGTTAATAAATAGTAAAAATACTAGTGCTAATAGAAAAACTAATGAAGGTGAATAACTTATTCCGATTTTTGTACTGATTAAATCTAAACTTTTAGGAAATATGGCTAATATAATAATTACTACTGTTGCCATTATCCACAAAATACTCTCATACATATCAAAATTTTTATTCATCACTGATTTAATTATATATATAATTAGAATAATACCTATAACTATAAATAACCAATTCATTTTATTTCTTCTTTCTAAATAAATTTCTAAGTATAATAATAATAATATTGTAGGTAACCTTTACCATATATTTTGCAGGTCCAATTAATCCACTATGCATACTTTTTCCATATTTTCTTTCTCTCATATTTATTGAAACTTCACAAATTTCATATTTCTGCAGTAATAATTCAATTATTAAATTTGCATCTGGAAATTCTGGATAATTTCCCATACAAGAAAAATAATTAATTGTTTTCTCATTTATACATTGAAAACCAGAAGTTGGATCTTTAATCGTTTTATGGCAAATTATTTTAATAAGTTTAGATAAAATATTTGTACCTAATTTTCTCATTATTCCATGCTTATATTGTGTTTTTTCTAAAAAGCGAGAACCTATTACTATATCTACTTTTTCCTTTTCTATATAATCTAATAATTTCTTTGCTTCTGAAGGAATATGTTGGCCATCTGCATCCATTTGAATAACATAATTATATTCATGCTCTTTTGCATATTTTATTCCCGTTTGTACTGCTAGCGAATACCCTAAATTAAAAGGCAATGTAATACATTTTATTTGTTTTTCTTTTACTATTTCTTCCGTTTTATCGGTAGACGCATCATTAATAACTATTAAATCTATATTAGGTAAATCCTTTTTTACTTCATCTATTAATTTGCCAATGTTTTTTTCTTCATTATGTGCTGGCATTACAATTAATGCTTTCATATTTTTATGCTATGTTAAGCTTAGTAGCCAACATATTCTCCTTTCTACATTATATTTTAAAATTCTTTCAGCTTCATTTTTATAAAATAATCCTAAATTTTTCCTCAATTTTCTATTTTTAATCCCAAATGTTTATATGCATCTTGCATTGCAATTCTTCCCCTTGGAGTACGAGATAAAAATCCTATTTGCATTAAATAAGGTTCATACACATCTTCTATTGTTTCTACTTCTTCTCCAATAGTTGCCGCAAGAGTTTCAAGTCCAACGGGACCACCATTGTATTTCATAATAATAGTTTCTAAGATTTTTCTATCAATTTCATCCAATCCTAATTCATCAATTTCAAGCTTGTTTAAAGCAATTTTAGCAATGTCTAAGGTAACATTACCATTTCCAAGTACCGATGCGTAATCTCTTACACGTTTTAAAATTCGATTTGCAATTCTTGGAGTACCACGTGAACGTCTTGCTATTTCAAAGGCTGCATCTTTATCTATTTCAACACCTAAAATAGATGCTGACCTCTTCACAATTAAATCTAACTGTTCTGGTGTATATAGTTCTAATCTACTTACAATTCCGAAACGGTCACGAAGTGGTGTAGTAAGAGAACCAGCTTTTGTAGTAGCACCTATTAAAGTAAATTTAGGCAAATCTAACCTAATAGATCTAGCACTTGGTCCTTTTCCAATAATAATATCTAAAGTAAAATCTTCCAGTGCAGGATATAATATTTCTTCTACACTTTTATTTAAACGATGAATTTCATCTATGAACAATACATCAAATTCTGATAAATTTGTAAGAAGTGCTGCTAAATCTCCTGGCTTTTCAATTGCCGGTCCTGATGTAATTTTAATGTTTGAATTCATTTCATTTGATATAATATTAGATAATGTTGTTTTGCCTAGTCCTGGAGGCCCGTATAGTAATACATGATCTAAAGGCTCCCCTCTTTTTTTAGCAGCCTCAATATATACTTTTAAATTTTCTTTTACCTTATCTTGTCCAATATATTCTTTCAAAGTTTTTGGTCTTAAGCTATTTTCAAATTTTTCTTCTTCAATATCTTCCAGTTCTGGACTAATAATACTATTTTCGTCCATTGCTCCACCTCTTTATTTTTCTATTACTATTATTGGATATCCAATAAATAATCCAGTTTCTACAACTCCAACAATATTTTTAAGTTTCTTTTCAAAATTTTCATCGACATTATGAAATACTGCATCTAATATAATATTTCCGCTCTTCTGTTACAACTGGTCCATCTTTTCCCTTTGCAAGCCTTAAATTAACACTCTCTGCTCCCATATCTAATAGAGCTTGTCTTACAAAATTTATTGCATCTGGTATAACTTCAATTGGAATTGGAAATTTATCACAAATGTTCTTTACCATTTTAGTACTATCCGCTAAAATATATGTAACTGGGCTTGAAGCAATATTTAACTTTTCTTTATACATTGCTCCTCCTCTACCCTTTATTAACCAATTTTCAGGGCTTACTTCATCTGCCCCATCGAATGACCAATCTGGTCTTTTAGTACTTAAACTTGTAGTAGGAATTCCTAAATTTTCACATAGCATTCTTATTTCATATGATGTTGGTATTGCTGTAATATTTAATTTTTTCTTTTTCATCCTTTCTGCAATAACTTTTGTTGCTAAAAGTGAAGTTGAACCAGAACCAACGCCTATTACATCCCCATCTTTTACTTTTTCTGCTATCTTTTTTGCTATTTTTTCTTTTTCTTCTAAATTAGTAATATCTCCATTCCATAATGATTTTTGTTTAGTGATTTCATTCCAATTCATATGGCTCTTCTCCTTTTATATTTAATATTTTATAAAACACAATTTATAGTTATTACTTGTTTTATGTAGATTTAAGGGTTTTGCTCAATAATTGTTTCTAATTGTGCATATGTATCTGTTGATAACAATTGTTTAGATACAACTTCTCCATTTAACTTCAAAATTCTATATGCTCTAGATTTATATCCCGCATGACCTTTTTGTACAGTTTTGGTTGTACCTTTTGGAAGAGCAGTATTTGTACGATAAACTTTTTTAGATGGAATTGTTTGTAAAGTTTGTGATTGTATTACAACTTCATATTCTACATCTTCTTTACACCCAAAAATATTAATAGTAATCTTTCCACCATTTACACTAGCAACAATTTTTATTGGATATTTTCTTGAATTTTTAAATATAAATTCTGGTCCTCCCCAAGATACTGTTGCATCTGTACTTAAAGGCACATAACCTGTTGCAAAACGATGATTAGAACGTTTTACAATTTCTAAATTAGCTCTTAAAGCAGAATTGTATAAAGTAGACGAAACTTGACAAATTCCTCCGCCTATTCCATTCTCTACTTTTCCATTAACATATACTGCAGCAGTTTTATAACCTGCTTCTGCAGTTCTCTTTCCTACAACTTTATTGTAAGAAAAATTTTCACCTGGCATTACCACTGTACCATTTATTTTATTAGTAGCTAATCTTATATTAGTAGCACGATTTTTATTGCTTGTTGCAAAAGTTGTAGAATATGTAGCCAATAAATCTGGAAATGCTTCTACTCCAATTTGATTTGTTGTTACTTTTGGATGTGTTATTTTAAGTGGTATAGTAATTTGTTCAGCATCAGCTAATAATAAATTATTAGCCTCTTCTATTGTAATATTAAAATCTATTCCATCTACATGTGGATATACAGTAAATGGATTTTTAGTATAATATGCATCTTTAGGTTCTTTGTAAATTTCATCACGTATTTTTTCTAAATTTATTGCTTGTGGCTGCTTTTCTTCAATAGGTAATTCTATTTTAATATTATTTTCCAATATATTATTACAAGCAGAAATAATACTTTGTTTTAGTTCTTCTTGCTTTATATATGCACCTTGTTTTCCTTTTGTAATTATTAAATTTTGTCCATTTACTTCATAACTACTTTCCTTAATACCATCTGGTAAATTTAATTGTTGGCTAACTATCCAGTCTGTAAGACTTTTTTCATTATATTGATATGCTGGCTTTATTTCAATTTTTGTTAAGATTGCATTTATTAATGTATAATTATCTTTTAATATTTTTCCACTTCTTCCTACAGCATATGCAATATCTATAGCTTCATCAATTTTGTACTCCATATCGATTTGCTTTGGAGTTATATTATTAGTGCTAATATCTCCATGTACAACTGATATATTTTCAGTTATTTTATTTGAATATATATCATTTATTTTCTTATATGCTTCTTCCTTTGTAAGATTACTAACATCAATTCCATTTATTAATACCCCATTTGCTATTTTTCCGCTGTTTGTATGTAAAAGAGCAAATATTGTTGAGAATATTGCTAAACCTACAAACAATAAAATGGTGATGACTGTAATAATTATAGTGTATTTATTTAAAGCATTTCTTTTTTTAGTTTTACTACTATTTTTATTATCATTTTCATCTTTATTTTGTTCTTTTAAAATAGTATAGTTATTATTTTCTGTTTCTTTATTTACACTATTAGTGTTTTTTATTTCTTGTTCTGATATTCGTGCTTCAACATCTTCTATTTCTTCTATTTTTTGTGCTTCTACATTTTCAACATTTTGTATCTCTTGTTCTGATTTTTGTACTTCTATTTCTTGTTCTGCATTTTTTACTTCTATTTCTTGTTCTGATTTTTTTACTTCTACTCTTTGAATTTCTTGTTCTGATATATTAGTTTCAGCACTTTGTATTTCTTTATCTGCTTGTTCTATTATTTCAGTATTTTCCTCTCTCACTTTTTTCCCCTTTATAAAAATATAAATCGTATTAAAGTTTATGCTTCATACGATTTATATATTATCATATAAATAAATTTTCAACAACATTTTTTCCTAAATTTTGACTTATTTTCTTATATTTTTCATTAATATTTATATTGTTTAAAATATATATTTTTAATTAAATATTTCTTCGAATTCTTCTGCAGTAATTGTTTCTTTTTCTAGCAATAAATTTGCAAGTATATGAAGCTTATCTATATTAGCTTTTAAAATATTTTCAGCTTTTTTGTATGCTGCATCTATTAGTGTTTTTACTTCTATACCAATTACGTCTTCTATTTCTTCTCCAAACATATTTAAATTATCACTATCTTCTAACGAAATTGGTCCTAACCTATCACTCATTCCATAAGCAACTACCATATCTTTTGCAATATCTGTTGCCACTTGTATATCATTTCTTGCTCCTGTTGATATATCATTCAATGCCAATTTTTCTGCTGTTCTTCCTCCAAGTAATCCTACTAATCTTTCTTCTAACTCTGTTTTTGATCTATAGAATTTGTCTTCGTTAGACTTATACATTGTATATCCGCCTGCTACACCTCTTGGAATAATAGAAATTTCTTTTAATGGTTCTGAAGTCTCTAAAAATTTGCCAACAATAGCATGTCCAGCTTCATGGTATGCAGTTAAGCGTTTTTCTTTGTCTGATATTACTCTTTCTTTCTTTTGAATTCCCACTGTTACTTTTTTTACAGCTTCTTCAATATCTTCTTGGCAAATTACATCATGACCATTTATTGTTGCAATTATTGCAGATTCATTTAAAATATTAGCTAGTTCTGCACCGGTATATCCTGCTGTATCTTCTGCAATACTTTTTAGTGACACTTCGCTTGAAAATTTCTTTTCTTTAGAATGAATTTTTAGTATTTCTTCCCTGCCTCGTACATCTGGTGGTGCTATTGTAATTTGACGGTCAAATCTTCCAGGTCGTAATAATGCTTTATCTAGCATTTCCGGTCTGTTAGTAGCTGCAAGCACTATAATTGTTTCATTATCTTCAAATCCATCCATTTCTACTAAAAGTTGGTTCAAAGTTTGATTATTCTCAGATTCTGCTCCACTATTACTTGTTCTTCTAGAACCTATTGCATCTATTTCATCTATGAATACAATGCAAGGAGCTAACTTTCTTGCTTTTTCAAATAATTTACGTACACGAGATGCTCCAAGTCCTGCAAACATTTCTATAAACTCAGAACCACTCATTGAAATAAAAGGTACTTTTGCTTCTCCTGCAATTGCTTTTGCAATTAAAGTTTTTCCTGTTCCTGGTTTACCATATAGTAAAATTCCTTTAGGTATTTTTGCTCCCATATCGTAAAAACGTTGAGGCTCTTTTAGGAAATCTACAACTTCTATTAATTCTTTCTTTTCTTCTTCTAATCCTGCTATATCACTAAATTTAACGTCTGTTTTGTTTTCTACACCATCATATACTTTACCTTTTTCCCCCAATCCCTGCATTTGAAAAATTAATACAAACAATGCTACCATAAGTAATGTTGGTAAAATATTTAATAAAACTGATGGAATCTTTAAAAATATATTTTGTTGTTTTTGAATAAGTTCAAATTCATTGCCTTCTTTTACTTGTTCTTGAATTAATTCTATAAATGCTTGTGTGTTTGGTACAATTGCTGTTTTTTCTTCATCTTCACCTTTTAATTTAACTTTAACAGTAGTACTACCAACTGTCATTTCAATTTTCTCAATTTCTTGATTATTCAAACTAGTAATTAATTCAGTATATGCTAAATTTTTCTCATTATCTTGATTTTTATTATTTACTAATATTAATACTAATGTAATTATACCTATAATTACTATGGTTAAACATGCTATTAATACATATAGTTTGTTTTTTTCACTCTTCTGATTTCTTTTATTTCTATCCATCTTAAAGTTCCTTCCTAAATTTGTTAAAATATTGTTTTATTAATCATTATTTTGAAAATTGCTTGTCTCTTGTGGTGCTAGTCCACCCAAGTTATTTTCCTTTCTTTTTCTCTTTTGCTTTTCTCCATTATTAGTATTATCTTTTCCTTTATTATTTACTTTGCTTTTTTCTTTTTCCTCATCATGTTCTTTTCTTTGCTTTTTAGTACTGTTATCTTTTACATCTTTATTGTCTTCTTTATTCTTTTCTTTACTCTTTTCATCTTCTTTATTTTCTTTTTGGCTAGGTTCTTGTTCTTTATTATTTTCTTCTTTATTTTTATTTTTCTCTTCTTCTTGTTTCTCGTTTTTATTATTTTCTAGCTCTTTTCTTACTTTTTCTTGTTCCTCAATAATTTTCATCAATTCTAATTGGCGATTTACTAAGTCCGTTCTAATCATTAATATTGCAACAATTACATATATATATGAAATTGTTGTATACATCCAGTTAAAATATTTTACTGTAATTCCTGTAAATGTATTGAATATAATATATATTAAATTTAATATTATAGGTAAAGTTAAAGCATGAATACCAATATTCATAGTAGCTTTAAATCGTAGCTTCATTCCGGCAATTCTAGATACAATAAACCCTAATACTGCTAGCATAACTGCATCTACAAAAATACTTGTAAGGTATATTATATATAAATAAATTAACATTGTAAAAAAGAAAGCTGAATATATTGCTGGCATATTCAAATTTTTAATAAAATTTACTACAGCTTCTTTATCAAAAGAATAAATTTGATATGTATCTGCTAAATTTTTATATATATACTCCATGTTTTGGCTTAATATTTCATTTTTATAAATTAACCTATCATTTGTTATTAAAATTGAATTATCATACGCATTAAGTTTTTCTTTAAAAGCAGTTAATTCATCTTCAGACATACTTTTCGTATTTATTGCTATATATTGAATAAGTGGATGCTTTTCGTCTTCTATTTCAAGCATTTCTCCATTATTAATACTTAATATTCCATTTTCAAAATTAATATCCTCTATATGTTCGTTAAAATATCGAATTGAACTATTTAATGTTAAACCAAATTTATATGAAAAAACTGCTGTAATTATAATTGTAAATATTAATACAAGC
>CANQRO010000033.1 GCA_947626205.1 uncultured Clostridia bacterium
TCTCCCCCTTTTTATAGTAATATTATATAGATAATTATTAAAAAGCACAAGGTATTTTTATAATTTATTTCTAAGTTGATTAAAGTATCTACATATAGTATAATTAAGATAATTTAGAAGGAGTTAAAATGAAGTTAAAATATAGAGTATTGAATAATAATTATTATAATATAAAACAAATTTTGAAGGAAGAATTTCATATTTCAGATAGACTTATTGTAAAATTAAAAGCACAACAAAAAATTTTTCTAAATGATATCTATTCATCAATTAATACACCTATTAAATTAAACGACACTATAGAAGTAGATTTAGACTACGAAGAAGATAATCTAAATATATTACCAACAAAAATAAATCTTTCTATTTTATACGAAGATGATGCCTTGTTAGCACTTGATAAACCACCTCATATGCCAATCCACCCATCTATGGAACATTATACTGATAGCCTGTCTAATGGAGTACGATACTATTTTGACGAAATTGGTTTAAAGAAAAAAATTCGACCTATTAATCGTTTAGATAAAGATACTTCTGGAGTTACTATTTTTGCTAAAAACGAGTATGTACAAGAAGCTTTATCTAAGCAAATGCAAAATGGAAAATTTGAGAAAGAATATTTTGCCATTATAAATGGTTATTTAAAACAAAAAGTTGGAACTATTAATTTACCAATCGCAAGGAAAGAAAACAGCATTATAGAAAGATGTGTAAATGAAAATGGAGATATTGCTATTACACATTATAAAGTATTATATGAATTTAATAATTTGTCTTTCCTACAAATTAAAATTGATACAGGCAGAACGCATCAAATTCGTGTACATTTTTCACATATTGGTCACCCAATATTGGGAGATACTTTGTATGGTTCTAAATCCAGCTTAATAACTAGACAAGCACTTCATGCTTATCAAATTCATTTTATCCATCCAATAACAAAAAATGATGTAGTAGTAAAGGCAAAATTACCGGAGGATTTTATACGCATTATCCCATATAAAAACCTCGAAACTTGCTAGGCTCAAGCATACTATGTTTATTGCTAATTGTCTAACAGTAAATAAAATGATAATATTTGAGCTAGAGGTGAAGTAAAATGGAAGAAAATTGGGGAACAGTCGACTTAAAACTTGATGAATATTTGAAAAAGAATAATATTAGTCGCTCTAGCTTATCTAGAAATGCTCAAATTCATTATAAACAGCTAATAAAATACTGTAAAAATGATATGCAAAAAGTAGATTTAAAATTACTTGCAAGGATTTGTAAAACAGTAGATTGTGAGATTGGAGATATAATTAGCTATACTCCACCAGAGAAGTAAAAAATAATAAATAATATTTATAGTAAAAGAAAAAAGATAGGTATTACCTATCTTTTTTCATATATCAAGTAAATCTATAAGCCGGGTTCTGTTTAAAATGGTCATTTATCTAGTACATATATTACTATATGTCTCAAGCCACCAAATAGAGAAGACGAAAGAGCATCTTAACCTCCTCATATATTAGGTGTTGCTCCAGATGGGGTTTACACTGACCAAATATGTCACCATACTTGCGGTAAGCTCTTACCTTACCTTTTCACCCTTACCGTTTACACGGCGGTTATTTTCTGTTGCACTTTCCTTAGAGTTTCCTCCACTGGACGTTATCCAGCATCATCGCTCTTATGGAGCCCGGACTTTCCTCGTACGCTGCCTTGCGACCTTGCTATACGCGACCATTCAATTTACTCTTATTATATTGTACTATATTTTCATAAGATTTTCAAGATGTAATAATACTTTAAATTTTAACTTAAAAAATTTAATTGCTCCATTATATTTTTATATTTCATATAAAAAATATCTTTATCGTTTTTAGTACTTTCAGCTTGCATATCCTTTAATAGAACATATACTTTATTTATTTCATTTTGTTTGTTTAAATTTTGCTCAATATTACTTAATATAGGCAAATAGGCTTCTTCTGCTTTAATAAGTTCATTTTTAAATTCAGATTCGTTATTTTGTTCTACTAATGAATATGCATTTAATATATTCGACTTTGTTTGATATACCTTCAATAAATTATTATCAAGAAAGCTAGTGGTATAAATTGGAATATATGAATACATTTTTGTTAATGTATTAAGTGTTGCTATTTTATCTTCGTTCTTTATTGCAACTATGGCATTGTCTAATTCTTTTCCAAAATTTAAGATATCATTATTATTTATATTTTGTTTGTATAAATCTAAAACTATTACAGACCAAGATGAATAAAAGTTTTCTATATCTATTTTTAATTCTTCCCAATTTGTTTCCTTGCTTTGTGTAAGAATACTGTTCTGTCTCATACTATACTGAATATTATTATCTTGGCTTTCATTACTTGATGATTGCTTATTCCCCTCTTCCCCTTCTTGTTTACTTCCTCCACCGTGATTGAGAATTTGAGTTTTCACTTCCAGAATTACCTTCACTACCGAGATTTCCCTTCTTCACTTCCACTCGCCTGTGATTTAGAAGAATTATCTTGATTCGAGGCACTTTGTCCCTCGGATTTAGAACTATCCCTTTCTTCTATTTTTTCTACAGTTACAATATAATTAGGAAATTGTATGTTATTTACTTTATTTAACATACTAATTAAATTTCTATCCATATACTGTATTTCTGAAGATAATTTATCAGGCAATTCAGTTTTGTTTTTATTAGAAATCTCAAAAATAATAAAGAAAACTAAAACTATAAATATAAAAATTGTAATATATATTATTAAATTTTTTTTCACACTAATCACCTAAAATTAGTATTTCCATAAAAATTACCTTTTATTCTAATGTATACATTTTTAATTAAAAGAAATAATATTTATAAAAGATGAAAAGGAGAATATGTAATTTAATTTACATTATTATTGAAATATGAAAACGATGGTTAGTTTATATAGCAATAAACGAGGTGAAATATCAAGATTTTTAAACAACTTTTTTGATAAAAATATTGAAAATGACAATAAATTGAAATGGGAAAAATTATATTTAAACCCAATCGAAATTGCAGATATTATTGGAGTTTTTATAGAAAATAATGATAATTACCAAATAAATATGTGGGTGAGCTTGGACGAAAATACATTCATAAATGTTACGAACGAAAATGCGGATGATATAATTCGTTATTTATATGAACGCTTTCCTTATTAACTTTCTAATAATATAGTAACTGGCCCATTATTAATAAGATCTACTTTCATATGTGCACCAAATATTCCATGTTCTGTTTTTATTCCCTCTTTTTTGCACTCTGAAACAAAAAATTCATATAACTTGTTTGCTAATTCTGGATTTCCAGCTAAAGCAAAACTTGGTCTGTTTCCACCAGAGCAATCTGCATATAAAGTAAATTGAGAAACTACTAATATTTCTCCATTTACTTGCTTTATATTTAAGTTCATTTTATCGTTTTCATCATTGAAAATACGAAGATTTACTATCTTTTTTACCATTTTTGTTACTTTTTCTTCTGTGTCATCATTTGCAATTCCTAGTAATACCAAAAAACCGTTATTTATTTTTCCTACTATATTTTGATCTACAACTACACTTGCATTTAATACTCTTTGAATTACAACTTTCATCTTCGTATCCTCCTAATTAACCCTCTATCAGTTAAAAGATAGAGGGTGTTGTATTTTTATTAAATTTTATATTTTATTCTTCGTCATCAACTTCTATATCTTCATCTTCATTTTCTTCTATTTCTTTATTTTCTATTTCTTCATTATAGTTTGTATCCTTATTTTCACGCAGTCCTTTATTATTGTCGATTTCATCAATATTTGTTTTTTGCTTTTTTGAATTATCTGTGTCTTTGGTACTTTCGTTACTTTCTGTATTATTACTTATTTCCTCTGGTTCTTCAGATTGCTTATCACCACAATTTGGGCAATATTTATATGATAATTCTATTTCTGAAAAACAATTTGGACATTGTTTTTTATCTTTTAAACTTAAAAGTTCTTTTCTTTCATCTTCAATACGGTCACATAACTCATCAATTTGAATACAGTAATCTTCTAAAACTGATTCCATATCGATATCAATTGTTTTAGGATTAACATGATGTTCGTACATTTTCTTTCCTATTTCTACATATAGTTCTTCTATTTTACTTTTATTTTCATTCATAGTCATTTTTATTTTTGCTTCTTTTGCAATTTTAGATGTCTTTTCTGCTGTAAATTTGTATGTTTCACTAGCTTTTTTACCTAATTTATCAAGAAAGTCCATTTAATATACCTCCGTTTTTTATTACCTGGAAATTTTAAAATATTTTCTAAAGTAATAAAATTAAATTTACCTTTATAATAAAATTTGTTTATACTAGTATTTACATTTTTTAACACATTATTCAGATTTTTTATCTCTAGTCATTAATAAATTTACAGCTTGTTTTGGATTTAATCCGTTATATAATACATCGTAAACCGTATGAACAATCGGCATATCTACATTATAAATTTTTGATAATTCATATGCCACTTCAATATTTTCTATACTTTCTATTGTCATTCCTACAATTTCTTTTGTTTCTTCAATTGTTTTTCCAGATCCAATTAATCTTCCTGCTTTTCTATTCCTACTATGTTCACTAAGACATGTAACAATTAAATCTCCTAGTCCTGTTAAACCATAAAATGTTTCTTGCTTTCCGCCAAGTTTCACACCTAAACGACTAATTTCTGTTAATCCTCTTGTAATTAATGCTGCAAATGAATTATCTCCTAACCCCAATTCAGAAGCAACACCTGCACAAAACGCTATAATATTTTTTAATGCTCCACCAAGTTCTACTCCTTTTACGTCTGTAGATGTATATATACGTACATTTTCATTCATAAAAATATTTCGTATTTCATCAGCTAATTGTTCACTTTCTGAAGCCACAACCATAGCTGTTGGAATTCCTTTTGAAACTTCTTCTGCATGACTTGGTCCTGATAAAACAGCATATTTTGCATTTGGTAATTCTTCTTTAATAATTTCATCTAGAGTATATAAAGTTTCTTTCTCAAATCCTTTTGCACACATGACAATTGGTTGATTTTTAACGTATATTTTATACTCTTTTATTATATTTCTTACAAATTTAGATGGAGTTACATGTAATATAACATCTGAATTATTAATAACCTCTTCGTAAGAAGTATAGCATTTAATATTTTCTGGTAAAGTAACTTCAGGCAAAAATTTGCATTTTCTTTCATTATTTATTAAATCTTTTTCTTCTTCGGCAAATGACCATATTTTTACTACATGCCCCATATTAGCCAAATGAATTCCTAAAGCAACTCCCCAACTTCCACTACCTATTATTGCAATATTTTTCACTTTTTCCTCCTTAAAATTATGCAGTTTTCTTAAAGCTTAATTTATTTTCTGTTCCATTTAAAATTCTTTTTATATTACTTCTATGATTGAATGCGACTATTAATGCCATAATTACACTAAAAACAAAATAGTTTCCTTGTACAATAAAGTGTTCTTGTCCAATAAATAACGTTAATACTGGGAATAAAATAGCTGCAAGAACAGATCCTGCTGAAACCATTCTAGTTAATGCCATAATTACTAAAGCAAACACTAAACAAATTAATCCTATTTGCCAGTTAATAATTAAAAGTACACCTAAAGAAGTTGCAACTCCTTTTCCACCTTTAAATCCAAAAAATATCGGAAATGTATGTCCAATAACAACTGTTATAGCTGCAATTTGAACAAGTAAATCTCCTTCTAAATCTTTTACTATAAATCCTAACAATACAGCTAATAATATAGCAACAACACCTTTTAAAATATCACATACAAGAGTTAAAGCAGCTGCCTTTTTTCCAACAGTTCTTAATACATTTGTAGAACCTGCATTTCCGCTTCCCTTTTTTCTTACATCAAATCCTGCCATTTTTTTGCTAATAATAACAGAAAAACTAATACTTCCTATTAAGTATGATACAATTCCAATTAATATATAATATGCTAGCATATACATTCCTCCTTTTAAAATGTATGTTCAATGATATAAATCATTTTTAATACATCCCTATTTTTTATTCTTCAATTCTTTAACCTTTATTAACAGAATCTATATTTTGTAATTCAAAACGATATTTCTGGTTTACATGTGGGTACTTATTTTTATCTACTTCAGATAAAAACATATCATATGGTCTAATATATAATTCGTTATTACCATATAAAGCCCTATATACAACATATTTTTCTCTTGTTTCACTATGGATTGCGATATCTTCTACAATATAATAATCACCTTTAAAATGTTTATATACACCTTTAATTTTTAATTCATTCATTATTCTTTTCTCCTTTTTCTCTAACTATAATACGAATTGGCGTTCCAACTAGTCCAAATTCTTTTCTAAGTTGGTTTACTAAATATCTCTCATATGAAAAATGAAACAATTCTTTATTATTTACAAACACAACAAAAGTTGGTGGTTTTGTTGAGCTTTGTGTCATATAATAAATTCTCAATCTCTTTCCCTTATCACTTGGTGGTTGTACAATAGCTATTGCTTCATTTAATACTTCATTTAATGTAGCAGTTGAAACTCTTAAAGCATTTTGACTAGCCACTGAATTTATAAGCTCATACAATTTTCCTACACGTTGACCTGTTTTTGCTGATATAAATATAATTGGTGCATAGGTTAGATACGCAAGCTTATTATAAACATCTTTTTTAAAATTTTCTAATGTGTATGTATCCTTTTCTACTTCATCCCATTTATTTATTACTAGTATTATTCCTTTTCCCGCTTCATGTGCTTCTCCTGCAATTTTAGCATCTTGATCTGTAACACCTTCTAAGGCATCTATCATCATTAAGCATACATCCGATCTTTCTATTGCAAGTAAAGTTCTCATTACACTAAACTTTTCTATAGATTCGTTTACTTTACTCTTTCTTCTAATTCCTGCTGTATCTATAAAAACATATTTGCCAAATTCATTTTCAAATTCTGAATCTATTGCATCACGTGTAGTTCCTGCAATATCACTAACTATAGCTCTTTCTTCACCTAAAATACGGTTTATTAATGAAGACTTACCAACATTTGGTTTTCCAATAATAGCCACTTTAATTTTATCAGAATTATCTTCATAATTTTCATTATTAGGGATTTTTTCATATATCGCATCTAAAATATCCCCTATTCCAATTGCATTAGTTGCAGAAAGTGGATATGGATCTCCTAACCCTAAATTGTAAAATTCATATATATCATCCGAAGTTTTTCCATAATTATCTGCTTTATTACATACAAGTACGATAGGTTTATTAGATTTTTTAAGTATCATTGCTATTTCTTTATCTAACTCAGTTACACCTTGTTTTATATCTGTTATAAATATAATTACATCCGCCATATTTATTGCAATGTTAGCTTGATTTGCTATTTCTTTAGTTATTAAATCGTCTGTATCTGTTTCAATTCCTCCTGTATCTATAACAGTAAAATCTTTACCTCTCCAGTTGCATTCTGCATAAACTCTATCTCTTGTTACACCTGGAGTATCTTCAACAATAGATAATCGTTGTCCTACAATATAATTAAAAAATGTTGATTTTCCAACATTTGGTCTTCCAACAATAGCAACTGTTGGTTTTCCCATTATTCTCACCTCATTTTCTACATCTGTTATTCTATCCTATTTATTAAATATAGTCAATTAATAAAGAAAATTTTAAGAAAATTAATAAATTTAATATATAAAATAATTAATAAAATAATACCTCCTTATTAAACTTAATTTTGCTTAATAAGGAAGTGTTATTTCATAATTATTTATTTTTTTGTTTTAAAATTAAAAATTTTTGCAGTTTTTTTACTATCTTAAATTTAGAACATATAATAGATATAATTCCTAAAGCCGTTAAAGCATAAGATATTTTCATTAATGTAGTTCCCGTGTACGATACTTCAATTTTAGCATTTTCTACACTTGGTAAAGTTATCATGCAAAATCCATTTTCAGATTCTTCTATTTTAATATCTATTTTTTTGCCATCTTCTGTCTCAAGTTTTGCATCATAACCTAAATAATATATATATGGTAGTTCTAATTTTGAGTTTTCTTTAACTTTCGATATTACAAAATTAAAATTTGTTCCATTTTTATTTTGATTTAATATCTCTCCTTCTCCATCTAATATAATTGCTCCATCATTTCTTTCTTCTATATATGACCTATTTTGAAAAGCTTTTTTAGGAAGATATTCAAAACTTGCTAATCCTGCATGTACTTTTCCAGTAGCAGATGTAACTGGAATTGGGGTTAAATATTTTTCTTCATTAAATGGAATTTCTACTTCTATTTTCGAAAATATTATTGAGCATGATAGATAAAACATTATAAATATTATTGCTAATAGTTCTTTTTTTCTATTACGATTCAAAAACATTGCTAATCCTATGCTTGCAACTATTGAAAAGAAAAAGCTTGCATATTCCATCATTCTCCATGGGAATTGTATCATTTTTAGTATATTAGGCAAATGTTCAAATGGAAAGATTTTTAGTGTCATGATTGTGCTAATAAAACCGAAAAGCATAAATGTGTATATCCATTCTTTATAATGTTTTTTAATCTTATTCTTATAGCAATATATAAAAGTTAAAATAAATCCAATTATTATAAGAATTCCTATATGAAAATTCATTTCATAGTGTTCTTTTATAAATAACTCTGAAATACTTAATTTTGCACTAATTAATGTGTTATCTTTATACATTCTATCAGGTAAAAATACTTCATATTCTGTTGTTAGCATATGTTCAAGAAGCGGAATTATATAAAAACTTGTACATAATAATATAAGAATAATGCTAATAAGAATTTTCTTCAAAATTAATTTATCTTTTAATTGTTTATAATGAATTAACATGTATATAAAACAAAAAATTGCTGCATAAAGTGCCATTACATTATGTGTTAATATTAAACCAATTGCTCCAAAAATAATTTCATATGGTTTTTTATTCTTTAAGTGGAATAAATTATACATTCCTAAAAATACAATTGGCAAAAATATAAAAGATGCAAGTTCTGCAACTGCAATTCTATTATATAAATCTGTTAAATGATATGGTGCACTCATATATAAAATAGCTGCTATTACACCTGCTTTATAACTTGTTGAAATTCTATATACAAATTTAAACATAAATATTCCAGATAAGCAAACAGTTAGCATCATAAATAGTTTTAACATTAATACATATGAACTAGTAAATATTTTAAAAATTAATGGAATATATGCTGTTAATGGACTATAAAATATATTCCATGAATATCCAAAACCATTGCAAAAACTTGAGATAATAACAGGAAAAATATTTCCTTCTTTTAAAGCACTAAAATTTCCAATTAATCTACAAATATGTTGAATTCCATCATCACGTGATATATCCATATATTTTGAAAATAATGGTATACACAAAAATATTGAAATAAATATTACTATCATATAACTTAGAAATTTCTTATCTTTTATCAAATTATTAAAAAATGATTTTAGCTTCATATTTTACTCCTATATTCTACTCTTTTTAATAAACATTTTTTCCTTCTAGCAAATCATCTTTTTTAACCCAATCTTCTACATCAACAACTAAGTATTCATCTTTAGTTGCTCCTCTTATTATTACTTCTTTTATTCCTGCATTTATTATCATTTTTCTGCACATTTGACATGAATTGGCCCCTGGTTCATATTCTCCTGTAGATACTCTCTTTCCTACAAGATACATAGTTGAACCTATCATATCCTTTCTAGAAGCGCTTAACATTGCATTTTGCTCTGCATGAACAGACCTACATGCATCATATCCACCATGATGAATATCTGGAAATTTTTCTTTTTTTGTACAATAACCTAAATCTATACAATTAACTCTTCCACGTGGTGCTCCTGTATATCCAGTAGAAATTATTTCATCATTTTTTACTATTATGCAACCGAAATTTTTACGAAGGCATGTTCCTCTTTCTGATACAGCTTCTGCAATATTTAAATAATAATTAATTTTATCAACTCTTTTTTCCATATAATTCACCTTATTTTTTTGTTTATTATATCAATATTATATATAATTTTCAATAATTTTTTACAAATCCAGCTTGTAACTCTTGACAAAATGCTTAAAACTTAGTATACTCTTATAGTGACTTTAAAAAAGATAAAATTTAAAAGATATATACATATATCGTGAAACGAGGAGGGAATAAAAATGGCTCAACCAAAAAGAAGATGGTCTAAAGAAAGAACACATTTAAGAAGATCTAATTGGAAATTAGAAAAACCAAACTTTGCTGAATGTCCACATTGCCACGAACCTGTAATGCAACATACAGCTTGTTCAAACTGTGGATACTATAATGGAAAAAAAGTTATAGCAGGAAAAAATGAAGAAAATAATTAAAAAGAACAACACCAAATATGGTGTTGCTTTTTTATTATTTCTGCAATAAAAATAACAAATGCTAAGTATCACTCATTGACATAGAATATTTAATTTTTACTATGCAATAAAAAAGCAATCAGTAATTTCCACTGATTGCTCCTACCCCATATTATTCAGTTAGACCATTTATTAATGGTATCCTGTACGTTTGTACAAGCCAAATCCACTCCAGACATAGTTACAACTCCAGTCTGAGCCAGTATCTCGTACATTGACAGATCCAGTCCGAAATGCTTTTCCAATCTTCCAGAGCGCATATCGTCCCAACGATAAATGAGACGTAGCAAATGCAGTGTAAATGCTCTAAGCAGAATGGACGTTTCCGCTCCCGAACACTGCACTCTCATTCCTGTAGATTCAATATAGGTGACCACAGTATCGTTCAAGCCAACTACTTTTACGCTCCGGTAAAAGCTTTCTGCCGCGTCAGCAAGCTCCCAAGGGTCCACCTTTTTCCTCCTGTCTGCGAAATCGTACAACGCCTGAATATTGATTTTTCTCATAGCTGCTCCTTTCCTTCTTGTGCTAATTTTCAGGGCTACTACCGCAAATTTTTGCGACTAAAATATTATATACCTCTAAAAAGCAAATTGCAATAGTTTTAAATAACTTTTTATATATACAAAATCCCTAAGCCAAGTTTATAGCTTAGGAATTTATAACCTTTTTCCTTTTTATAACTTATTTTTATTGAACAAAAGCGCTATATGCCTTATATGCACAATACACATCAAACTTTGATGATACTTCATATGGTGCATGCATAGATAGTACTGGAACGCCACAATCTATAACATCCATTCCCTTATCTGCTAAAATGTATGCGATAGTTCCGCCACCGCCTAAATCTACTCTTCCAAGTTCAGTTACTTGATAAGGTACATTTGCACTTTCAAATATATTTCTAACTTCTGCAACATATTCTGCGTTTGCATCTGATGCACCAGATTTTCCTCTTGCACCTGTATATTTGTTTAAACCAATACCGTGTCCTATCATTGCTGCATTATTTTTTTCTGAAACTGATGCGTAAATTGGATCTAATCCAGCATCTACATCGGCTGATAGCATTTTTGAATTACAGAATACTTTTTCTAAAGCATTTGGTTTGTTTTCATTTTTCTTATTTAATAATTCAGATATAAAATAATCAAATACATGTGATTCCATACCTGTATTTCCCATACTACCTATTTCTTCTTTATCAGCTAAAATACATACTGCTGTTTTCTTAGGCTTTTCTACATCTAGCATAGCACGTACAGAAGTATATGCACAAACTCTATCATCTTGGCCGTATCCTGCTACCATACTTCTATCGAAGCCTAAACTTCTTGCAGTAAATGCAGGTACTATTTCTAATTCAGAACTTACGAAATCAATTTCTTTCATTCCATATTTTTCATTTAATAACATCAAAATATTTAATTTTACTTTTTCACTAATTTCTTTATCTTCTTCTGGAATACTTCCAACTAATAAATTTAAATCTTCTCCACTAATACCATCTTTTAGTTTTTTATCCATTTGCTCTGTTGCAAGATGTGGTAAAAGATCTGTAATTGTAAATATCGGATCGTTTTCATCTTCACCTATTGCTACTTCAACTTTTTCTCCATTTGATTTTACAATTACTCCATGAATTGCAAGTGGAATTGCTGTCCATTGATACTTTTTAATTCCACCATAATAGTGAGTTTTAAGATAGCAAAAACCATTATCTTCATAAAGTGGATTTGGCTTTAAATCTAGTCGTGGTGAATCTATATGTGCTCCCAATACTTTCATACCATTTTCTAGTGGTTCTTCTCCTATAACTGCAATATATATGCTTTTATTATGATTTATAAAGTATACTTTATCTCCAGTATTTAAAGTTTCTTTTTCACATACATTTGTAAATCCATTTTCTTTTAACATTCTTTCTGTAAAAGCAACAGCTTCTCTTTCTGTTTTTACCTTATTTAGAAAATAAATATATTCATCAGCAAACTTAAATATATTAGATTTATTTTCCTCTGAAATATTTTTCCAACCCGTTTCTTTCTTATTAAATAATTCTTCTTTCATTACAATTTCCTCCTTTGAATTCTAGTTTTTTCTATTTTTTAAAATTTTATACATTAAAGCGAAATAGAACAATATCTCCATCTTGCATAATATAATCTTTTCCTTCTGAACGTAACAACCCTTTTTCTCTAACAGCATTCATAGAACCTTCACGCATTAAATCTGAATATGATACAACTTCTGCTCTAATAAATCCTCTTTCTATGTCAGAATGTATTTTTCCTGCTGCCTCTGGGGCTTTTGTTCCTTTTTTTATGGTCCAAGCACGAACTTCTGGCTCTCCTGCAGTTAAGAAACTCATTAAACCTAATAAATCGTAACTTGCTTTAATTACTTTGTCAAGTCCAGATTCTTCAAGTCCAAGTGCTTCTAGCATTTCTTTTTTATCATTATCATCTAATCCAGCTAGTTCTTCTTCTATTTTTACACATAAAGGAATTGTTTTTGCATTTTCTTGTTTTGCATGTTCTATTACCTTTTTTACATATTCATCATTTTCTGCATTTTCAAGTTGACCTTCCGAAATATTTGCAATATATAAAATTGGTTTTAAAGTTAAAAGATAGGCATCTTTTACTATTTCCTTTTCTTCATCATTTAACTCTAATGTTCTTGCAGATTTTCCTTCTTCTAATGTATGCTTAATTCTTTCAAATAAATCAATTTCTGCTTGAAATTTTTTATCTGCTTTTACTTGTTTTTTAGCTCTATCTAATCTTTTTTCTACTACTTCAATATCTGCAAAAATTAATTCTAAATTTATAGTTTCAATATCTCTTAATGGATCAATACTTCCATCAACATGAACAACATTTGGGTCTTCAAAGCATCTAACTACTTCAACTATACTATCTACTTCTCGAATATGCGATAAAAACTTATTTCCTAGTCCCTCTCCATGGCTTGCTCCTTTTACTAATCCTGCAATATCTACAAATTCAATAACTGCATGTGTAGTTTTTAAAGGATTATATAATTTAGTTAATTCATCTAGCCTTTCGTCAGGAACTGGAACAACTCCCACATTTGGCTCTATTGTACAAAATGGATAATTAGCACATTCTGCCCCTGCTTTAGTTATTGCATTAAACATTGTACTTTTTCCAACATTAGGTAATCCTACAATACCAATTTTCACTTTTTTCCTCTCCTTTTTATTACTTAACGATTGCTATTATATCATTATTCTTTTTATTTTCCAAGTACATTTATATATTTTTTTAATCAATAGCATTGATTTTCAAACTTTTGTTTGTTATAATGTTCTTAATTTCTAATTTAAAATATGATAGGAGTATATATTTGTATGGAAGAAAAAAATATTTTGGATAATAAAACTGAATATATGGAAGTTTTTGCACACAAACAGATTGCAATAAATCAGTTAGATATGCTCTTGACTTATCATATAAATAATAATAATTTTAAAAAAGCTAATTTACTAGCATATTGGTTTGAAGATTTTGCAAAATATAATTTAGCTGAAGAAATTTTCAATCCTAAACATCTAAAAAAATATAAACGAGGTTGTATAATAAAGGCTAATTTAGGTTTTAATATAGGAAATGAAGAAGGTGGATTACATTATTGCATTGTATTGGATAAATCAAATTCACTATCTTCAGGGACTTTAACAGTAATTCCATTAACATCAATAAAAGAACATAAAAAGTATAATAACCATACTACTATCAATTTGGGCAATGAAATTTATTTAAATTTAAAAAAAATATGCAATAACATGTCTCAGCGATTATCAAAGGAATATGAAAATATATGGAAATTACCTGCAGAAAGATTAGAGCAATTTAATGCTGATTTTAAGTATATAAAAAAAGTAGAAAACGAAATTACAAAAATGAAAAAAGGAAGTATTGCTTTAGTATCACAAATAACTACAATTAGCAAACAAAGAATTTATGATCCTAAAACCTCTTCTGATATCTTAGCAAACTTGCGAG
>CANQRO010000034.1 GCA_947626205.1 uncultured Clostridia bacterium
TTTTATCTGGAATTTACTTTTCTAAGTAACCTTTTATTTAATTATTTTATTAAAAGTTAATTTCAAAGTTATATATCTTTAATTTTATTTACTTTTAATTATTATTTTAGCTAACTTTGTAATGATTCTGCTATAACTGCCCAGATATCATCGGTTTCTCTATCTTTTTCCCAAAATGCTGCTCCTGCTAATTCATATTGGCTAATTAGTTTTAGTTTTTCTTTAATTGAATTTGTATCTTCTATCCACATTTCATATTTGTATTTTTCGCTTGAATATGTTACATAATATTGTTTTGTTAAGTCATTCCATGTTCTTTCTACATCTTTTGGTAATTTATTATCTACTTGATTCATATATACTACGGAACTTGTTATTCCTCCATTATTATCTGTTCTCCAAAGTCTTGTATAAAAAGGCATTCCTAAAATTATTTTTTCTTTAGGTACAGCTTCTTGTCCTACAAATTTTTTAATATTTGCTTCAATCCAATCATATCCGGCAACTGTTCCTGTTTTTGAACTAGAAGTTCCATGTTGGTCATAAGCCATAAATACTAAGTAATCTGATACTTTTGCTAAAACGTCTCTATCAAAACATAAAGACCAATTTTCGCTTCCATCTGGTGCAGTAACATCTACAGAAGTTACCATACCATATTCTCTAAGTCTAGGAGCAAGTTCTATTATGAATCTAGAATACATGTCTTTATCTTCCATATTCATATATTCAAAATCTACATTTATTCCATCTACTTCATATTTCACAGCAAGTGCAACAATATCTTCGATCATTTTTGATCTTAGTTCATAATTATTCAATATATTTGATGTAACAGTTTTCATAGAATTGTTTGAAAATATTGCCCATACTTTATATCCATTTTCCTTTGCCCAAGCAATATAGTCTTGTCCTGCTGTCTTTGCATTATCTAATATTTGAACGCCATCTGTATTTTTTAATGAGAAGAATGATGGACTTACAACATTTATGCCATTAATTGTTGTACCACTACGCTTAGGTGCACTAACATATTCTGAATAATAATCCCATACTAAATTTATCTTTTTCGCGATTTGAGATTGCTTTTCTAGCTTTTGTCTTACTACTGTTTTATTTGTAAGTTTGTCTGTTTTTACATATCCAATTTTTCCGTTATCTGTTCTAACTTTTGTCCAACCTTTGCTATTTTCAGATATTACTACTACTTTACCACCCTTTTTAACTTTATCTACAGTTTTAGTGATTAATTTTGTATTGTATTTAATGCTAACATCTTTATTAACATCTGCTTTTATTAATTCTCTATCTAAAGAATCTATTAATATAATAGAATTACTAATATTGGCCACTTCAATATTATATACATTTCCCATTTCAGAAATTGGAAGATAGTATTCGCCATCTTCTCTTATTGCTCCGCCCAATAACTTTACATCTGCATTATTTACTTTCATTTTCTTTTCTGTTAAAGATAATACTGCAACTTTAGTTTCAGAAGTTGTAATTATCTGATTATTTTCCTTATCTAAATATATTTCTCCATCAAAGTAATTATCTATGTCACTTTTAGATAAATATACAACTCCATTTGTATCTATAATAATAGGCTTCTTTAACTTTCCTGTAACATTATTATTATTTATTATTAAGTTGATTTTTCCTTCATTTGGATCTTTTTTAAAATTAGGAGATATAACTAGAATTACTCCTACAACAAGTAATAATACTACTATAACTAATATTTGTTTCCACATGCTTTTTATTATTTTCATAAATTTCTCCTCGTATGTTTTATTTTCTATTACTATATCATAAAATGTCTATTTCGAAAATATTTTTTATAAAAATTTAATAAATAAATATAATTGAAATATAATTGTACTTATATAATAGAATTATATAAGTTTAAATAATTTGTTTTCTTAATATTAAGAATATTTTCCATACTTTTTCAGTATGAAATGCTAGTAAATGTAGTGTATTTTAAACAAGTTTTCATAAAACTATTTATTTTTCTCGAAATATGTAGTATAATATTGTTGTAAAGTTTTTAAAGGAGGAATGTCTTATGTGGCAAGTATGGTTAATTATTTCAGGCGTATTTTTCATTATGGAAATAATGACTGTAGGATTTTTAGTTTTTTGGTTTGCAATTGGAGCATTAATTACTGCAATTGTTAGCCTTTTCACAAATAATCTGATTATACAAACTGCTGTATTTGTTATTACTTCTACTTTACTTTTATTTTTAACAAAACCTTTTGTAAAAAAAATTTCTCGAAGTGATAAATTTCAAACAAATGCTTATTCTATAATTGGTAAAACTGGAATTGTTACTAAAGAAATTAGTGATGTAAACAATATTGGGCAAATTAGAATTGGTAGTGAAACATGGACTGCTAAATCTTCTTCAAACATTTCAAAAGGTACTGAAGTACGCGTTATTAAAATTGATGGTGTAAAAGCAATTGTTGAACCACTACATGAAATAGAAACAGTATTAAAGTAGTTATAAATATTTTATAAAATATATTATTTTAAAGGAGGATTTTTTATGGCATTTTTAATTGTACTATTAGTAATCATACTAGTTATTGCATTTAAATCAATCAAAATTGTTAAACAAGCTGAGGTATACATTATTGAAAGACTTGGTAAGTTTCATAAAATTGCTGATGCAGGTCTTACTATTATTGTACCATTCATTGATCATGTAAGAAGCGTTGTTAGTTTAAAACAACAAACAATGGATATTCCACCTCAAGGAGTTATTACAAAAGATAATGTTACAATCACAATTGATACAGTTGTGTTCTATAAAATTACGGATCCTGCAAAGGCAGTATATGAAATTCAATCTTTAAAGAAAGGTATTGAATATTTAGCTATTACAACTATTCGTGATATAGTTGGTAAAATGGACTTAGATGCAACTTTCAGTTCAAGAGATGCTATTAATGATCAATTAAGAGTAATTCTTGATGAAGCAACAGACCAATGGGGTTGTAAAGTTGACCGTGTAGAAATTAAAGATATTACTCCACCTGCAGACATTCGTGATGCAATGGAAAAACAAATGAATGCAGAAAGAAATAAAAGAGCTTTAATTTTACAAGCTGAAGGTGAAAGACAATCTGCTATTACAATTGCAGAAGGACAAAAAGAAGCTGCTATTTTAGAAGCTGAAGCTGATAGAGAATCTAAAATAAGACGTGCTGCCGGTGAAGCAGATGCAATTAAAAAAGTAGCTGAAGCAAAAGCAAAAGAAATTGAAATGATTTATGCTGCTATGAAAAATGCTAATCCAGACGATAAATTAGTTCAATTAAAATCATTAGAAGCTTTACAAGAAGTTGCAAAAGGCGAAGCTAATAAAGTATTTATTCCATTTGAAGCAACAGGTGCTTTAAGTAGTTTAGGTGCTGTAAAAGAAGTTTTTGCTGACGATAAAAATAAAAAATAATTAATATATTATAAAAAGTCCAACATTATAAAAGTGTTGGACTTTTTCTTTATCGCGTGCATAGTTTTTATTATTAATTTTAGTTTATCATTAATTCTATATATTACTTATACTAATTTATCTAAATATTTTTCTTGAATCATTTTTAAAATTAGTTCATATGTAAATTCTTGAGATTTTAATCCTAGGTTTTTATCAAACTCTTCCCCTAAAATTTCATTGTTTGATATAATTCTAATACCAAGTACAGGAATATTAAAATTGTTTGCTACTGTATAAACCGCTATTCCTTCCATTTCTTCACAAAGAGTTTTATATTCTCTATTTAGCCATAATATTCTATCTATTTCATTATTCCAAACATCACCACTTCCAATAGTTCCAAAATAGACCATTCCTTCAGTATATGTAACTTGTTTTGCAATATTAATAAGTCTTTTATCACCATATTGATATTCTAACTTATTTTCTTCTCCACTAATGAAATTAACCAATTTCCAATCTAAGCTATTACTTCCTTCTCCTGCCTTTTTATTTGGAGTTTTACAAGAAGTTATATTGATGCATTTTTCTCCAATTACTATATCTCCCTTATGTATAGTTTTTTCATGTGCACCTGCTGTTCCTTCATTTAGTATTGCAATAGGATTATACTTTTCAATGGCAATATGTGTTGCTATCGCTGCGTTTATACTCATAACAAGCGATTCACATATAACTACTGGATAGTTATTTATAAATCCTTCATAAAACTTATATTTTCCTACATTCTCACATTTTGCATTTTTTAATTTGTTAATTAGAAAATCAGATTCTTCTTGCATTGCTGCTATTATTACTATTGGTTTTATTTCCATAATAATCTCCTACTAAAACTACTTTACCTGCATTAATTTGAAGTCTAAATAATCTCCACTAATTAGGTTAAACTGTATACCTTGAACTATTCCTTCCACTGCATCTTTATGCGAACGTGAATGTAAATGTCCATAAAAACATCTCTTTACGTTATATTTTTTCATTACTTCTACAAATTTTAATTCATATGAATTTAGCATTGCAGAATTAGTTATTGGTGGATAATGCATAAAAACATAAATTGGCTTATCTTTTCCAAACTTTTCAATTCCTTCATTTATAGATAACTCAAGTCTTCCCAATTCTCTACTTAATATTTTGCCTTCAGCATGTAAATCATTTAATGTCCATCCGCGTGTTCCAGTTAATATAATTTCTTCATAACAAAAACTATTATTAAAAAGAAAATCTATTGTATCAAAATGATTTGCTTCTAAATAGGCTTTCATCTTTTTTAAAGTTGTCCACCAATAATCATGATTTCCTTTTAATAAAATTTTTTTACCTGGAAGCTCATTTAAATATTTAAAATCTAAATATGCATCTTCTAAATTCATTGCCCAAGAAAAGTCACCTGGTAGAACAACTACATCATTATCTTTTACTTTTTTTAACCAATCTTCTTTTATTTTTCGTTCATGATTTTCCCAATTATCCCCGAAAATATCCATTGGCTTAGGTTTTTTAAAGGATAAATGTAAATCTGCTATTACATATATTGACATAGCTTTCCTTTCTTTACTATTTACTTGTATTTCTTAATATTTATTAATTTAATTGTTTGGTTGCCTTGCTTTTACATTATTTCTTAATTATTTATCACACTTATTTTAGTTTTATATAAATTATATTTTTAAGTTTGGTACAGCATTTAATGTTAAATCAGATATGTTTCCTTTTATAAAATTGTAATATCCTGCTGATGCAATCATAGCAGCATTATCAGTGCATAATGCACGTTCTGGATAATATACTTTTAAATTTTCTTCTTCAGCTAATTTTTCAAAACTGTTTCTAATATGTATATTAGCAGATACCCCTCCTGCTAAAGCTACTTTATCTATTTTTAGATTTTTAATGGCTTGACGTGTATTAGTAATTAACATATCTATTATTGCTTTTTGAAAACTTGCACATAAATCATTTTTATTTATATTTGGATTTTTATGATATAAGTTCAATATTGCTGTTTTTATACCACTAAAACTAAAATCTAAACTATTTTCAAAATATGTATGTGGAAGTGCAATATTAGGTTGTCCGCATCTCTGCTAATTTATCTACTTTTGGTCCTCCTGGATATTCTAGTCCTATTACCCTTGCTACTTTATCAAAAGCTTCTCCTATAGCATCATCGCGAGTACGAGATAATGTTTCAAATTCTGTATAATCTTTAATATATACTAATTGAGTATGTCCTCCAGAAATAATTAAACATAAAAATGGTGGCTTTAATTCTGGATGTGAAATGTAATTTCCTGCAATATGTCCTTGGATATGATTTACTCCTACGAGTGGTTTATTTAATGCATATGCTAATCCTTTTGCATATGCAACACCTACTAATAATGCTCCAACAAGACCTGGTCCATAAGTAGGACAAACTGCATCAATTTGAGATAAGGTTATTCCTGCTTCAGATATTGCTTCCTTCATTACAGTAGAAATAGCATCAACATGATTTCTTGAAGCTATTTCTGGAACAACTCCTCCAAATTGTTTATGAATATCTATTTGTGAATGAATTACATTGGAAAGAACTTCTCTACCATTTTTTACAACAGATACAGAAGTTTCATCACAACTTGATTCAATTCCTAATGTGTATATATCTTTTTTCATCTTTTTTCCTTATCTTTCTATTTTTTAATTATGCTATTGGTATTCCAAATAATAACCCAATTAATTTAAATAGTCCGTTTGCAATCCAACTAATTATTGGAGAAATTATATTTCCTAAAAGTCCAGATATCCATAGTACTAAAAATGCAATATAGAAATACTTTTCATATCTATCTAACCAATCTTTTACATTATATGACATAAAATTTCTAAAAATTTTACTACCATCTAATGGTGGTATTGGAATTAAATTAAATACTCCAAGTCCTACATTAACTACTATTGTTGATTGGATAACAATCATAATGTAATATCCAAGTTCAGAAAATATAAACATTGGTGCTATTTTCAATATTGCAAAATAAAGTATTGTAAACACAATTGCAAGTATAAAGTTCATAGCTGGTCCTGCAACAGAAACAATTGCTTCACCTGTTGACATCGAAAATTTTCTATCAAAGTTTCTAGGATTAATTTGAACTGGCTTTCCCCATCCTATATGAGCAAATATAAGTAATATAAATCCAAAAGGATCTATATGGCTCAATGGATTTAAATTAAGTCTACCTTGCATTTTAGGTGTATCATCACCTAATTTATATGCAGCATAAGCATGAGCAAATTCATGAAATGTAATTGCTACTATAACTCCTGGCAGTGTTAAAATTAATGAAAGTAATCCTCCATTTTCTGCAAGGCTTATAAGCCCAATTAAAACAGCTATTCCTAAGATAATATATATAATTTTTTTATCAAATGAAAAATCAAACATATACATTCTTCTCCTCGTTTAATTTTTTTCATTAATTAAATTTAATAGTATTTTAAATATATCATATTTCAAACTTAATTACAATTATTTCAAGTATTTTTATATTTATTTTATGCATTTTTATATAATTATAATAACATATATTAACCGTTTTCTATACATCATTCTTTAAAGTTTTTCATAGAATCATCATTTATTATTATACTATATAGGTGTACAATGTTTAAGTTAAATATACAATTTTTGTAAAAAATATTTTTATAATAATTAATAGACTTTTGAACATTCAAAAGTCTATTAATTATTATCTTTTAAACTATCAAAACTTTTATGCTATTCTTCTTTCATTAAGTTCTCATTTTATTGAATAATTTAATTATATATGCAATTTTTAAATGTTCTATGCTAGTGGTTTCATAGAGCAAATATACAAATTCATCACAATTTGCTTGATTACTATTGTTTAATCTATTTTTTACTTTCAAAAAATGCTATTTTAATGCTACGCCATTGAATTTATTAAAACTTATTAACACTTAGTTAGATAGTTTAAGTTCTGAATTATCTAATTTATTTTGTTTATTAAGTAGTAAGTTTTCAAAAAATAATATTAAATATTTCTTGTCTTCTTCTATTCCTTTTGAAATATTACTATAATTTGCTCTAACTAAAGCATTTCTAAAATATATTGAATTATCTTTAAACAATTCATTGTTTATATCAAATCCTTTACTGTTTAGATATTTTTGAATAAATATAGCTGTAGTTCTTGTATTTCCTTCTCCAAAAGGATGTACTTGCCAAATATGTGCGGTAAAAGTACATATTCTATCTAACTTTTCTTTATCGGTTTTTTCAATATATTTTTGTTTTTCTTCTTCTTCAAAGTCATATTTCAAAGTTTGCTCTATCATAGAATAATCAGCATATTGTACAGTTTCCCCATTTAAAATTGGCTCTTTTTTTGTAATATTATAATCTCTAAACTCTCCAATATATTTTTCATCTATTCCTATATTAATATTTTCAAATAGCTTTTTATGATATTGTTTTAATGTTAAATAATTAAATGTAAATGCCTTATCATTTAGTATTTTCACTATTCTTAAAGATACTTCATCCGCCTGTCTTTCATTTTTATTTATTTTTTCTTTATCAGCCTTTTCATAATATTCTTTTACTTCTTTTTCTACAATATCATAACTTTTGTTACCAATTATATTTTCAGTTGCTAAATCAACCATATATTTAGATGGTATAAGATTATCTACAGCTTGAAGTCCAAATGCAACATTCCAGTTTAATTGTCGTTCTTTAGAAACTTCTGTTTCTCCAATTTTTTCATATTTAATTTTATTTAAATAGTTTTCATTCATAATTTTGAGTCCCTTATATTTTTTACCTTTCATTTTAAAACATTACATAATTTCGTTTATTTTATCTATAACTTGATTCATGTTGTCATATGATAAAAAGTGAATGTTTTTGTCTCCTCTAAGTAATCCTGACACATTTGCATTTTTCTCATATACCGCGTAGATTGTTTTTCCTAAACTTTCTGCATAAGCTAATTCATATCCTACACCTAAAGAAGCAATTGTTATATCTGCAAAAACTATATCGCATTCTTCTAACCACTTAATATCTCTTTCATAAATTTCTTTTTTATCTATTTATAATGCTATTTTAATGCTACGCCATTGAATTTATTAAAACTTATTAGACTTTATTTTAATTTTTTCGTTTCAATCAATAGCTTATCAAAATCAGATATAATTTTCTGTTTTTTATTAAATTTTTATCGTTATTAGTCAATCTATAAGTTCCTTTCTTCATTATTTATTAATATTTTCTTGAAGCTTACTTAAATTCTTCGATAATGAAATTGTTTCTGGTTTTATTTCTTTTAATTCATCGTTAACAATAACATAATTTTTAATTTTTATTTCATCTAAATTCATCATTTTCTTTAATTCATCTTGTATATAATGTAATTGTACACAGTGTGGTGATTTATCAACTGATGCAAATATAATTCTTTTTACTTTTCCTGTTCTTAACATCCCACCGACTTTAGTAATTGCCATGTTAATATGAGTTTCTTCTAGACATAATTCATAGATGCTGTTTGAAATCTTTTTTAGTTTTTCAAAACCTTCTGGTTGCATATGTTGCAAGCAACTTCCTGTTATTATTATAGTTTCTTCTACATCATATATATTTGTTTTCATTAATTCTTTCATCATTATATTCTCCATATTTTAATTATAAGAAATAAATTTACAACAATTTTACGGCTAATAGCCAAAATTTTATAAAATTTCTAATTTTTTCAAAATTAAAAATCCTCATTTTTAGCACTTTTAGAGTTTATTAAAATGTATTAAGCTAATTTAGTGGTTTCATGGTTGGGAATAACAATACATCACGAATTGATGCAGAATCTGTTAATAACATAATTAGTCTATCAATTCCCATTCCTAAGCCTCCTGTTGGTGGTAGTCCTATTTCAAGTGCTTGAACAAAGTCTTCATCCATCATATTAGCCTCTTCATCTCCTGCATTTCTTGCTTCAACTTGTTTTTTAAATCTTTCATATTGGTCTATTGGATCATTTAACTCTGAATATGCATTTCCATATTCTCTTCCACCAATGAATAATTCAAATCTTTCTGTTAATCTAGGATCTGAAACTTTTCTTTTTGTTAATGGTGATACTTCAACTGGATAATCACATATAAAAGTTGGCTGTATTAAGGTTTCTTCTACAAATTCTTCGAAGAATATGTTCATAATATTTCCTCTTGTTTTTTTAATATCATCTACTATAAGTTTCTTCTCTTCTGCCAATTTTATTGCTTCTTCATCTGTTTTTATTTCGTTAAAATCTATTCCTGTTACTTCTTTTATTGCATCATTCATAGTCATTCTTTTCCATGTTGGAGTTAAATCTATTTCTTGACCTTGATACGTGATTTTAGTTGTACCTAGTATATTTTTAGCTATTGTAGACACCATCTCTTCTGTAATATTCATCATGTCATTATAATCTTCATATGCTGCATATAACTCCATAGATGTAAATTCTGGATTGTGCTTTAAATCCATTCCTTCATTTCTAAATAATCTACCTATTTCATATACTTTATCAAATCCACCTACAATTAATCTTTTTAAATATAATTCTGGTGCTATTCTTAAATACATATCTATATCTAATGCATTATGATGTGTAACAAATGGCTTAGCTGTTGCTCCACCTGCAATAGTATTTAATATAGGTGTCTCTACCTCTATATAACCTTTTGAATCTAAGAAGTTTCTCATTTCTTTTATGATTCTACTTCTTAATTCAAAAGTTTTCTTTACTTCTGGATTAACTATTAAATCTGTATATCTTTGGCGATAACGTAAATCTGGATCTTTTAAGCCATGAAATTTTTCTGGAAGTGGTCTTAAAGACTTTGAAAGTAATGTTACACTTTTTGCATGAACAGAAATTTCTTCAGTTCTAGTTTTAAATACAAATCCAGTAATTCCTATAATGTCTCCAATATCATATGCTTTAAAAGCTTTATAGCTTTCTTCTCCTAAATCATTTATACTAACATAACTTTGAATTTTTTCATCACAATCTTGAATAGTACAAAAAGATGCTTTTCCCATTATTCTTTTTGCAATTATTCTTCCTGCAACAGTAACATCTTTTTCGTTAAATTTATCAAAATTACTTTTTACTTCTCCAGCTGTTACAGTTCTATTAAATTTAGTAATTTCATATGGATTTTTTCCATTTGCTTGTAATTCCTCTAACTTTTCTCTTCTAATTTGCATTAAGTGATTCATATCTAATTCTTGTTCTTCTACTTGATTATTTTCATTTTCACTCATTATATTTTTCATTCCCTTCTATTTATAAGTATAATTTGATTATGAAAATTTTATCTTCATACTAACAAATACATTTATAAAATTTTAATATAATAATTATACCCTAGAATTTGCATAATGTAAATCATTAGAACAAAATTTTAAGGTAAATTATATTACTTTTATTTTGATATTTAAATAACTTATAGTTTTAGTTATTTTTATTTTATTACAGTTAGTATATATTATTTTGTTTACGCATTTCTTAATTCTTTTGCATGTTCTAGTGCAATTTTAGAAATATTTCCACTAGAAATTCTTGCAATCTCGTTTATTGTTTCTTCTTCTGTTAATCTTTTTATACTTGTTTTTGTTTCTTCTCCTATTACATTTTTACTTATATAGTAGTTATAATCTCCTTTTGCTGCAATAGATGCTAAATGGGTAACACATAGTACTTGATGATTTCTTGATATTTCTTTCATTTTAGTTCCAACACTTGATGCAGCTTTTCCACTTATTCCTGTATCTATTTCGTCAAATATTAGTACACTTACTTTATCTACATCTGCTAACACGTTTTTTATTGCTAACATTATTCTTGACATTTCTCCTCCAGATGCAATTTTTATAAGTGGTTTTAAATCTTCCCCTATATTAGTACTTATTAAAAATTCCACCTTATCTAGTCCTTTTAAAGTAAAATTTCTATTTTCATCAAATTCTACTTTTACTTCTATTTTTGCATTTTTCATTTCTAGGTCTTGTAATTCATTATTAATTCTTTCTGATAATATTTTAGCTTTTTCTAATCTAATTTTATGCATTTTTTGAGACAATTCAAACAATTTAATTTCGCTTTGTTCTTTTTTAGAATTTAGTTCATTTATATATGTTTCAAGATTTTCTATTCGTTTAATTTCTTCTTTTATGCTATCTCCATAATTTATAATTTCCTCTATACTATTTCCATATTTTCTTTTTAAAGAAAATATGGAATCTAATCTAGTTTCTACTTCTTGTCTTTCTTCTTCATCGAATTCTATATCGTCTTTCATATTGTTAACATCTCTAGATAACTCTTGCAAATCGTAATATATACTTTTCAAATCATTTAACTTCATTTCATAATTTTTGTCAAAACTCTCTATTTTTTCAAATGCTCTTACTGCTTTAGATATTGCTTCTATTGCATTTTCTCCAATTTCGACATCTGCTTCAGCTAACCCTAAAGATATTTTTTCTGCATTTAACATTCTATTTCTTTGTATATCTAAGCTTTCTTCTTCACCAATTTTTAAATTAGCACTATCTATTTCGTTTACTTGATATTTTAACAAATCTAATTTTCTTTGTTTTTCTTTTTCATCTCCATAATTTTCTTTTAAATTTGATATAATTTGTTTATAATTGCTGTATTCATTCTGATATTGCTCTAATAATTGTTTAATATCATTTCCAGAAAAATTATCTAAATAATCTATATGAGAACTTGATTCTAATATCGTTTGATTATCTTGCTGTCCATGAATATCTATAATATTTTTCATAAACTCTCTTAATTCATTTACTGTAACCATCTTTCCATTGATTTTGCATAAATTTCTTCCATTTACATATATTTCTCTTGAAAGAATTATATTTCCTTCTATTGCTTCCGGATGATTTGGTAAGAACATACATACTTCTACAAAGCAGCTTTCTTGTCCTTTTCTAATCATTTCTTTTGAAAACCTTCCACCTGCAATTAAAAGTAAGGAATCTATTATTAATGTTTTTCCAGCGCCTGTTTCACCTGTTAAAATATTAAGTCCATCTTCCAAATTTATGCTAATATCGTCTATAATTCCAATATTTTGAATATGTAAATTTGATATCATGCTCATTCCTCCTACATTTCTCGTATTTCTGCTATTTTAATTGCATATGTGCTTCATCTACTATTGTTTTTATTTTTTCTCTTAACGAAAATAAATCTAAATTTACCTTTTTATTATTCATATAAGCTAAATATTCTATATTCCCTGCAGGTCCTTTAATTGGTGAATAAGTTAAATCCAATAAATTAAGAGATAAACTATTTAAATATAGAATTATTTTTTCTATTACTTTTCGATGTACCATTTTATTTTTTACTACGCCATTTTTATTTATTGCATCTTTTCCAGCTTCAAACTGTGGTTTTATTAAAACAACCATTTCACCATATTCTTTTAACATTTCTGATGCTTTTTCTAACACTTGTGTTAATGAAATAAATGAAACATCTATTGAAATAAAATCTACTTTTTCAAATTCTGATATATTTATATTTTTTATATTAGTTCCTTCAATATTTATAACTCTTTTATCTTTTTTAAGCTTTTCATCTAACTGATTATGTCCAACATCTATGCTATAAACTTTTAAAGCACCATTTTGTAACATACAATCTGTAAATCCACCCGTAGAGGCTCCAATATCTATACATATTTTCCCTTGTAAGTTTATTTTCATTGTTTCTATAGCTTTAGCTAATTTTAATCCTCCTCTACTTACATATGGTAAAGCTGTATCTTTAATTATTATATTACTATCTTCTTCTATTAATTTGCTTACTTTTCTAATTACTTCATTATTTACCTGCACACAATCATTTTCTATTGCATATTGTGCCTTTTGCCTCGTTTCAAAAAAGCCCTTTTTTACTAATAATATATCTATTCTCTCTTTCATATTTTCTCCAATTATTATCAAATTTTTGTTCGCAGTTATTATATCATATTTTAAAGATATTGCAATACTATATTTTGAAAATTATTCATTATTTTTTATTAACTTCTTTTAGCATAATATCAAAATTTATATTATAAATATTTATAATAAATCCTTACAAAATAAAAAATCAATCAGTTTAACTTTTTGATTTACATATGTTTTATAAAAGTTTGAATAGAAATGTCGTTATATGTCAAAAATCTCTATCCCATTGACACAATAAGAAACTAGGCTAGCAAAATTAATTGCCAGCCTAGTATTAGGATTAAGAGATTTGCCTTTTAATACAATGAACCCTCTGTCCATATCGAGTTATAATACCGCTTAACTTTACCATTTTC
>CANQRO010000035.1 GCA_947626205.1 uncultured Clostridia bacterium
AGGTTCTAATGGTGCAGATGGCCGGAATCGAACCGGCACGGTTTATTCAACCGCAGGATTTTAAGTCCTGTGCGTCTACCAGTTCCGCCACATCTGCATATATAAAATGAAACTGGTTTGTCTTGCAACAAAGATAATTATAATATGTTAATTTGTTTCTTGTCAATACTTTTTGCTTATTTTTTTCTAAAATTTTATAATAAAAAAATTCTAAAATAATGTTTTAGAATCTTTTCATTTATATTACTATTTATTAAAGAAATTTTCTATTTCATCTGCAATTCTTATACTTGCTTTTCCATCTCCATATGGATTTGTAGCTATACTCATTTTTTCATATTCTATTGTATCATCTAATAATTCTTTTGTCTTTTTATAAATTTCTTCTTCTTTTGTTCCTACTAGCTTTAACGTACCTGCTTGAATTCCTTCTGGTCTTTCTGTTACGTTTCTTAATACTAGAACTGGTTTTCCCATTGCTGGTGCTTCTTCTTGAATACCACCACTATCAGTTAAAATAAGGTATGATCTATTCATAAAATTATGAAAATCTAATACATCTAATGGTTCTATTTCTTTTATTCTATCAGATTTTTCTAATATTTCTTCTGCCATTTTTCTTACAATTGAATTCTTATGCATCGGATATATAACACAAACATCTTCATATTCGTTTATAATTCTATTTACAGCTCTAAATATATTTTTCATTGGTTCGCCTAAATTTTCTCTTCTATGTGTTGTTAACAAAATAATTCTTTTCTTAGGATCAATTGAATCTAATACTTCATTATGATAGTCTTTTTTTACTGTTGTTTTTATTGCATCTATTACTGTATTGCCAGTAACAAATATAGTTTTTTCATTTCTATTTTCTTTTAGCAAATTTTCTTTTGCGTGTACAGTTGGTGCAAAATGTAAGTCTGCTAAATCACTAACCATTTTTCTATTAATTTCTTCAGGATAAGGTGCATATTTATTATATGTTCTTAATCCTGCTTCAATATGTCCAACTGGTATTTGGTGATAAAATGCTGCAAGTGCAGATGCAAAAGTAGTAGTAGTATCTCCTTGAACTAATATCATATCGGGTTGTGTTTCTTTTAATACATTCTCAATACCATGTAAACTTTTTATTGTAATATCTGTTAGAGTCTGTCCTTGCTCCATAATATCTAAATCATAATCAGGTTTAATTTGAAAAACTTCTAATTCTTGGTCTAACATTTGTCTATGCTGTGCTGTTACACACACAATCGGCATTAAATTTTCTCTTTTTTCTAATTCTTTAATTACTGGTGCCATTTTTATTGCCTCTGGTCTTGTTCCAAATATAACCATTATCTTTTTCATATAATTTTCTCCTTATTTCATATTACTTATCTTTTTTACTTTCTTTTCGAATTTTGAAGATATATTTGACATTACTTTCAAAGAATCTTTTTAAACGTTTTGGCTCTGTAACAATTCTATATAGCCACTCTAAATTTAACTTTATAAAAATTTTAGGTGCTCTTTTTTTGCTTTCACTAATAACATCAAAACTTCCACCTACACCTATAAAAATTCCTTTTGAAAAATTATTTAAATGTTTTGCAATTATTTTTTCTTGATAAGGAATTCCTAATGCTACCAATATCACATCTGGTTCGTTTCCGTTTTATATCTTCAAAAACTTCGTCTCTATCTGTTACGTATCCGTCTTTTGCGCCAACTAAATTTAAATTACTATATTTTTCTTTTATAACTTCCTTCATTTTTTCTATTACTTCTGGTTTTGCTCCAAATAAGTAAATCCTTTTTTTTAATTCATTACAATACTCCAAAATTTTTGTAGCTAAATCTACTCCTAAAACTCTATTTTCTAAAGGAATATTAAGCATTTTAGCCCCTTTAATTATGCCTATTCCATCTGCAACGACAGTTGAATTGTTACTTAGAATTATATTTTTAAATTCTTCATCCTTTTCTGCTATCATAAGTGTTTCAGGGTTTGCTGTTATAATAAACATTTTAGTTTGATTTATCATTGCGTTTTTTACGTCTTTATAAAAATCATCTGTTTTTTTATTTTCAATTTTTTCAAAATATTCTCGCATTTTATATCCTCTTTATTTTTATATAAATTATTAAAGCATTTTAGAATCTAATTCATTTATAGCTATTTTACCATACTATGCATTTTAAGTAAATAATATTTTTATTTTTGCATAAAGGTTAAAATATAGGTATCTATATATTTTTACAGCAATATCATATTCAGCATTTATTTGGATAATATAAAAAACTAGAGAAGTTTTTATTTCTCTAGTTCGATATGAATTCATATATTTATATTATATACAAATCTTATTTTTTGTTAACTAAATCTTTTAAAGCTTTTCCTGCTTTAAATACTGGAGCTTTTGATGCTGGTATTTTAATTTCTTCTTTAGTTTGTGGGTTTCTTCCTTTTCTAGCTGCTCTTTTTCTTACTTCGAAAGAACCGAATCCAACTAATTGAACTTTGTCTCCTTTTACTAATGAATTTGTTACTACATCAACAAAGGCATTTACTGATGCTTCAGCACTCTTCTTTGTTTCTCCTGTTTTAGCAGCTATGGCTGCAACTAAATCTGATTTGTTCATTTAAATTACCTCCTAAAAGTTTTCTTTTATGTAGCTTTTTTCATCTACAATATAATTATTCGCCAAAATTATATAAAATCCCTCTTTTTTTATTTATTTTTTTCTTTTAATGCTTACATTTTCTAAGTAAATGTTTCATTTGTCAAAATGTTAGTTCTTTTTAAGCAACAGTTTCTTCCTTGTAAATGCCTAGTTTTATAAGGATTTTGTACAATTTTTGTCCATATGGAATCATGTGTATTTCTTCTTTTGTAAATATTTTTAAAACAATAACTGTTAAAGCATAAATAATTACTGCAGTTAAAATTCCTATTATTGTTGCAATCTTCATTGGTAAAAATTTATCTACTATTAAATATATTGCATATGAACAAACTGACATTATTAATGTTGCTATTATTGGCTTAAATACATACTTGGAAAATTTAAATTTTACTTCTATATTCTTTCTTAGTACGCTAAATCCTATTGCACAAGCTATTACATTACATACAATAGAACCTATTGCTGCACCGTTTACTCCTATTTCTGGAATAGGTACTAAAACAATGTTTAATATAAGTTTTGCAATTACACCTGCTGTAAATGCCAATGCAGGTATCATTACTTTTCCTAGTCCTTGTAATGCTCCATTAATTGTTTGGGCAAGTACATTAAATATAATTGCTATTGAACTAATTTGAAGGAGTAAAGTTCCTGCTGTTTGCGTAGGAAATAGTAGTTTTAAAATTTGATTTGCAAATATGCACATTCCTGCTGTGCATGGAAGTCCTATTAGTATAGTTACTAAAATAGAAAAACTTACTCTTTTATTAGCTGTTTCCATGTCTTTTTTGGCTCTAGCATAAGATAGTGCTGGAACTAATGCAGTTGCAAAAGCAATATTAAATGATAGTGGAAGTGATGTTAATGTATCTACTTTTCCACTTAATATTCCATATTGAATTTTTGCAGCACTTTCATCCATAAAAGTTTTTAATCCTCTTACAACTGTAGTTGAATCTATATTTTTACTAATTGAAGACAAGATAGCACTTAGTGAAATTGGAAGTGATACATATAATATATTTCTAATAACTTTAAAAATACTTTCTTTTTTAGTAATTACTCCTGAAGCATTTACATTTAAAGTTCTACGATTTTTATAAAGTACAAATAAATAAATAAAACCACCTAAAGTTGCTATTGTAGTTGCTAAGTTTGCTCCTGCTGCCATAATTTCTGTACGCAATCCCATAACAATAGCTACAATTTCTACTAATATAACTGTAAATACTGTTTTTAATATTTGTTCTAAAGTTTGTGAATTTGCAGTTGCCTTTAAAGTTCCATTTCCATTAAAATATCCTCTTATTACACTGATTAGAGAAACGAAGAAAATAGATGGAGATAAAGCTACCAAAGTAAGCTCAGCTTCTGGTATTTGAAGTATTACATGAGAAATATATCTTGCTCCAAAAAATAAAATGCAAGTACCTATAAATCCTAATAAGCCAAACGTAAAAAATGCAATTTTAAATATTCTATTTGCACCTTTGTTATCTCCTATAGCAATTCTTTCAGACACTAATTTAGAAATAGCATTTGGAATTCCTACAGAAGATAGTGTTAACAATAATGAATATATGTAAAATCCAGAACTATATATTGCATTTCCTTGATCTCCAAAACCTGGTCTATTAGTTAAATATAATTTATATACTAACCCCATTAATTTAATTAAAATTTGAGAAAACATCATTGCAAAAACACCTTGCATAAAGCTTTCTTTTTTATATGTTTTCTTTTCTCTTTGCATTTTTTTATCCTTTCTATTCACTATTTGTTTTTTCATTATATTAATAATTTGTTAAACATTCAAGCTTTTTGTTATATTTTTATTATTTTATTTCTTTATTATATAGTATAGAAGTATTTTTAATATGTTTAATAATCGTTTTCTATTAATATAGTAAAATAGTTATTAATTTTTCGGTTTTTTCTTCAAATAGACTTGTTTTTTTGCTAATTTTGTAGGATAATATATATTGTAGAATTATTTATTTTCGAAAGCGGTGAAAAATAGTGTTAAAATATATTGATAAATTTTTAAAGTGGCTTAATACAGATAGAAATACTTTTGCTACATATATTTTAACTCTCGCTACTATTTATATAATGATAGATAGAGTTGTTGAGTTAGTTATATTATTCTTTACTGGTATAGGCGTTTCTTATTGGGGACCACTTACATATACATTTGCGCTAGCTTGTCCAGTATTTGCATTTTTGTTTTCTGGATCATCTACTTTTGCAAATTCATATAGACTAAAAGTTACATTTTTATATGTATATTGTATTAGTTTATATGTTGTAGGTATATCAATGGCTGTACAATGGATTAATGGTATATTATGGCTATTATTCTTATCTGTACCAAATTATACTACTATAGTAACTGAATTTTCTTATTTAATAAGACCTGCTTTTCAATCTATTGCAGTTTATTTACCACTTGTTACTTTCTATCCATTATTTAAATGGTTATTTACTGGTCTAAATGAAAATAAAGATATTCGTGATGGTATCAACGATTATGCCGGAATAGATTTATCAAATAAAAAAGAAGGTTACGGTGCATATACTTGTGAAAATATTTTATGTAGAGATAAAATTAAAGGTAATTTTGCAAAAATTCCCGAATCTAGAAGATTTGACCCTGCTTTAATTGTTGGTTACTCTGGAACTGGTAAAACAGCAATGGTTTTTGAACCTATGATCGCAAGAGATATTGAAAAGAAAAACTTTTTTCAAGATATTTCAAAAGAAATGGGATTTACTGCTTTAAAAACAGGTATTGCACATTTAGTATTACCTTATGATAATAATTATTTAAATAAAAACTTTAATTTAAACATGCTTGTACCTACTCAAGGAAAAGAAGATGTTTATAAAGCATATATGAAAAAAATGATTTACTCAGATAAAGGACCAAATGGAATTATATATCGTAATTTAGGTTTAACACATATATCTCCAGATATTGAATCTACAAATCGTATGATTGAAGTTGCTAATAATTTTAATGTTCAATATAATATTATAGACCCAAACAATCCAGATTCTATTGGTTTAAATCCATTCGTTTTTGAAGAGCCATCATTAACCGCAGTTGCTATTTCTTCTGTTCTAAGAGGAATGTATAAAACTTCTCATACAGATCAAGAGGAAGCTTTTAGAGAGAATACCGTTTCTCAAGCAGTTGAGAATTTATCTATTCTTTTAAAAGTTATGTATCCAAGACTTCATAATGGTGATTTACCAACATTGGAAGATATGTTAAAGTTATTAAATAATTTTGATTTAGTTGAAGAAATGTGCATGCAGATGGAAGAAATTCCAGAGCTTGCTGAGCAATATTATTTACAACTAGGATACTTTAAGAAAAACTTTTATAAATCAAGTGCTTCAAGGCAAGATACAGAACGTTTTGTTTATGGAGCTATTACTGAACTTGATAATTTATTAAGAATTTCAAGTGTAAGAAATGTTTTATGTAATAGAGTTAATAACATTAATTTTGATAATATGCTAGCAAATGGAGAATTTACTTTTGTTTGTACAAGACGTGGTGATTTGGGAGCTACTGCACACAAAGCATTTGGTTTATTCTTTATATTGCTAATGCAATTTGCAGTTTTAAGAAGACCTGGAAACGAAAATACCAGAATACCTCATTTCTTATATGTAGACGATTTTGCAGATTACGTTGGACCAGCTACTGAAAGTTTATATACAGTTTATAGAAAATATCATGTAGGTACAATGATTTCTATTCAAAACTTATCACAATTAGGATTCCAAGGTCAATCGAAGTATCGTGATTCAGTAATGACAAATGCAACTACAAAATTAGTATTTGGTGGTATTACTCGTGAAGAGGCTGAAATATGGGAAAAAGAATTTAATGATCACAGAGAATGGTTATATAATGTAACGTATAATTCAGATAAAGTAGAATACGATCCTAAAATTAGTAATCCTAAATGGGATTGGAAAGCAAACATTAAATCTGGTAAGTTAGTAGCTCTTGGTTTTAAAATGTGTGCTTATCAGTACAAAGATCTTAGAGGAAAAAATGTTTATGGAGATGGAAAAGTAGATTTTATGGAAGCAAAATATAAAGAACCTCATCCATCTAAAAATTATGATTTTACACGTTTTACAAGTGGAATATCTGATGAAGAAAAAATAGTAAAAAAGAAAAAAACAGATTTAATTAGAGAAGAATATCATAAAGATGAACATGGTGATGTTGATCCAATAAAAATGGATAATACAGATGCTAATTATTTATTCAACAATAATGATGCAATAGTATTCGATTTAAAAAGAGGAAATACTAACTAAAAAAATGGCACATACTTGTTAAGTATGTGTCATTTTTTTAATCTAATAGTTTAAGTTCTATTTCATCCATTTTATACTTGTTTGTTGCTTCATCTAATCTAAATTCTACTAATGTTTTTGCCAAAGTTTCATTATTTTGTCTTAAGTCTGTTGAGAAATATAATTTTAATTGTGGAATTTCTAAACGGTTTGTTACTATTGTTTTAAAGCTTTCTGCCATATGCTTTTCATCTTCACAAATAAAAATTAACTGTGGCATTGTAGGGAATCCTGAGTCTCCTGGTACAAAATTTGCATAGAAATCTTGATATAATCTCATTTTTTCTACTAGTTTCTTTTCCCATTCTTCTTCTCTACGAATTACTTCAAATATAAATATAATAGATTTTTTAGCTTTTGTTAATTTAACGCTTCCCCCTGCTACTTTAAAAACTTTTGACAAAGTTTTTGCAGTAATAGCAGGTTTTACTGTATATTCATCAAATGCTTTTACTTTTCTTAAATATGCTAAAATAGTTTGGTTTCCAGCTAATCTCTTTTTTAACATAGCAACAGGTTTTGTATTATCTGTTGGTTGCCATTTACATTCAATTCCTCTTGAATTCAATAAATATTTACCCATTTTTTCCAAACAATAAATACGGTAAATTCCTTTTCCCTCTTCTGAGCTAAAATAATATCTTGTTAATATTTTAGATTTTACCATCTGCTCTAATTTATTATTTAATTTATCTTGAGATTTATAATCTATTCCTTTCCATGCTAATATTTGGCATAATTGTCTTGAAGTAATAAATTCAAATTCATTAACAATTTCTAATATTTTAAAATGTAAATCATTAATGTGTCCTAAATTAATTTTGTGAATAATTTGATTCATGGATACATATCCATCTTTTCCATCAAATACTTTTACTTCTCCTTCGCGAATGGCAAAAGGTGAACTTTTTGCTTCAATTTGGTTATCCTCAACCATATTAAAAACCTCCTTAGATTTCTAATTCTAGATAAATAGTTTATATTTTATTGCCACTATTAGTAGAATTAATTAATTACTTTTCATTATTTATTTTTGTATGTTCTTTTGCTTCTTTATTATTTTTCATATGTAATCTAACTATTAAAATTATACAAGTAAAATTTAAACTTGTAAAGCTTTTATTTTCATTTTTTAATTTAATGGTTTACATATTTTTATTAAAAAATTACAATGTTTTTAATTCATTTATTTCATAACTTGTTAGATATCTCCATTCTCCTATTTTTAAATCCTTTATAGAAATATCTCCGTATTTTACTTCTATGTAGTGCCATAACAGGATATCCTACTGCTTCGCACATTTTTCTAACCTGTTTATTTTTTCCTTCATGAATAGTAACTTCTATTCTGCTAGTTTTCTTTTCTTTATCTATTTTTAGTATTCTTACCTTTGCTTCTTTCGTTTTATAATCTCCTATTACTACCCCATCTTTTAAATTTTTAATTTTTTCATCTGTTATTATTCCACTTAATGTTGCTACATACGTTTTCGTTTTTTCATACTTTGGATGAGTAACATGATAAACCATATCGCCATCATTTGTTAGAATAAGTGCTCCGTGAAGTATACATATCCAATCTTCCAACTGGTACAATTCTTTCTTTTACACCCTTTACTAAATCTAATACAGTTTGGCGATTAAACTGATCTCTTGCAGTTGTTACATAACCAATTGGTTTATTTAATAATATATAAACAAAATTATTAATTGGATAAATTTTCTTTCCCCTAAAACAAATTTCATCAACTTCGGGACATATTTTTATGCCTAATACATTTGTTATTTTTCCATTGACTGTTACTTCACCATTTAAAATATATTCTTCGCATTTTCTTCTTGATGCAATTCCGCTATCGGCCATGTACTTTTGCAATCGAACTTGTTCCATAATAATTTTTTCATTCCTTATACTTTTTATTTTTAGGCTTTTTAAAATAAGGATTGCCTATAACCTTTTATTTAGACATTATCACTTTATAATATATTATAGCTTTAGTTTATAAAATAATCTTTTCTTAAAATCTCAAGAACTTCTTCATAATATTTTGGAATTGGTGCTTCTAGTTTTAGTGTCTTACCACTAATTGGATGTTTAAAACAAAGTTTCCATGAGTGTAACATTTGTCCTGTTACATTAAATGGATTTTTTCCATTTGAGTATACCATATCACCAACTATTGGATATCCAATAGTTGCCATATGCACACGAATTTGATGTGTTCTTCCTGTTTCTATACTAACTTCTAACAAAGTATAACCTTTAAATCGTTCTAAAACTTTAAAATGTGTTATAGCATTTCTCCCATTTTTTTGAACTGCCATTTTTTTACGATCTTTTGAACTTCTAGCAATTGGCATATTTATAGTTGCCTCATTTTCTTTTACAATTCCTCTTACTAATGCTATATATGTCTTTTTTACTTCATGATTTTTTATTTGTTCACTTAAATTTATATGTGCATTATCATTTTTTGCTATTATAATTAAACCTGAAGTATCTTTGTCTAATCTATGAACAATTCCTGGTCTTAATTTCCCTCCTATTCCAGATAATGAATCTTTACATATATTCATTATTGCATTTACTAAAGTTCCGTCTGGATTTCCATTGGCTGGATGTACCACTAATCCTTTTGGTTTATTTACCACAATTATATCGCTGTCCTCATAGATTATATCTACTGGTATATTTTGTGGTTTTAATGAAACATCTTTAATTTCTTCCTCTTCTAGTTTTACTATATCCCCTTTAGATAGTTTATAAGACATTTTTTCTACTTTACCATTAACTGTTACATTTTTATTTTCTATCATTCTTTGAATACTGCTTCTAGATAATTCGGGATTTAATTCAGCAAGTACTTTATCTAATCTGTTATTTATATTTTTATCTTCAATTATAAATTGTTTCAATTATTTGCTTCATTCCTTGTATAAAATATTTAGGTTTTTAAAAAGGACTATCCTATAAACCTTTTATTTATTAATTAAATTTTTGAACAGAATTATTTTTTCTATTCTTAAGCTCTCCATATGTATATTTCGCGAATATAAATGCTAAAGTAATCCATCCAAACACTATATAAACATCAGCAAGATTAAATACAGGGAATTTTATGTTTGGGAAAATTATAAACATATTAATTACACTTCCTTTTATTATTCTATCTATAAAATTGCTAATTCCTCCAACTAAAACTGTCATAAGTGCATATGTAGTAGGTTTGTCCATACGATCTTTTTGTAAATACATAAACCTTATAATGATTCCTAAAACAACTATATTAGAAATAATAAATGTAAAAATTCCACTATTAATTCCCGTTCTAGTACCACTATTTTGCATTAGTTTAATTTGTAATACATTATTTATAATATTCTTGTCAACATTGGTATAAACTGCTAATATTTTTATAATTTGATCAATTATTAATAAAGCAATTCCCCATATTACTGCTTTTTTAAAAACTGTATCTTTCTTTTGTCTATCCATTATTTTTCCCCTTTATAGATAAATTTTATTTTGTATTCACTATTATTTTGTTAATCTTTCATAAATAACAAAATGGTCATCTTGATATAACTGTTTATAATTCTCATCTCTACTAATAAACATATTTAATTTTGAATTTTTTACAAGTATTACATGTGTTATATCATATTTCTTAAGTATATCATCATAGTAAGCTCCAATTCCAGAAGCTTTAACATAATCTGTGAAAATATCCTTATCGCTATCACCATTAAATTGTGGAGTATATAAATCTGCTCTTGAATCTATAAATACTGGAATACCTTCGTATAAAAGATAACTTCCATAGTTATATTCATTAAATAAACGTATTTCCTCTAAGTTTAAATTTTCTTTTATCCAATTAGCTGCTTCTACTGGATATGAATTATTATTTATATATTTATCTCCTATTTGAGGTCTGTACATCATAATACTAATTAATATAATTAAAAGTATTGTAATTATTATTCCAAAGACACTTGTCATGTCCTTCATAAATTTTTTGGTACCATCAGGATCATATTTATCAAACAAATCGCAAATTAATATATTAACTGAATAACCACCTATTAGAGTTAACATAGATAACTGTCTTCTAGTCATTAATGTTAGTACAGCTAATCCTCCTAACATAAATAAGTCTTTTAATCTAATTTTCGTATCTGTAAAAATCAAAATTGATAATACAATTATTAAAATTGCCATTGTGCATTCAGATTCAATTAAAACCATTGGTAAATGTTCACTTATATTTTTTGTTGTATTACCTTGTACTGTTTTTATAAGATATGTATATGGTGTATCTCCTATAGGTGTTATTAATCCAGTAAATAGACAGATAATAAAAATTAAAATTAACCATTTTACTGCATCTTTTTTAACAATTTTGATTTTATATGGTTTACTTTGTCTTTGCTCTTGTTTCTTTATATTGTCTTCAAATTGTTTCCTCTTTTTTATTATTTTTTCTTGTAAATTTGCAATTTTTTTCTTTATTTTTTCTATGTTTTTATTATTATTTTCGTTATTATTTATAGCAACCCTTGCTTTTGTAGTAGTTGCTGATTTTTCACTAGCTTTTAACTGTTTTTGTAATTTATTTAAACTTGCATTTCTAAACTTACAACCTATTTTGTAAGCAAAATGAGAATTTATTAATAAACTAATTAAGTATTCTGCAATATATGGTAAGTATAAAACAAAATAGAATGGCCACACAGCAGTATGAACATTAGCTATTATTATAGGAATAATAATTAACATAATAGCATAACGTTTCTTTTTAGTTTTTATAAATCTTTCAATAAATAATATAGTAAGAGCAAATAAAATAAATGTAACTAGCTGAGCTCTCGCAGCTACATAATCAGATAAAATATACATTTCACCTAAAGTTATTAAAAATGATGATAAATCATTTTTAACAATCTTTTTATTGGTTATATATATGGTTAGCCCCAATATACATGACAATATAACAGTACACACATAAATTCCTGTCATTCCTCCGACACTATAAATTAAATACGTTCCTACATCATATAACCAATGTGGATATGTATATGGCAAGTCATGCATAGAAAATGGGTCTTGCATATCTATTCCATTATTTAAAATATGTTTACCAATTGCAATTGTATAGTAAGTATCGTTTTGAAGAGTAATTGGTGTGATAGCAAAACAAAATATAATAATACAAATAATTGCTACAATATTAAATTTAACTTTAGTTACTTTTTCCATCTTAGATTTTCTCCTTTTTTTAGTTAGTCATATTATATCAAAAAAAATATAAAAAGAATATAGTTTTTAGTAATTTTAATTCCTATATTTCTACCAAAATTATATCGTCTCCAATACACTTTATGTTTTTCCATGGTATCACAATATCGTTGTTTGCAGAAAACATGCTTAATATCTTATTGCTACCCGGTACAATTATAGATGTAATAATTCCGGTTTCTAAATCTGCTGTTACATCTTGTACATAGCCGAAGTCTTCTTCCATCTGTTATATTTACTACTTCTTTATGCTTAAAATCTAACCCCTTTTGCCCCATATAAAATTTCCTCCTTAGCATTATTGTATGCTAAGGAGGCACGTCTTATATTTACTTTATTTTTTAATGAAACAATTTTTTTATTTTATTTAGTATTCTTTTAAATATATTTTCTTTATATATAGTGAGATGTATTTCTGTTGATTTATCTTTATTTTGTTCTCCTTGCTCTATATTTGGTTTATTTGCAAATACATCTATATTATACTGTTTCTGTTTCTTTAGTTCATTTTTTTGTCTTTCCGCATTTTGCATACTTATGATTTTTGCCTTTTGTTCCTGAGTTGATAGATAATCTCTAAATAAGTTAAATAATATCGCTTTTGTTTCTGGAAGCATTGATTGCTCTTTTAATTCTAAATCTTCATCTAATTCATATTCATATTCTTCATTTCTATTTAATCTTATTGCCTCAATAACTTCAGGAGGAATTTTTTTATATTCTTCTTCATTTAACTCTTGTAATATTGTATATACTTCTGTATATGCATTTTTACGGTTGCTCATTTGATTTTATTCCTCCTTCTTTTGTTCTTTCTATTAATTCTGTTAGTGTAGCATTTTCTCTATCTGTCATTTCTATATCTGTTAGTGAACTAATTGATGCTTCTGCTATTTCTCTTCCTGTTCTTGTTTTTGTTTCTAAGCTAATTCCTAACTCTAAAAGTCTTTTTACTTGTTCTTCTGTTGGCTTATTTCCTTTTTCCTTTCCTCTCATTACTCTAGTTATAGTTGACTTTTTGATCCCTATTTTTTCTCTCGGATTTAGTCCAATTTCATTTATTTTTTGCACATCAATTCCTGATTTTTTTGCCAAAGTTTCTATTGTATCAAGAGTTGTTAATTTAGATACATTTACTCCTATTCCTTGTAAATTTTCTAATATATCTATAAATTCTTGTGGAGCATTTCTTTCTATTTTTTCTAA
>CANQRO010000036.1 GCA_947626205.1 uncultured Clostridia bacterium
CATTATTATATCCTTGTGCTCCTCCTAAATATACTGTTCCTTTTGTTGGAGTTGCTGATATTAATGTTACTTTTTGTGTTTTTTCATCTATATCAAATATATTCCACTTTGTTATTTTATAATCTTCATTTGTATTAAATAAAACTACATCTGAAGTTGGTATTGTATCTGGCATTGGAATCCAAGTTGGAATTGTTTCAGTTCCATTTGAACAATATTCTAATTGCCAAGTATATGTAGCATCATTTGGAATATATGTTACAGTATCTCCAATATGCAAATCTTTTGGTTCTACTATTTCCTCATGATAGCTTCCATTTAATATGTCAGATAGACTATTTTCAAATTTTCCTAATTCAGTTAATTCATTTTTTTCTACTTGCTTATATTCTTTAGTAACTCCAATCGCTTTTTTAATTATTCCATTATCATCTAATGCTAAAGTTAATGTTATACTAGCCAGTATAAGTAGAACTATTATTGTAATTACTAAAGCAATTAGTGTTACACCATCTTTATTTTTTAATTTTTTATTTATATTTTCATTCAATTTTAATCTCTCCATATTTCTTTAGTTTTTCCTCCTATTTTTATATTTATACTAAAAATATTTCATTTGTTGTAATAAGTAGATATAATCCCATCAAAAACTATTTTATATCAACTTATATTATCTTGTCAATATTTTTGTAATTTTGCAATAATTTGTTATTTCTCTGTAATATTTGAACTTTTAAACTTTTAAATTATAAAGTTAAATCCATTTGTTACATAAATATACTATCCATAAAAGAGCTATTTTATTGCTATACATAGCACAGTACATTATTAATTAGAGCATTAAATGAAAATAAAATAATAATAAAGTGATTTTTATTTATAAAACATAGAAAATATAAAAATAAATTATTAATATATCAAAATAATAGCTAGCTATAAAGTAATTTCATTTAGTAAGAACAAATTTATATTAAGATACTAAATGGGAATATATACATTTATAGTTAGCTATTTTTATATTATTATTTATAAAATTAAATCATATTAATTACTACATTAATATTTCTTTAAACATTAACTTTAATTTCAACATCATTTGCTAAATCTTTATACTTTTCTAATATAGGATCTACTGCACTTAAAACAAATTCTTCTACTTGTTTTGGTGCTCTTCCACATAAGTGGTCTGGGTTTAGGATTTGTAAAATTTCTTCTTTTGAAAGTCCAAATGTTTCATCAGCAGCAATTCTATCTACTAAATCGTTTGGTCTTCCGAATTCTTTTACTTCTTTTCCTGCTTCCATAGAATAAACACGAATTTTTTCGTGAAGTTCTTGGCGGTCTCCACCTTTTAAAACTGCATTCATTAAAATTTCTTCTGTACCCATGAATGGTAACTCTTGCATCATATTGGTTTTAATAACATTTTTATAAACTACAATACCAGAAGAAATATTAGCATATAGAATTAAAATTGCGTCAACAGCTAAGAAGCTTTCAGGTATACAAATTCTTTTATTAGCAGAATCATCTAATGTTCTTTCTAGCCATTGTGTTGCAGTAGTAATTGCAGGATCATTTGCTAAAACCATAACATGCCTTGAAAGTGAATTTATTCTTTCACTTCTCATAGGATTACGTTTATATGCCATAGCAGATGAACCAATTTGACCTTTTTCAAAAGGTTCTTCTAACTCTTTTTCATGTTGTAATAATCTCATATCATTTGCAAATTTTGATGCACTCTGGGCTATACTAGATAAAACATTTAGAACTCGTGAGTCTAATTTTCTAGTATAAGTTTGACCAGAGACTTTAAACACATTGCTAAATCCCATTTTTTCTGCAATACTTGCATCTATTTTATTTACTTTCTCTTCGTCTTTAAATAATTTCATAAAACTTTCTTGTGTTCCTGTAGTTCCCTTGCAACCTAGTAATTTCATATGGCTTTGTACAAATTCTAATTCTTCTAAATCTTCCAACAAATCTTGTAACCAAAGAGTTGCTCTTTTCCCTACAGTTGTTAATTGAGCTGGTTGAAAATGAGTATAACCTAAGCAAGTAACATTTTTATTATTCATTGCAAATTCTCTTAAATTTCTAATTACAACAATTAATTTTTTCTTTATAATTTCTAAAGCTTCGCTCATTAAAATAACATCAGTATTATCTGTTACATAACAAGAAGTAGCTCCTAAGTGAATAATAGGCTTTGCTTTTGGACATTTAATTCCAAACTCATAAACATGTGCCATTACATCATGTCTACACTCTGCTTCACGTTTTGCTACAATATCGTAATCGATATTATCTACATTTTCTTCCATTTCATGAATTTGTTCGTCTGTTATATCTATACCTAATTCTTGTTCAGTTTTTGCAAGAGCTATCCATAGTTTTCTCCATGTAGAATACTTTTTATCACTTGACCAAATATAATTCATTTCCTCACTTGCATATCTTCCTGCAAGTGGTGTTTTATAAATATTATTTTCCATTTTAAATCTCCTTAAATAAAGTTAGGGCAAAGTCAAACTTCGCCCCAAAACCTATACTTCTTTTCTAAGAGCTTTTATGGCTTCAATATTCATATAGCCAGTATTAACATCTCCGAAATCAGTATTAGGTTTTATTTTTTTGCATTCCTCTATTAAGGCAATGCAAGTGTCCCGTCCACATGGGCGGACTCGTCCTTGTGCATCAAAGACTTTTAGATAGGCTTTCTTGAATCTAAGATACGCCATAAGTTACCCTCCTTTATTGGTTTTTAGTAACTTAAAGCATTATATCACAATTTTCAATGTCATTCAATATTTTTTATTTATAGTATTCTACTCCAGATTCAAATAATTTTTGATCTTTATTTCCTGGTACATTTGTTAAAATATCGTTTTTGTAACTTCTTTCAGAATGTCCCATCTTACCTAAAATTCTACCATCTGGACTAGTAATTCCTTCTACTGCATATGTAGAACCATTTGGATTATACTTAATATCCATAGTAGGATTTCCATCTAGATCAACATACTGTGTTGCAACTTGTCCGTTTTTTATTAATTCTTTCATTACTTCTTCGCTTGCAACAAATTTTCCTTCACCATGAGAGATTGGAATTACAAATTCGTCACCTAAATTTACTTTATTAAACCATGGTGATAATTTTGATACTACTTTTGTATTTACAAGTTTAGATTGATGTCTTGCAATATCATTAAATGTTAATGTTGGCATTGTATCATCCATATCCATAATTTTACCATAAGGTAAAAGTCCTAATTTTATTAAGGCCTGGAAACCATTGCAAATTCCTAACATTAAGCCGTCTTTTTCATATAAATGCTTATGAATAGCTTCAGTTAAGCGTGGATTTCTTAAAACTGCAGCAATAAATTTTCCAGATCCATCTGGTTCATCACCAGCACTAAATCCACCAGGAATCATAATAATTTGTGCATTCATAATTTCTTTTTCAAAAACAGAAACAGATTCATTTAAGTATTCTGGTTTTAAATTACGAAATACAGCAATATTTACTATTGCTCCAGCATCTTCAAATGCTTTTTTTAAGTCATATTCACAGTTTGTTCCAGGAAATACTGGAATAAATACTCTAGGTTTTGCAATAGATACTTTAGCTTTAGTATTTATTGTTTTTGCATTAGATATAACATTAGCATTTATTGTGTTAGTATTTCTTTCAGTATATACAGGGAATACCTTTTCTAAAGGTTTTTCCCATAAAGTAATTAGTTCTTCTAGATTTAATGTTTTATCATCATAAAGTTTAATTTGTTTTTCAGAAATTGTATTACCTAATTTTTGTAATTTTTCTTCCTTTATATTTTCTTTTAATTCTATTATAAAGCTTCCATACATTGGTGCAAATAAGTCTTCTTTAGATGTAAATTCAAATCCGATTTTATTTCCAATAGCACTTTTTGTTATCGCATCACAAATACCACCATTACGAATAGTAGTAATAGATAATACTTTTTTGTCTTTTACAAGTTTATGAATAAGTTCATAGTTTTCCTTTAAATCATTAAAATCTGGAAGATAGTTTTCGTCAAACTTGGTTTTTAGTAACATTACTGTTGAACCAACCTTTTTAAATTCATTAGATACTACATCATTTACAAGAATTGTACCAAGTACAAAAGATGTTAGGGTTGGTGGAACATCTAATTCGTTATATGATCCAGACATGCTATCTTTACCACCAATAGCAGCAATGCCAAGTTTTTCTTGTGCTAAATATGCCCCAAGCAAACTAGCAAGTGGTTTACCCCATCTAGTTGGCTCATTTCTTAATTTTTCAAAATATTCTTGGAAAGTAAGCCATGCTTTTTTATAATCTCCGCCCATAGCAACATATTTACTAACAGATTCAACTACTGCATAAACAGCACCATGGAATGGACTCCAACTTGCAAGGTATGGGTTGTAACCATAAGTCATAATTGTTCCAGTATCACTATATCCTTCCAAAGTAGGAATACGAGCAGCCATACCTTCTGCAGGAGCTAATTGATATTTTCCTCCAAAAGGCATTGTAATAGTTCCTGCACCTATTGTAGAATCAAATCTTTCTACTAATCCTTTTTGTGAACAACAATTTAAATCACTAATAGTTTCTTTCCATGTAGATATAACATCTGTTACTTCTTTTTTCTTAAAGTAATTGTTTTCTTCATCTGGTTTTGAAATAGAAACATTAGCTTTTTTAACATCTCCATTTGTATCTAAAAATTCACGGCTTATATCAACGATTAATTTACCTCTCCAGAACATTTTTACTCTAGGTTCAGCTACAACATCTGCTACAAGACTTGTTTCAATATTTTCTAAAGAAGCTAATCTTTCAAATTCTTCTACATCCTTAGCACTAACAACCACTGCCATTCTTTCTTGAGATTCAGAAATAGCAAGCTCTGTTCCATCTAATCCTTCATATTTTTTAGGTACATTATCTAAGTTAATTACTAATCCATCAGCTAATTCGCCAACAGCAACAGAAACTCCACCAGCACCAAAGTCGTTACAACGTTTAATAAGTTTTGTTGCATCTGGGTTACGGAATAATCTTTGAATTTTTCTTTCTTCTGGGGCATTTCCTTTTTGAACTTCAGCTCCACAGCTTGTAAGAGATTGGCTTGTATGAGCCTTAGAAGAACCAGTTGCACCTCCACAACCATCTCTACCTGTTCTACCACCAAGTAAAATAACTTTATCGCCTGGTTCTGGGCGTAAACGTATTACATTTTTTGAAGGTGCAGCACCAACAAGTGCTCCAATTTCTAAACGTTTTGCAACATAACCAGGATGGTAAATTTCTGCAACTTGTCCAGTAGCAAGACCTATTTGATTACCATAAGAACTATAACCTCTAGCAGCTTCGTTTGTTAATTTTCTTTGTGGTAGCTTATTTGGTAAAGTATCTTTAATAGATGTACGTGGATCTCCACAGCCAGTTACACGCATTGCTTGGTACACATATACACGTCCAGACAATGGATCACGAATTGCACCACCAAGGCAAGTAGCAGCCCCACCAAATGGTTCAATTTCAGTTGGATGATTATGAGTTTCATTTTTAAACATAATTAAGTATTCTTCAGGTTTTCCATCAACTAAAATTGTAGCTTTTATACTGCAAGCATTAACTTCTTCAGACTCATCTAAATCTTTTAATAATCCTTTTTTCTTTAATTCTTTTGCTGCAATAGTAGCAACATCCATTAAGCAAATATCTTTTTTACGGTCTTCATATACATATTTTCTAGAAGCAATATAATCATTATAAATATCTTTTAATAAATCCCATTTAATATCAACTACTTCTAATTTAGTAAGAAATGTTGTATGTCTACAATGGTCTGACCAATATGTATCAATCATTTTCATTTCTGTCATTGTAGGATCTCTTTTTTCAGTATCTCTAAAATAAGTTTGGCAAAATTTTAAATCGGCTAAATCCATTGCAAAACCATATTTTTTATAAAACTTTTCAGAATCTTCATCTGTCATATTAATAAATCCATCAATTACAGCAACATCTGCTGGCTCTGGCATTTTATCTTCTAATGTTTCAGGTTTATCAAGGCTAGCTTCTCTAGAATCTACGCTATTAATAATATAGTTTTTAACTTTTGCTAAATCTTCATTAGAAATGTTACCTTTTAAAATATATACTTTTGCTGATTTTGCAATAGGTCTTGTGCTTCCACTAATAATCTGCAAGCACTCTTCAAGTGAATTTGCTCTTTGATCAAATTGACCTGGCAAAAATTCTACAGCAAAAATTTTATCATCTTTTGAAAATTCATAATGTTCATCAAAGCAAACATCAACTTGTGGTTCGGAAAATACAGTTTTTTTAGCTTTTTCATAAGCTTCATCATCAATATGAGATACATCATATCTATTCAAAATAACTACATCTTCTAAATTATTAAGTTGCAAGTTTTCTTTTAAATCTTGTAAAACATTCTTCGCTTCAACATCAAATCCAGATTTTTTTTGTACGTAAATTCTTCTTACCATTTTTATCCTCCTATAGATTTATATTTATTTCTTTATTTCCTTTTATTACTTCTCCTATTACGTATGCGGTTTCATTATATTCTTTTAAAATTTGCAATGCTTTATCTTTTTCGTTTTTTGAAACAATAATAGCCATACCAATACCCATATTGAATGTGTTATACATATCTCTTAATGGAATATTACCTTCTTTTTGAATTAGCTTAAATATTGCAGGAACTTCATAAGAATTTTTATCAATAGAAAGTGCAACATTATCGTTTAACATTCTTGGCATATTCTCATAAAAACCTCCACCAGTAATATGAGAAATTCCTTTAACCTTTACGGAATCTAATAAGGCAAGTACAGGCTTAACATATATTTTGGTTGGAGTAAGAAGTGCTTCTCCTAAAGTTGTACCAAGTTCTTCTTTATATTCTTTTAAGTTTTCAGAACTAACATTAAATATTTTTCTAACTAAAGAAAATCCATTAGAATGAACTCCAGAAGATGCAAGTCCAATAACAACATCTCCAACTTCTATACTATCTGGGTTTATCATTTTCTTTTTGTCAACAATTCCAACACTAAATCCAGCAAGATCATATTCATTTTCAGCATATAGTCCTGGCATTTCAGCGGTTTCTCCACCTACTAAAGCACATCCAGCTTTAATGCAACCATCTGCTACTCCTTTAACAATAGTTGCTACCATTTCAGGAATATTCTTCCATAAAGACATATAATCTAAAAAGAATAATGGTTTAGCACCACAACATATAACGTCATTAACACACATAGCCACACAATCTTGGCCAATAGTATCATGTTTATTCATTAAAAAAGCCAACTTTAGTTTTGTCCCAACGCCATCAGTTCCGGACACTAAAATTGGTTCTTCCATATCTTTTAAATTAAGCTTAAAAAGCCCTCCAAATCCACCAAGGTCAGAAACAACACCATTAATATAAGTATTTCTTACAGACTCTTTCATAAGTTCTACAGCTTTATATCCGGCAGTTACATCTACCCCAGCTTCTTTATAACTTTCACTAAAACTTTTCTCCACGAAAAATCTCTCCTTTCTAATACTCTATTATCATACTATATTATTGGTATATTTACAAGATATTTCTACAAATTTCCCTAGGGAATATTATAATTTATTACTTATATATAAATGCTTGTCAATTAATACAGAAATTTTTTACATGTAAATATTGGTCTAATAAATGAGAAATTTTTTACGTAAATATATGATAATATACTTTAGCTTTTTTTATTGTTTTGCTATTTTCATTTGTATATGATTTAAGTAAATGTGTATGAAAAGAATAATAGTTAGAAGTATATATTTTTTAAAAATATATACTTCTAACTGAGAGTAACTTAATAAAATGGTGTTCCATTTAAGCATTAACTTAAAAAATATAAATTTAACGGAGGAAACAAATGAAAATGAAAAAGCTAAACTTAACCAAACAAGAAAAAAAAGTTAATACAAAAATAGCAATACTACAGTATTTAAAAATGCAAAAAGGAGTAACATTAATAGCTTTAGTAATAACCATAATAGTGCTATTAATATTAGCAGGAATAACATTAAATCTGGCATTAGACGATAATGGAATAATAAGAAAAGCATTAGGAATTACTAAGGATTATAAAGAATCAGAAAAAAATGAATTAGTTAACTTAAACAAATTTAAAGATAATGTATATGGCATATTAAACGGTTCAAGTAGTAATTTTGTAGATTATAACGATTACATAGGAGCATATGTTACAGGTTATACTCCAGATACAAAAACATGTGTTATACAGTCAACCACATCAGGAATAGATTCAAAAAATAGCATCAAAGGTGAAACTATAAATACAACAACTGTCGCTGAGAATGGTGATCAAACATTCAAAACTGAAAACTTACAATGGCGAATATGGGATTACGATGGAGAAACAATTAGGCTTATTTCTGATATACCAACTACTGCTACTTTAAATCTTAAAAACGCAGCTGGATACAATAACGGTGTATATGCAATAAATGAAATATGTAGACAATGCTATGGTCAATATAGTGAAAAGGGAGAAATGAAAACAGGAATAAGTGTATCAAACTTAAAGAGGAGTGACATACAAAAAGTTATTACTTATGATTATACAAAATATAGTCATAATAATGGTAGTTCTACTGATGAAAACGGCAATGGAAAATATAAATATGGTAGTACAACAACATATTCAAGTAAGAACCTAATAACGTATCCTATAATGTGGGAAAAAGATAATAAATGGGCATATGAAAATAGGGGTGGAGTAATTACAAATGAAAACGAGAAAGAAGGTTTAATTTGGGAATTAGAAAATGATTATACAAATGAAACAGGAACAAAAAGTGGGTCTACTTCTACACAGTTTAAAGAATCATCTTGGACACATTTCTATGATCCAAAAGTTGTTGATAAAAGTGATTGGATAAACCCTAAGTATTATGACTTATTATTAGGAAGTACTGATAATCATTTTAATAATCATTATTGGTTATCTTCTCGTAGCGTTATGTTGTTATGGGATGATGCAGCTTATTTTAGTATATGCTCTATTGCTGCGATAAATACATCCTTCTTCATTGGATGTAATTGGACATATAGAAGTACTCGGTAAATCTGATGCTCCTGGCAATGCTCTTCGACCCGTAGTTTCTATTAATCTTAATACTAGCGGATATCAATTAGAACCTGTAAGAGATAATGCAAACAAAATAATAAGTTTTAAATTAGTAAAATAAAATTTTCATGAATAAATAATTTGGATATAATATAAAAAAGAAGAAGCTATTTTTTATAAAATTTTAGCTTCTTTCTTTATATTTCATGAACTTGATGGGTTAACGTAACTTTTTTACTTTGCTCTCTAAAGATTAACATATTTTATTATGAAACAGTGTATACTAGTTTTAATTACTACATTTCTTATTTAATTGAAACATTTACATACTTTTTGTATCAATTAATTTATTTAATTGCTTCATTCTTATTGACAATTGATACAAAATAAGGTATAATGTAGTAATTAATGGGAGGATGTTGCAATTGAGAACATATAATTTAAAAGATGAAGCAAATAAAATACTAACAAATAATATTGTTAATTTAATTTCTAGTATTCATGAATATAAAGGAAAGCAAACTTTGTATATTGAAGCAAAGCATGATATTTTATCAAGCTTATTAAATATTGCAAAAATACAAAGCACTGAATATTCAAATAAAATTGAGGGAATACAAACAACAGATAAAAGAATTAATGAATTGATAAATGATAAAGTAAAACCTAAAAATAGAAATGAAGAAGAAATTGCTGGTTATAGAGATGTTTTAGAATTAATACACGAAAACTATGAAAATATGGATTTGACTCCTAATATAATTCTTCAGATGCACAAGTATTTATATAAGTATAGTCCAAAAAGTATTGGTGGGAAATTTAAGGATTCTGAAAATATAATCGAGGAAATTGATGAATTTGGAAATAAAAAATTACGTTTTAAGCCAGTTTCGGCATTTGAGACTCCAAGAGCACTTGAAGAACTTTGTGCTTCATATAATTATGAAATTAAAAATAATGAAGTTGATCCTTTAATTTTAATTCCTATTTTTATATTAGATTTCTTATCTATACATCCTTTTAATGATGGTAATGGTAGAATGAGTAGACTTTTAACTTTATTTTTATTATATAAGAGTGAATATATTGTGGGTAAATATATTAGTATTGAAAAAATAGTTGAAAATACAAAAGAGAGTTATTATGATACTTTACAAAAAAGTTCTATTAATTGGCATGAAAATCAAAATAATTATGAATTTTTTGTTGAATATTATTTAGGTGTTATTTTATCTGCATATAAAGATTTTTCAAACAGAGTTGAATACATCACTAATAAGAAAATGACTGTAAAGGAAAGAACTGAAACTGTTATTAAAAACCGTTTAGGTCAAATTTCTAAAAGAGAGATTGTTGAATTTTGTCCAGATATTAGTGAAGGTAGCATTGAAAGAGCATTAAGAGAACTGTTAAATGAAGGTAAAATTTTAAAAATTACTGGTGGCAGGTATACAACATATATTTATAATAATAAGTAGTTTATTAACCAGACATAATTTTAATAAAAGTACCAGTTTTATATTTTGAAATAGTAGCAAGCAATAGGTTTTATTTTTATACCTGATAAAATAGTACCTATTGCTTGCTAATTATATTTAATATGTTATATTGTTTTATTCTCTAATATTTATATTCTTTTTAATATTTTCAAGCTTCTAAGAACAACTAAAACTTCTTGCCATTGTTCGCAAAAGTTTAATGTTTAAAATGTCTCATTTTTGTAAATATCATTGCCATATTATATTCATTGCATTTGTCTATTGATAACTTATCATTTAAAGAACCACCCGGTTGAATTATTGCTGTAATTCCTGCTTCGTGTGCCGCTTCTACGCAATCATCAAATGGGAAAAATGCATCTGATGCAAGTACTGCTCCTTTTGAAGCATCTTCCCCTATTAGTTCTTTTGCATGTTCAAAGCATTGTTTTGTTGACCAAATACGATTTACCTGTCCTGGTCCAATACCTACAGATTGCTTATTTTTTCCTATTACAATTGCATTAGATTTTGTATGTTTTACTATTTTCCATGTAAATAACAAATCTTCTAATTCTTCTTTTGTTGGTGCTCTATTTGTTATTATTTCATAATTATTATCTTCATCCAACAGTTTTGAATCTATTGATTGAATAATAATTCCTCCATTTATCTTTTTAATATCATATGAGTTTGATGGTTGTTTTACAGAAATATCTGGCAATTCTAAAACTCGTACGTTTTTCTTTCTACAAAGGATTTCTAATGCTTCTTTTTCATATGATGGTGCTACTATTACTTCTAAGAAAATTTCAGACATTTCTTCTGCAATTTCTTTTGTTAGTTCTCTATTTAATACTACTATTCCTCCAAATATTGATGTAGTATCTGCTGTATATGCTTTTTTCCATGCTTTATAAATATCATCACTACTTCCTACTCCACATGGATTTCCGTGTTTACATGCTACTACTGTTGGTTCATCAAATTCTTTTAATAGCTCTAATGCTCCATTTGTATCATTTATATTATTAAATGATAATTCTTTTCCGTTTAATTGTTTTGCTGTAGTTAAAGAACCTTCGCATTTTCCAATTTCTTTATATAATGCTCCTGTTTGATGAGGATTTTCACCATATCGCATTTCTTGTACTTTTTCAAATGTAAGAGAAAGCTCTTGAGGATATGATGTATCGTTTCTTTCTTTACGAAGATAGTTAAATATCATTGTATCATAACTTGCTGTATGTTCAAATACTTTTTGCATTAAGTAAAAGTTTGTATCTACTGATACTTTTCCATTTTTTCTTAATTCTTCTAATACCTTTTCATAATCTAAAGGATCTGTTATAACACTAACATCTTGATAGTTTTTTGCAGCACTACGAAGCATTGTTGGTCCACCAATATCTATGTTTTCAACGGCTTCTTCACGTGTTACTGAATCTTTTAACATTGTTTGTTTAAATGGATATAAATTTACTACCACTATATCTATTGTATCAATTCCAAGTTCTTTTAGTTGTTCCATATGACTTGGTTTTGAACGCATTGCTAAAATTCCTGCATGTACTTTTGGATGAAGTGTTTTTACTCTGCCATCTAAACACTCTGGAAAGCCTGTTAATTCTGAAATTTCTGTAACATTTAGTCCGTTTTCTTTTAATACTTTATATGTTCCACCTGTTGATATTATTTGAATATTAAGTTTTTCTAATTCTTTTGCAAATTCTACAATTCCTGTTTTATCTGAAACACTAATTAATGCTTTCATTAAGTTTCCTCCTCTTTATTTAATTAAGCTTTTTTTACTTAACTTGATTGTTTAAAATATTTAACTTTGAAAATGAGCGCCTTGAAAGTAATTTTTATTAGAAATTCTTAGCAAATTTTATGGAAATAGTTCACATTCTTGTGAAAGGGTGCCATAAAATTTGGTTAGAATTTATTTAAAAATTAGCTTGAACAAGCGGATTGAAAAATTAAATATTTTAAACAACCAAGTTAAGTTATTCAATATTAATTTAAGTTAGTTCATAAATTTTTTTCCAGTAATTAATTCATAAGCCTCTACATATTTTGCAGATGTTGTTTTTATTACATCTTCTGGTATTGGAGCTTTTGTTTCTGGATCATATCCTGTATTTTTTATCCAATCTCTTATATATTGTTTATCAAAACTTTTTTGTCCTCTACCAACTTCGTAATCATTTGCTGGCCAAAAACGGCTAGAATCTGGTGTTAATACTTCATCTCCTAATGTAAGTTCTCCATTTTCATCTAAACCAAATTCGAATTTTGTATCTGCTATAATTACACCACGAGATAATGCATATTCTGCACATTTTTTGTATACTTCTATTGTTTTGTTACGTAATTTATTTGCTAGTTCTTCTCCTACCATTTCACATACTTGTTCAAAAGAAATGTTTTCATCATGTACTCCTATTTCTGCTTTTGTTGTAGGTGTAAAAATTGGTTCTGGTAATTTTTCAGATTCTTGTAAATTTTCTGGTAGTTTTATTCCACATACTGTTCCATCTTGTTTATAACTTTTCCATCCTGAACCGGTAATGTAACCTCTTACTATACATTCTACTGGAATCATTTTTAGTTTCTTTACTAGCATACTTCTACCTTCAAATTCTGGTGTTTGAAATTCTTCTGGAAAATCTTTTATATCTGTTGAAATGATATGGTTTGGTAT
>CANQRO010000037.1 GCA_947626205.1 uncultured Clostridia bacterium
CAAGAAATAACATTTCCATTTACATCTGTAATTGTAACTATCGTATTATTAAAACTTGAATGAATATGTGCAGCACCTTTTTCAATATTTTTTCTATTTCTTCTAGGTGTTTTCTTTGCTACAGTTTTTTTATTAGCCATTTGGTTTTATACCTCCTTATTTTTTACTTTTACTAACTAATTTTCTTGGACCTTTTCTTGTACGAGCATTAGTTTTTGTTCTTTGTCCTCTTACAGGTAGTCCTTTTCTATGTCTTATTCCTCTATAACATCCAATTTCAGTTAATCTTTTAATATTTAAAGCTACTTCTCTTCTTAGGTCACCTTCTACTTTGTAACGGTCGTCCATAACTTTTCTAATATTATTAACTTCATCGTCAGTTAAGTCTTTAACTCTTGTATCTGGATTTACCCCAGCTTCTGCAAGTATTTTTCTAGAGCTTGCAACACCTATTCCATAGATATATGTAAGTCCTATTTCTACTCTTTTTTCTCTAGGTAAATCTATTCCTGCTATACGAGCCATAAAATTTAGCACCTCCATGTTTATTTTTATAATATCTAAATTAATACTATCAATATTCTAATGAAATGTATTTATTATTTCTAATAAATAGTGTTTAAAATATTTATAGTATAAAATGTATATAAACACAAAACTATATTTCAGCCGCTCTAATAGTTTTGTGTTAATATCAAAAATAAGTAATTTAAAAAAATTATCCTTGTCTTTGCTTATGTTTTGGATTTTCGCAAATAACTCTTATTTTTCCTTTTCTTTTTATAACTTTGCATTTTTCACACATTGGTTTTACTGATGGTCTTACTTTCACTATAATACACCTCCTGTAATTTTAAAAATACTTGGGTTAATATATGCTAAAAATAGATTTTTTCTATTTTGCTCTCCATGTAATTCTTCCTCTAGATAAATCATATGGTGATAACTCCACCTTAACTTTATCTCCTGGTAAGATCTTAATATAATTCATTCTAAGTTTTCCAGAAATATGGGCCAATATTTGATGTCCATTTTCTAACTCAACTTTAAAATTAGTATTTGGTAAGGTTTCAACAACCGTTCCTTCTACTTCAATAATGTCTTCTTTTGCCAATTTTTTCACTCCTTAAAAACTTTTTTAAATAATTAGCTTATATAGTATATACCATTTTTAAATAATTGTCAATATTTCTGGCTGTTTTTCTGTAATTAATATTGTATTTTCATAATGTGCAGATAAACTTGCATCTTCTGTAATAATTGTCCAACCATCTTCTAATTCTAAAATATCTGGTTTTCCCTCTATTACCATAGGTTCTATTGCTAAAGTCATACCAGGTTCCAACTTTATTCCTTTGCCGCCTTTACCATAATTAGGAATTCCTGGATCTTCATGCATGCTTCTTCCAATACCATGGCCTTGAAATTCTCTTACAACACTGTAACCATTTTTTTCTACAAATTCTCCTATTGCATGGCTTATATCACCAATTCTATTTCCAGCTATAGCATACTTAATTCCTTCAAAAAATGCTTGTTTTGTAATTTCAACTAGACGTCTTGCATTTGCACTTACATTTCCTACAAAATGTGTTCTTGCAGCATCCCCATTAAATCCATCTTTTGCAACTACTAAATCTATGCTTATAATATCTCCTTCTTTTAAATGTACTCTACCAGATGGAATTCCATGAATAACTTCATCATTAATAGAAGCACAAATAGAACCAGGAAAAGGAGCAATTCCTTTTTCATAACTTGGATACCCCTTTTCTGCTGGAATTCCTCCATTTTCTCTAATTACTCTTTCTGCAATCTTATCTAATTCTAATGTAGTTATTCCTGGTTTAATTGCTTCTTCAATTTTCTTATGTACTAATGCCGTTATACGACAAGCTTCACGCATTTTTTCTATTTCTCTTTTTGATTTAATTTCTACCAAGTCTATTTCTCCTTTATATAATCAATTACCTCTTTTGCAACATCTGTACCTAAATGGTTAGTTCTCGAACTTACTTCTTCTGTTTTTAAAACTCCTCTTTTTTCATAATATTCTACTAATGGACTGGTTTGTTCATCATATATAGCAAGTCTTTGACGAATAGCCTCTTCGCTTTTATCATCTTCACGTTGTACTAACTCTGAACCACATTTATCGCAAATTCCCTCTTTTTTAGGAGGATTCATGATTAAATTATATGTTGTTTTGCAAGCTTGGTTTGAGCATACTCTTCTTGTTAAAATTCTTTCAATAATTTCATCTCTTGGTGTAGTTAAATTAACTACTAAGTCTATTTTATTTCCACTTTCAGCTAAAATTTCATCTAATTTTTCAGCTTGAGCAATAGTTCTTGGAAATCCATCTAGTATTGCTCCATTTTTTGCATCATCTTCACTTAATCTTTTACTTACCATTGGCACAGTAATTTCATCTGGTACAAGTTGTCCTTTGGTTATATATTCGTTTGCTTTTTTTCCTAATTCAGTTTCTTCTTTTATATTTTTACGAAAAATATCTCCTGTTGATATTTGTGGAATTCCTAATTGTTCACTTAATATTCCTGCTACAGTTCCCTTTCCTGTTCCTTGAGCTCCTAACATAATAATATTCATACTTTTCAAACTCCTTTTTCACTTTTTTGCTGTAAAACAGCCATATATAATATACCTCTTTTTTCCAAAATATTCAACTGTTTTAAAAAGATTTTTTTACAATAATAGAAACCAACTCTTACGAGTTGGTTTCTATTGTTTTAGGCTTAGCCGCCCTTTTTTGGGAAAACTTTTTGTGTAGGAAAGACATTATAAGAAAAATGAGTGATATCACACATAATGTAATGACTGTGCAAATCCATTCAGGTATTCTATCTCCGAAAGATGTTCTTTGTACGAAGTCAATAAGAGCATCCTTCGAATTTAGATCCGGATTTGAATCAATAAATTCGAAATTTTCATCAAAATTTAAATGAATCGTAATTGGGAAGCCATCTCCCTTTTCTTTACTATATTTGACTTTACAAATATAGCCCGCTTCGTTATGTGATACCTCATATTCATACACATATCCTAATGCATTTCGAAAATTATACAACCCATTATTTTCTTTGATTTCTTGGGCTATTTGTTTCAAATCCTCATACATATTAGTGTAATGTTCTATTTTTTCTTCCTTTATATTAGGGAAAAAAATATTTACCATCACACATGCTACAATAACTAATATAATACAGTATAAATTCGGATGACTTAATACTATATCATATAAATACTTTCTTTCCTTCCGTTCTTTTTCCATTTTTTCTCTCCTTCTAATTTTTTCTTTTTAGTGCCTCTATGTCAACCTGCAAGCAGGAGAATTTTTACTCTAGAATTTCTAGATATATATATTATATCTCTTTTTTATGTTAATGTCAAATTAAATACTACTCTTACTTAGCCTTCATACGAATAAAATCTACAATACAAGATAATATTTTAGTTTAAATTACAATTATGGATAAAAAATATTGTGATTTAATCTTATGATATAACAAAAATTTTTGCTCTTTGCTTTGATATCAAAAAAGCGATGCAAACGCATCGCTTTTTACTTAAATTCTTTATTGTAAGAATCCTTTGTAATGTCTCATCATTAATAAAGATTCTAATTGTTGTACTGTTTCTAGTGCTACTCCAACTACGATTAATATTGAAGTTCCTCCAAATGCAATATTTAATCCTGTAAACCTCAATAGCATTGGTATGATAGCAATTAAACTTAAGAAAAATCCTCCAAACCATGTAATTTTTGATATTACAGAAGATAAATAATCTGTTGTAGGTTTTCCAGCTCTTATTCCTGGAATGAAACCACCATTTCTCTTAATATTATTTGATACCTCTGCTGGGTTAAATGTTGCATATGTATAGAAGAATGTAAATCCTACTATTAATAATAAGTATACAAGTGCATTAGCAATAGTATAACCTATTGGAACATTTGAAGTTGATGTTGCAATTGAAAATTTATATACTCCAGCCCAAAATCCAGTTTCTGTAGCAATATCCTTTATAAATATTTGTATTATCATTGCTGGAAATGTCATAAATGATGAAGCAAATATAACTGGCATTACACCTGCCATGGCAAGTTTTAATGGAATATGTGTATTTTGTGCTCCTACCATTTTTCTTCCTACTACTTTTTTAGAATATTGTACTGGAACTCTTCTTTCAGCAGTTTGAACAAATACTACACCAGCAACTAATATAATAGCTCCTATTATAATACCAAGTGCTATTAATAATCCAGTTGTACTAAATGTTCCACCTGCAAATATTAAATTCCATAATGTTACTGTTACTCCTGGCAAGCTTGAAATTATACCTATAAAGATAATTATAGAAATTCCATTTCCTACACCTTTATTAGTAATTTGTTCTCCAAGCCACATTAGAAGTGCTGTACCTGCTACTAATGAAAGTACAACAATAAATCCAGTTAAAAATCCAGGATTTATAAATACTCCTGAAGATTGATATGATAAATAGATTCCTAATGCTTCTACAATTGCAAGCACAATTGTTAAATATTTAGTATATCTATTCATTTTTTGTCTTCCTTCTTCTCCACCTTCTTTTGCTAAACGTTCCAAAGCAGGAATTACCATTCCTAATAATTGAATTACAATGGATGCCGTAATATATGGGCTAATTGTCATAGCAAAAACAGAAAATCTTGAAAAAGCTCCACCTGAAATAATATTAATTAATCCTCCAATTCCATTTGTTGATTGCATTGCTTCGTTTAATGCAAATGTATCAACTCCTGGAACAGTTATAAAACATCCTAGTCTAAAAATTACAATTAATACTAAAGTATATAATAGTTTCTTTCTAACTTCTGGAGTTTTAAAGGCATTTTTTATTGTCTTAAACAATTAAATCACCTCTGTCTTTCCACCTGCAGCTTCGATTTTTTCTTTTGCTGCTTTTGTAAATCTTTTAGCTTTTACAGTTAGTTTTTTATCTAAGCTTCCTGTTGCAACTATAACAATACCATCTTTTACTTTAGAAATAATTCCTTCACTTAATAAAGTTTCTGCTGTTACTTCTTCTGCTTTAGATTTATTAAGCATTGTTAATGTTACTTCCATATAGTCTTTTGCAAAGATATTCTTAAATCCTCTTTTTGGTAATCTTCTATATAATGGTGTTTGGCCACCTTCAAATCCTCTTCTTACTCCGCCGCCTGATCTAGCTTTTTGACCTTTATGTCCTTTACCAGAAGTTTTTCCAAGACCTGAACCAACTCCACGACCAACTCTTCTTCTTGTAACTTTTTCTACATTAGGACTTAATGTGTCTAATTTCATGTGAATGCGCACCTCCTTAATATTAATGAATAGTTAATAGTGAATAGTGAACAATTATTCATTATTAATTATTCATTATTCGTTATTCATTCATTTTTTCCTTTATTTTAATTTATTTATAATATTTCTTCTATTTTTTTGCCTCTTTTTTTAGCAATTTGTTCTACTGTCATCATATTAGATAATCCACTAATTGTTGCGTATACAACATTTCTTGGATTATTAGTACCAATAACTTTTGTTCTAATATCTTTATATCCTGCAAGTTCTAATACTGGTCTAACACTACCACCAGCGATAACTCCAGTACCTTCTACTGCTGGTTTTAACATAACGCTTGCGCTTCCAAATTTTCCAATATATTCATGAGGAATTGTTGTTCCTACAATTTGAACTGTTACTAAGTTTTTCTTAGCATCTTCAATTGCTTTTTTAATTGCATCTGGTACTTCAGCAGCTTTTCCGTTACCAACTCCAACATGTCCGTTTTCATCACCTACTACAACTACTGCACTAAATCTAAAAGTTCTACCACCTTTTACTACTTTAGCAACTCTATTAATAGCAACAACTTTCTCTTTTAATTCTCCTTGAATTTCTTCCATAAGTTTTTGTTTTCCCTCCTTTTTAATTAATAATTAAACTGCGTACTTATTATTTTACATCATTTTTAATTACATGAATTCTCATTTTTGTAAAATATATAGTAAAATATGAGCTATTTACCGTTTATTTTACATTTTTAAAATTCAAGTCCTGCCTCACGTGCAGCTTCAGCTAATTCTTTTACAATACCATGATAGATATATCCTCCTCTATCATATACTACTGTTTTTATATTTTTTTCTAATGCACGTTTTGCAATTAATGTTCCTATTTCTTTTGCACTTGTTTTGTTAGCATGCTTTTCTTTTACTTCTTTATCTAAAGTAGAAGCACTTACTAAGGTAACTTGTTTAACGTCGTCTATAATTTGTGCATATATATTAGCATTACTTCTATAAATGCATAATCTAGGACATTCAGAAGTTCCACTTATTTTTCTACGTACACGTATATGTCTTCTGGTTCTTTCAAGTTTTCTATCTGTCTTTTTAACCATTTTTTTCTCCTTTCACATAATTATTCTATTTCTTACCTGCTTTACCTTCTTTACGACGAATAACTTCTTCAGCATATTTAATACCTTTTCCACGATATACTTCTGGTGGTCTTTTTGTTCTAACAACAGCTGCTGTTTGACCAACTACTTCTTTATCTATACCTCTTACGATAATAGTGTTTGGATTTGGTACATCAAATGTGATTCCTTTTGGAGCTTCCATTTCAACTGTATGAGAATATCCTAAGTTCATTACTAATTTTGTTCCTTGTTTTTGTGCTCTATATCCTACACCATTTATTTGTAATTCTTTTTGATATTCTTCTTTTACACCTTTAATCATATTGTTAATTAAAGTTCTTGTTAAACCATGTAAACTTTTATTTGATGGTTCATCATCTGGTCTCTTTACAGTAAGTACACCATTATCTAAAGTTACTGTCATATTTTTATGTATTTCTCTTTCTAATGTTCCTTTAGGTCCTTTTACAGTAATTTTTTGTCCATCGATTTTAACTTCTACATCAGATGGAACTGTAATTGGATTATTTCCTATTCTTGACATCTTTTTATTTCACCTCTCTTTAATTTTTTGATGTTTTAATGTGGAATTTATGAATTGAATTTCTGTTATTTTTTAATTCTATTTTACCATACGTATGCTAAAACTTCTCCACCAATTCCTTGTTGTCTTGCTTTTTTATCTGTCATTATACCTTTTGAAGTTGAAATTAGTGCTATTCCTAAACCGTTTAAAACTTTTGGTAATTCTTCACAGTTTGCATACACTCTTAAACCTGGTTTACTAATTCTCTTTAATCCTGCAATAACGCGATTTCCTTTTTCATCATATTTAATAGAAACTCGAATAATTCCTTGATTTTCATTTTCAATTACTTCAAAAGATTTGATATATCCTTCTTCAAATAGAATTTCAGCAATCGCTTTTTTCATATTAGATGCTGGAATATCTACTGTTTTATGTTTTGATGTATTTGCATTTCTAATTCTTGTTAACATATCTGCTATTGGATCCGTAATATTCACTTTTTTACCCTCCTTTTTATCCTAACTTAAAGACTTTTATCCATTTTAGCCTTTAATACTATTAACTTATAATTACCAACTTGCTTTTTTTACACCTGGTATTTCGCCTTCATGAGCTAATTTTCTAAAGCATACACGACAAATTCCATATTTTCTAATATAAGCATGTGGTCTACCACAAATTTTACAACGATTATATTCTCTTGTTTTATATTTTTGTGGTTTTTGTTGTTTAATAATCATTGATTTTTTGGCCATTATTCATTTTCTCCTTTCTTTTATTAGCTGTTGGAGATTCGATATTTAAATTTTTTATATTTCAAACTTCAATCTTCCAATTTCTAACTTCTAAATGGCATTCCTAATAATGTTAATAATTCTCTTGCTTCTTCATCTGATTTAGCTGTTGTTACGAATATAATATCCATACCTCTTAATTTATCAATTTTATCATATTCAATTTCAGGGAAGATTAGTTGTTCTTTTATACCCATTGAATAATTTCCTCTTCCATCAAAAGAATTAGTAGATACTCCTCTAAAATCTCTTACTCTTGGAAGTGCTACATTAAATAATTTGTAAGCAAATTCATACATTTTTTCACTTCTTAAAGTAACTTTGCATCCAATATTTGCACCTTCTCTTAACTTAAATGCTGCAATTGATTTTCTTGCTTTTGTTACTACTGGTTTTTGACCTGTAATAATAGATAAATCATTTATTGCATTATCTAGAGCTTTTGGATTATCCTTTGTATCTCCTAATCCAATATTTATAACAATTTTATCAAGTTTTGGAACTTGCATAACTGATTTATAATTAAACTTTTTCATTAAAGCTGGAACTACTTCTTTTAAATATTGTTCTTTTAGCTTTTCCATAATTTAATAATTCCTCCTTTCCTATTTTAATTTTGCACCGCATTTCTTGCAAACACGAACTTTTTCATCTTTTTCTATTACATAACCAATTTTTGTAGCTTTATTGCATTTTGGGCATACAACATTTACTTTTGAAGAATGTATTGCACACTCTACTGGAATGATTCCACCTTCTTCTCCTTGTTTTCTTGGTTTAACATGTTTTTTTCTAATATTTACACCCTTAACAATTACTTTCTCAGTTTTTGGTATAATTTCTAAAACTTCACCTGTTTTTCCTTTATCGTTTCCAGATAAAACTTTTACAGTATCTCCTTTTTTTATTTTCATGATTACTTTTCACCTCTTTTTCTTTATATGAGTTTTACATCAGCTTAAATAAAACTTCAATTTTAAAGCATAAGGTTTATTTTCTCTAAACTTTATAAAACCTCTGGAGCTAATGATAAAATTTTCATATATTCTTTTTCTCTTAATTCTCTAGCTACTGGTCCAAAGATACGAGTTCCTCTTGGATTACCATCATCACGAATAATAACAGCAGCATTTTCATCAAATCTAACATAAGAACCGTCTGCACGTCTTTGTGGTTTCTTAGTTCTTACAACAACTGCTTTTACTACTTCTCCTTTTTTTACAACACCACCTGGTGTAGCACTTTTAACAGAAGCAATGATAACATCTCCAATGCCAGCATATTTTCTATATGATCCGCCTAAACAACGTATGCACATAATCTCTTTTGCACCAGTGTTATCGGCAACTTTTAATATTGATTGTTGTTGTACCATTGTAGATTCTTCCTCCTTTTCTACTTATTACATTTAAGCATTTTACTAGTATTTAGTAAAATATTTATAATAAATTCTAAATTTCAATTATAATACTTATTTAATTATTGCTTTTTTTGTAATTTCTACAACTCTCCATCTTTTATCTTTAGAAAGTGGACGAGTTTCCATTACTTTAACTTCATCTCCGATTTGGCAAGCATTTTCTTCATCATGAGCTTTTAACTTATATGTTTTTTTCATAATCTTACCATAAACATCATGTTTTACGTTTGTTTTTACAGCTACAACTACAGTTTTATCCATTTTATTAGATACAACTGTACCTATCATAACTTTACGAAGATTTCTTTCTTCCATAACGTTTTCTCCTTTCAAAGTCTTTGCTTAATTTATTATTTTTTTGCTTCACTTAATTCTCTTTGTCTTAAAACTGTTTTTATTCTTGCAATGTCTTTCCTTACTTCTCTTATTTTTAATGGATTATCTAATCCATTAGTTGCATGGCTGAATCTTAGCTTAAACAATTCTGTTTTTAATTCGCTTAATTCTTTCTCTAATTCTGGTGAAGACATCTCATTTATTTTATTTATCTTCATCCGTATCACCACCTACTTTTTCATTTTCTTTTTTAACAAATTTTGTTTTTATTGGTAGTTTATTAGCAGCAAGTCTCATTGCCTCTCTTGCTAAATCTTCTGGAATTCCAGCAATTTCAAATAATACTCTTCCTGGTTTTACAACTGCTACCCAATATTCTGGAGCACCTTTACCTTTACCCATACGAGTTTCAGCAGGTTTTTTTGTAACTGGTTTATCTGGAAATATTTTAATCCAAACTTGACCACCTCTTCTTATATGACGAGTCATAGCTATACGAGCTGCTTCAATTTGGTTTGTTGTAATCCAAGCTGCTTCTAATGCTTGTAATCCATATTCACCATCTGATACAACATTTCCTCTTGTTGCTTTTCCTCTATTTCTACCTTTTTGCATTTTTCTATATTTAGTTCTTTTTGGTATTAATGGCATTATGCTTCTCCTCCTTCCACTTTTTCTTTCTTAGTTGGAAGAATTTCACCTTTATAAATCCAAACTTTAACACCTAATTTTCCATATGTTGTATTTGCTTCTGCAAATCCATAATCTATATCAGCTCTTAGAGTTTGTAATGGTATTGTTCCTTCTTTATAAAACTCTGTTCTTGCCATATCAGCTCCACCTAATCTTCCTGCAACAGATGTTTTTATTCCCAATGCACCTGCTTTCATTGTTTTTTGCATAGCTTGTTTTAGAGCACGTCTAAATGAAATTCTCCTTTCAAGTTGAGCACAAATATTTTCAGCAACTAATGTTGCATCTAAATCAATATCTTTTACTTCAATAATATTTAAATTAACTTCTTTTCCTATCATTTTTTGTAAATCATTTTTTAAAACTTCAGCAAGTTGACCGCCTTTGCCTATTACTAGACCTGGTTTTGCTGTATATACATTTACTTTAACAAGTTTAGCTGTTCTTTCAATTTCAATTTTTGAAATACCGCTAATAAATAATTTTTTCTTAACATATTCACGGATTTTATGGTCTTCTACTAGATAATCACTATAATTTTTCTTATCAGCATACCATTTTGAGTTCCAGTCTTTAATAACACCTACTCTTAATCCATGTGGATGCATTTTTTGTCCCATGCTAAAAATCCTCCTTTCTTTCCCTCTATTCTCTTTCTTTTAATACTATTGTAATATGACTTGTTCTTTTTCTAATTCGAACTGCTGAACCTTTTGCAGCTGGTCTAATTCTTTTTAATGTAGGACCTTGGTTTGCATATATTTCAGCAACATATAATTTTTTACTATCCATACCGTGGTTATTTTCTGCGTTAGCAATTGCTGATTTTAATAATTTTTCAATAATATCTGAAGATGCTTTTGGTGTAAATTTTACAATTGCTAATGCTTCGCTAACTTCTTTTCCTCTAATTAAATCTGCAACAATTTTTACTTTTCTTGCAGATATTCTTGCATATCTTAGAGTAGCTTCTGCTGTTTTTACTGTTTCTTCCACTTATTTTCCCTCCTTATTTGAGCGAGGTTTGATGTTTCGTTTTTAAACATCTAATCTCTAAATTATAAATTCTCTAATTAACTAACAGTTGTTGCTTTTTCTCCTGAATGACCTTTAAATGTTCTTGTAGGTGCGAATTCACCTAATTTATGTCCAATCATTTCTTCTGTAATATAAATTGGAACATGCTTTCTACCATCATGAACAGCAATTGTGTGTCCAACAAATTGTGGATATATTGTAGAAGCTCTTGACCATGTCTTTAGAACTTCTTTTTTCCCTGTTTCATTCATTGCTTCTATTCTTTTTAATAATTCTGGAGCAACAAATGGTTTTTTCTTGCTTGATCTTGACATTGATTTTCCCTCACTTTCTTAATATTCGGTAGTTAAACTTTTATTTTCTACGTTTAACAATAAATTTATTAGACTCTTTATTTTTCTTTCTTGTTTTATAACCAAGTGCTGGTTTACCCCAAGGAGTAAGTGGACCTGGATGTCCGACAGGTGCTTTACCTTCACCACCACCATGAGGGTGATCTACTGGGTTCATTACGGCACCTCTAACTGTAGGTCTAATACCCATATGTCTTGTTCTTCCTGCTTTTCCTAATTTAACATTTTCATGGTCTGTGTTTCCTATTGTTCCTATTGTTGCTCTACATCTAGACATAATTAGTCTCATTTCTCCAGATGGTAATCTAACGTGAGCATACTTTCCTTCCTTAGCCATAAGTTGTGCACTTTGTCCAGCACTTCTTACTAATTTTCCACCTTGACCTGGATTTAATTCGATATTATGAATTAATGTTCCAACTGGTATATTTTCAATTGGCATATTATTTCCTGGTTTAATATCTACTCCTTGATTTCCAGATATTACTTTATCTCCATCTGTTAATCCTATTGGAGCTAAAATATATCTTTTTTCTCCATCTTCATATTCAAGTAGTGCTATATTTGCACTTCTGTTTGGATCATATTCAATACCTATTACAGTTGCTGTCATATCATCCTTATTACGTTTAAAATCGATAATTCTATATTTTTGTCTGTTTCCACCACCTTGATGTCTAACAGTTATTCTACCATATGAATTTCTTCCTGCTTTTTCTTTTTTCTTTGTAAGTAAAGATTTTTCAGGAGTCTTTTTTGTAATTTCATCAAATGTAGAAACTGTCATATTTCTTCTTGAAGGTGTGTATGCTTTAAAATGTTTCATTGCCATTTTTAATTCTCTCCTTTAATTTTTATTTAACGAATTTTTTCCTGTTTCGTTAACAGATATTATTTATTTTCCGGGTTATTTCCCGATATTATATTGGGTAAATTTTAAGCTCCCATAAATTCATCAATTGAATCTTTATATTTCTTAGAAATTTTTGATACTTTTCCACCTTTTCCAAGGTATGTTTTGTCTGTTGGGTTTATATCTATTGTAACAATTGCTTTTTTCCAATCACTTGTTTTTCCTGTGTGAACTCCAACTCTTTTTTCTTTTCCTTTAACAGTAACAGTATTTACATTTAATACTTTTACATCAAAAAGTTTTTCAACAGCTCTTGCTATATCAACTTTTGTTGCTTTTTTATTTACTCTAAAGGTATACTTTCCTACTTGTAAGCCATCGTTGCTTTTTTCTGTAACAACTGGTTTTATAATTATATCTTCTGGTCTCATTTAAGCGTACACCTCCTCTATTTTTTTAACAGCATCTAGAGTTAATACAAGATTTTTATATTTTAATAAATCATATGCATTTATTGTATTTACTAAACTTGTTTTTACTCCCTCAATATTTCTTGCTGATAATTGTACGTTATCGTTCTTTTCTGGTAATACAACTAAAGTTTTTCCTTCTACTTTTAAATTTGATAACGCTTTAGCCATATTTTTTGTCTTAATTTCTTTAAAAGATATATTATCAACTACAACTAGTTCATTTTCTAATACTTTAGAACTTAAAACTGAACGAATTGCTAATCTCTTTTCTTTTTTATTTACACTATATTTATAGCTACGTGGTTTTGGTCCTAACGCAACACCACCGCCAATCCAGTGTGGAGCACGAATACTTCCTTGTCTTGCTCTACCTGTTCCTTTTTGT
>CANQRO010000038.1 GCA_947626205.1 uncultured Clostridia bacterium
AGCATGTACAGTTATTATAACTGTGATTAAAGCAAACATTAACCTTTGAAATTTGTTTTGTGGCATTTTTTCTCCTCTCCTTCCTTTGAAAAAAAAAACACATATAGTTACTATTTGCAATAAATCTAATTATATCGCTTTATAAAAAGTTCTGTAATCAGATTTATGTGCTTAAGCACTACATGTGTCATCTTTTTAATTATTTTATATTAATATTTTAACAAAGTATTTTTATTTTGTCAAAGTAACTATCTTAAATAAATTACTACTTTTTTAAATTTGCTAACTTTTACTTGATCCATATTTTTTACTTCATTCAATATTTGCAATATATAAAAGTAAACATATAGTAGTCATTAAGTGATGAAAACAATAATTAATAAAGCTATGAAAATTGTAATTTATTTACCAAAATACTAACAAAAAAGAATTTATATTATTTTAAATGCCATTTATTTTTTGTAAAAATTTATAAAATATTTAAATTGTTTTTGACTATTATTTCAATAATATGTATAATTATATTATAATTTAAACTTTGATATAAATATTGTAATAAATGTAGAATGAAACGGAGTAATAAAAGGAAAAATGAATGTATATCTTATCGAAGTAATAATTTTTTTAATATCTGTATTATTAGTTACTATCATACTAGACATGAAAAAAATCCATAAGTTAAGTATTGCACTACCTATATTATTTTTAATTTTTATTGCAGTAATTACTGGAACTTATATATTAGAAAGGCCAACACTAGAAATTAGTAATCAACCAATATCTTTGGAAATAGGACAAGCTACTTCTATTCAAATTCCATATACAACATACCATATGAAAGACGTAACATCTTCTGTTACTGTAACTGGAGATGTCGATTACAATAAAATCGGATCTTATCATATACAGTATGAGGTTCCAACTATAACAGGAATATATGCTATTGAGCAAATAGTAAATATTGTAGATAAAACACCTCCTACAATCACTTTAAAAGGCGATAAAGATTTTAATTTATCATATTCTGCTACATATGAAGAACCTGGTTATGTTGTTTATGATAATAGCTCTGAAGACTTGTCTAGTAAAGTTCATATAGATCAAGAAAATATAAATGATACAGAATATAATATTGTATATTCTGTAGAAGACAGTGCAGGTAATAAAACCATAGAAAGAAGAAAAGTACATATTATAGATGACGTTGCTCCAACAATTAAGTTAAATGGTAGTGCTAGCATGTCAATACTTTTAAACAGTACATATACAGAAAAAGGTGCAACTGCAACAGATGAAATGGATGGAAACTTAACAGATAAGATAGAAATATCTGGTAAGGTTAATACTTCAAAAGTAGGAGAATATAGTATTATATATAAAGTTAGTGATCAAGCTGGAAATAAGGTACAAAAAACTAGAAAAGTTACTGTATATGAAGAAAAAGTAACAGAAAGCCATCAAACACCAAATACTACTCCTACACAAAATAGTGATGGCAATAATACAGGTATTATTTATTTAACTTTTGATGATGGACCTTCTAGTAGTATAACACCTAAAATATTAGATATTTTAAAGAAGAAAAATGTTAAAGCAACATTCTTTATACTAAATTATAGTTCATCTTTAGAATATCTTGTAAAAAGAGAATATAACGAAGGACATTCTATTGGCATTCATGGATATTCACACACATATAGTGAGATTTATACATCTGATGAAGCATTCATGAATAATATTACTAAATTACAAGATAAAATTAAAAAAACTATCGGATACGCTCCAACTATCATTAGATTCCCTGGAGGTAGTTCAAATACCGTTAGTAAAAAATATAGTACAGGAATCATGACAAGACTTACAAAAAAAGTTCTTGATAATGGATTTAAATATTATGATTGGAATGTTAGTGCAGGCGATGCCGGTGGTGCTAGTACATCAACACAAGTTTATAATAATGTAACTAAAAATTTAAAGAAAAATCGTTCTAATGTAGTACTAATGCATGATTTTGGAGGAAATAAAAAAACATTAAATGCCCTATCTGATATCATTGATTATGGATTAAAAAACGGTTATACTTTTAAAACTATTACAATGGATACACCAATGGTAACACACAATGTAAATAATTAAAATATTTCAAGAACGCAATTTTTTATAATAATAAAGAAAATAAAGGAAAAGGAGTAATTCTCTTTTTCTTTTATTTTTAATTTATTTACCTTAAAATATTATTTTTTAATTGCCCTCTCTCCTATTTTGCTAATTGAATATTTTTATTTCTCCCACTTACTACAATTACTTAATATAAAATCAATAACATCATCTTCTTGATAGTTTATTCTATTTCTATCTTCTTCTGTTAAATCTACAAAATACTTATTACATTCTGGCATAATTGACATTGAATCTAATGGATAACCTGGATTTCTTCTTTCACAAGGCTTATCTATAAAATAGAAGTGACTTTTACTCCAACTATATTCTTTTGATTCTTTTCCATCATATATTACCATCCCATATACCCATTTGGCTGTTAGTTTTCCTCCATATTCTTTAGTCAGACTGCAATAATATTCAATCATTTCATCATCATTTAATTCTTTCCCATTTACTCTTCTTACATGTGTTCCTGGTTGTTTTTCTTCTGGTAATTCTTCTATATATAAACTATTATCCATAGCAATAGTTGTAATCTTTGTTTTGTCATAATATGCTTTAGCTTTTATATATGCATTTTCGATAGCATTCTTCCCTATTTCTTCTGGTTTTAGATTTATTTCTAAATCTTTAATAGTTAGTACTTCTATATTCTTTTCTTTTAGTTTTTCTGCATATCTTTTTATTTTTGCTGGATTTGTTGTTGCAAACAATACCTTCATCTTACTTATTCTCCTTAAAATAGTTTTGACTCTATTGATTTTTCTTCAGCTTTAATTCTTTTTTCATTAGATGTTTAAATTCTTCTACATTTAACAATAAATTTGACAAATTAATAAGAATATTTCAAAAACTTTAAGTATTTTTTATCTTCTAATTTGGATATACAATATGTTGTACCTATACAAATAAAAATTACTATTAAAAATAATAGTGTAGATTGAAAAGGTAAAGCAATATTTAACATAGCAATTATTTTATTTAGAACTCTAGCTACTGAAGCATGCATACAATATGATATTGTACTAAATTTTCGTAATAGCTTAGAATTTTTTAAAGTAATATCTAAATTAATTGCCTTATAAAATATTAATGGACATACTGCTAATAACAAAATATAGCAATCATTTGCATATGATAAATTGAACATTTTAATTATGAAATATTCAATATAAAGCAATAATATAGATATAACTATTGCGATTGTTTTCGTTGATTCTTTTATATTATTAGCTTGAATATTTACAAACATTTTGCCTATTACAATCCATACTAATCCGAACAAGAAAACTATTCCAAATAGCAATATTAGGAGATATGTTGTTATTATAAAATTCCAAAACTGAACTTCCATATAATAAATTTTGATAATTAGAAAATAAGCAACATACAAGGTATATAATCATAGAAAATGCCAATAATACTTTATCTGGAATTTTTTTAGATAATATATAAACTATTAGTACACTTTGTAATAACGCCATAATATACCATGAAGCAATAAAAGTTGAACTTAATAAAAAATCAATTAATATTTTCCTTATTGCTTCAATAAAGCCATAATTATAATATTCCCTAGTCATAAAAGTAATTGGGAGTAAAACTATAAACCAAAATAAATATAGTTTTAAGTTTCTCTTTATAAAATTAATTATAACTTCTTTAGGATTAGAACTATTACTAAGTTTATTAAATAAAAAATATGAACTAATAATAAAAAAGATTGGAACAGCAATTCTGCATATTGGAAAAATTATTTCTCCAAATCTTCCAAAAGGATTTACATGTATAGCAATTACCGCAATAGATAATATTACTTTTAATAAGTCAATTGAATCTAAATTTTTATTCTTCATATATTGAAACATCCTTCAAATTTTAATATTAATATTTTTATATTTATATTTTATATGATACTATACTTAATAAAAAAAGTCTATATACTTTAAATTTTATTTATAAGTTCATAATAATTATTATTTTTTTATAAACCTTATATAACTTTTTTTCGTTTTGATGTATAATTTAATTAAATGATTATGAAATTGGAGGTTTTAACATGATATTACGTGAAAATAATCCTGATTATTTAAATTCATTTTTAGATTATTCTGTTACAATATTAAATAAATCACCAAACAGTATTAAAGAGTATAATTATGACCTTGCAATGTTTTTAAAATTTATTAAACTTCATTATCATTTAACAGATGAGAAAGATTTTGCAAAAATTACTATAAATGACTTACCAATCAGTGTTATAAAAGAAATAACTTTAGACGATATTCATGCGTTTATTTCATATTTAGCTACTGAACTTAACAGTAAATCTGCTACACGAGCTAGAAAAGTCTCTACAATTAGAATATTTTTTAAGTATTTGTCTGCAAAAGCAAAATTAATTGAAAATAATCCTGCTCAAAACTTAGAAACACCTAAATTAGATAAACGTATGCCTAAATATTTAACTTTGGAAGATAGTAAAAAATTATTAGAAGTTGCAAGCGATGAAGATAATCGCAATTCTGAAAGAGATTATGCTATTACTACCCTATTTTTAAACTGTGGAATGCGTTTATCTGAACTTGTAAATATAAATATAAAAAATATTCAATTCGATGAATGTAAAATGACTGTTATAGGAAAAGGAAATAAAGAACGTACTATTTATTTGAATAATGCTTGTATGCATGCGATTTCTGAATATTTGCAAGTTCGTCCAAAGGAAGGAATAGATTATAACTCTAAAGATGCGTTATTCTTAAGCGAAAGACGTGAAAGAATTAGTAATAGAACTGTGCAATATGTTATAAAGAAAGAATTGCGTAAAGCAGGACTTGATACCAATAAATATTCCGTACATAAATTAAGACATACTGCAGCAACATTAATGTACCAATATGGAAATGTTGATATAAGAGCATTACAGGAATTACTAGGACATGCTAGTATTTCTACTACAGAAATTTATACCCATGTAGCAAATGAACAGGTACGTAATGCTGTTGAAAATAATCCTTTAGCTAATATGTAGTTTGCTTTTAACGTTACTTATAAATTATTTTAAATATCTATTTAAATATTAAATCAACTCATTGATAAAATTAAAAAGGAACCTATATAACTATACATTAACAAGTTCGTAGGTTCCTTTTTCGTTGTTGTAAGTTATTTGAAATTAATTGCTGTAGAAACAATAATTTTTTTGTACATGAATAATATATATTATTCTTTTATTTTTAAAACTTGATTTTCCTTTAAATTGCTTGTAGAAATTGAATTTGTTATTTTTATATCTTCTATAATATTTCTAACATTTTTTCCTTTATAATATGGATTAGTTTCTTGTTCTTCTTTTGCTATACTCCACAATGTATCACCTGAAGCAACATATATTGTTTTATATTTTGTTTCTGTTTTAGAAAAACTATTATTACATATAATTAAACTTCCTACTAAAAATAATAGAAACATTATTATTATACTTCTTACAAATTTTACTTTATTTACAACTTTTAAATTCATATTACATCCTCCTATTTGCTATTTTAAGTATTTTTCATAGCGAACATTTATTTTATAAATTTATTATAAGCAAACAAAAGTTTTTTGTCAATACTTTTTTTAAAAAAAGTGAAAAAATGTTTGGTATAATTTTATATATGAAATCCCACGACTAAAACATAGTCGTGGGATAATAAAAATACTATTGAACATTTTATAGATGAGCTTTATTAATGTTAGCTTATTTTATTTCATAGGTATCTATTATTATCTTATAATAATCTAAAGCATTTTGCATTTCTAAATTTTCCATTCCTAACTCTGTTACTTCTTTAGTTATTTCGGCAAGTTTAGCACAAAATGAAATATTGATCATAATAGAAAATATAAAACACAAAACTAATCCAAAAATAATACAGCCCATAGCAGAAATTATCATGATATACTTTTGTTTTAACCGTTCAATTGTTGACATGTCAACATGTTCGCATAGATTTTTATTTTCCATAATATCCTCCCATAAAAAATAAAAAGATTAATTAATAGTTACTTATATTATAGTAGTATACTACATCTATAAAAAGAATTCAATAATATGAATTTTTAGTAATTATATTCATAGAAGAATTGGTTGAATTTGTTCCTTATCCAAAGCATCCTCTAAAGTTTTAATAATATATTCTGAATCAAAAACTAACGAACGTGGTTTTGTTATTGGATTATCTTGTCTAAATGGAACAAAAAAGTAATTCTTTCTATTTAACAAGTAACCTATATTAGATGCATTGCCACTTAGCGCATCATTCGTCGAAACGGCTATTACCAATGCATTATTATTTCTTAAATGAGATTTTGCAGCCATTGTTACAGGTGTATCTGTTATACCATTTACTAATTTTGCAATAGTATTACCTGTACAAGGAGCAATAATCATAATATCGGTCATTTTTTTTGGACCGTATTGGTTCTGCATCTGGAATTGTATGAATTATTTTTTTCTTAGTTATATCTTCTATTTCATTTATAAAATCTTGAGCTTTGCCAAACTTGGTGTCCAAATTATAGGCATTAAAAGACATAATTGGGAGCACTTCAGCACCCTCATTAATAATTTCTTTTATTTTAGGAATTGTGCTTTTAAATGTACAAAAAGAACCAGTCATAGCAAAACCGACCTTTTTTCCCTCTAATTTCAAAGTATATTTAAGCCTCCTTTCTCTTTTGCCTCTTATACTATATTATGAAATTATGTAAATTTTGCTACATGGTTTTTTTAGTTATTATTTTAAATTTGCTGTTTAATCTATACTAATGTTTTGACGTATTTTTATCAAAATCTGTACTTTTATAAATAATTATGCTAAAATGTATATAAATTTAATTTAGGAGGATAAAAAATTGAAAACAAATGAAACAATATTAATTCTTGATTTTTTTGGTCAGTATAATCAATTAATAGCTAGACGTGTACGAGAATGTAATGTATATTCAGAAATTGTACCTTATGATATTTCAATAGAAAAAATTAAAGAAAAAAATCCAAAGGGAATTATATTCACAGGAGGACCATCTAGTGTTTATGTTGAAGATGCTAAAATGTGCGATCCTAAAATTTTTGAATTAGGTATTCCTATTCTAGGAATTTGTTATGGAATGCAACTTATGACTCATGTAATGGGTGGAACAGTTACAAGAGCAGATAAAAGAGAATATGGTGTTGTTCCTGTTGAAATTGATAATTCTTCTTTGCTTTTTAGTGGATTTTCTAGTAGTAATAATTGTTTAATGAGCCATACTGATTTTGTATCTAAAGTTCCAGATGGTTTTAAAGTTATTGGCAAAACTTTAACCTGCCCTACTGCTGCTATGGAAAATGCTAACAAAAAATTTTATGCTATTCAATTTCACCCAGAGGTAAATAATACTGTTAATGGTACAAATATAATTAGAAACTTTTTATTTAATGTTTGTGAGTGTAGTGGAGATTGGCAAATGTCATCTTTTGTAGAAGAAACTGTTGCTTCACTAAAACAAAAAATTGGAGATAAAAAAGCCTTATGTGCCCTATCTGGTGGTGTTGATTCTTCTGTTGCTGCAGTTCTTGTAAATAAAGCTATAGGTAAAAATTTAACTTGTATCTTTGTTGATCATGGACTTCTTCGTAAAAATGAAGGAAATGAAGTTGAAGAAATATTTAGAAATCAATTTGATATAAATTTAATACGTGTAAACGCAAAAGATCGCTTTTTATCTAAGCTTAAAGATGTTATAGATCCTGAAAGAAAAAGAAAAATAATTGGTGAAGAATTTATACGTGTATTTGAAGAAGAAGCTAAAAAAATAGGAGCAGTCGATTTTCTAGTACAAGGAACTATTTATCCTGATGTTATAGAAAGTGGTTTAGGAAAAGGAACCACAATTAAAAGTCATCATAATGTTGGTGGGTTACCAGACTATGTCAATTTTAAAGAAATAATTGAACCATTAAGAAATTTATTTAAAGATGAAGTACGTAAAACTGGTCTTGAACTTGGTATCCCTGAAAATTTAGTATATCGTCAGCCATTTCCTGGTCCTGGACTAGCAATTCGCGTTATTGGCGATATTACAGATGATAAATTAACAATTTTAAAAGATGCTGATGCAATATTTAGAGAAGAAATTAAACTTGCAGGACTTGATAAAGAAATAAACCAATACTTTGCTGTATTAACTAATCTACGTAGTGTTGGAGTTATGGGTGATGATAGAACTTATGATTATACTATCGCACTTCGTGCAGTTACAACAACAGACTTTATGACAGCCGTTTGGAGTAAAATTCCATACGAAATACTTGAAAAAGTATCTTCAAGAATTGTAAATGAAGTAAAACATGTTAATCGTGTCGTTTATGATATTACAGGTAAACCACCTGCAACAATTGAATGGGAATAATATAAAAAAGACCATCCCGCTATTAATAGCGGGGATGGTCTTTATAATATGCCTCTAAAATTTCTCTTTTAAGCTGGGCTGTTTCAAATGAGGAAACACCTTTTAACCGAAGCTGTTCTTCAATCTGAAAGACTTGAAAAACACCATTTTTCAAATCCCACAAAAGAGATTCTTTAATCTGCTTATTAAGCATATTATCTCCTTTCTTTAATAAGGCAAGTCTGACATATAAAATGTCAAACAGTTTACAGTAAGCTGTATATATTATATACTATTTTATGTAAAATTGCAATAGAAGTGCTAAGTATAATATTACTTAGCACTTTCTTCTTATTTATAATTCTTATCAATTTCTTTTAAAATAACGTCATGTGCACTACCTTCTGCTATACTTACTTCAGATACAAGTGTTAATCTTGCCTTTTCATGTAACTCTTTAATAGTAGTTGCTCCACAATTACACATTGTAGATTTTATTTTAGATACTGTTACTTCTAAGTTATCCTTTAAAGAACCTGCATATGGAATATATGAATCTACACCTTCTTCAAATGATAATTTATTTTTATCTCCACCAAGGTCATATCTTTGCCAATTTCTTGCACGGTTTGAACCTTCTCCCCAATATTCCTTTACGTAGTTATTACCTACTTTTAAAACCTTAGTTGGGCTTTCATCAAACCTTGCAAAATATCTACCCATCATAACAAAATCTGCACCTAATGCTAATGCAATTGTTATATGATGATCATGTACTATTCCACCATCAGAACAAATTGGAATATAAATTCCGGTCTCTTCATAATATTCATCACGAGCTTTAACAACATCTATAACAGCACTAGCTTGTCCACGTCCAATTCCTTTAGTTTCACGAGTTATGCAAATAGAACCTCCACCAACACCAACTTTAATAAAATCTGCACCAGCTTCTGCTAAATAACGGAATCCTTCTTTATCTACCACATTACCTGCACCAATTTTTACATTATCTCCGTATTTTTCTCTTACAAAGTCTATTGTTTTCTTTTGCCATACAGAATATCCATCAGAAGAATCCATACAAATTAAATCTACGCCAGCTTCAACTAAAGCAGGTATTCTTTCTTCATAATCTCTCGTATTAATACCAGCACCTACAATATATCTTTTATTTTCATCAAGTAAAGAGTTTGGATTATTTTTTCTTTCTTCATAATCTCTACGAAATACAAGATATTTTAAGTTTCCTTCTTTTGTTAAGATAGGTAAACAATTAATTTTATGTTCCCATATCATATCGTTTGCTTCAGCAAGTGATATACCTTCAAGACCACAAATAGTGTTTTCTGCTTTTGTCATATAACTATCTATTGGAGCATCTTGGTTATCACGTGTTATTCTATAATCTTTATCTGTAACAATTCCTAAAAATTTACCATTGGCTGTTCCATCTTCTGTTACTATTACAGTAGAATGTCCTGTTTGTTTAACAAGTGCCAATACTTCTCTTAAAGTAGTACCACTTCTAACATTTGAATCACTAATAACAAAACCTGCCTTGTGCTTTTTTACATGGTAAACCATCTCAGCTTGAGATTCTATAGATTGTGCACCATAAATAAATGCTACTCCTCCTTCTCTTGCTAAGGCAATTCCCATCTGTTCTCCTGAAACAGATTGCATAATTGCGGATACCATAGGAATATTTGCTGAATATTTTGGTTCCTCTCCTTTTTTAAATTTAACAAGTGGCGTTTTTAGTGAAACGTTGTTTGGAATACATTCTTCTGTTGTTAAGTTTGGTAATAATAAGAATTCATTAAATGTTCTTGAAATATCTTCTAAAATTTTTGCCATAGTTATTTTCCCCCTTATTTTTTATATAGAGAATGAAGACTAATCTTCATTCTCTTTTTTTTGATTTCCTTGAAGTACTAATACTTCATAAAGCACATAAAATGCACCAAGGAGTGTAGCTAAGGATAATATAACATTACCCAAAGCTTGCATAATGCGTATTGTCCTGTTCATGTTGTCTACCTCCAGCATCTACTTTTTAATAGTACAATTATAACACTATTTAAAAGTTATGTAAACATTTTTGGCTTATTTTACTAATCTTTCTGTTTCCTTAGCAATCATTAATTCTTCATTTGTAGGAATAACATATACTTTTACTTTAGAAGAATCTTTAGAAACTAGCTTTTCTTCACTTCTTACATTATTTCTTTCTGTATCTATTTCAACTCCCATAAAAGTTAGTTGTTCACAAATTCCCTTACGAATATTAATTTGATTTTCTCCAACGCCACCTGTGAAGACTATTGCATCAATTCCATTCATACATGCTGCATATTTAGCAATATAGCTTGCAACGGAATATTTGAAATTCTTCATAGCAAGTAAAGCTCGTTTATTTCCATTCATAGATTCATTTTCAATAACTCTAAAATCTGGTGCTAAACCTGAAATTCCTTGAACACCTGACTTCTTATTTAATATATTTTCAACTTCTTCAGCAGTTTTATTTTCCTTTTTCATAATGAAAGTTACAACAGAAGGATCAATATCTCCGCTTCTTGTAACCATTGGAACACCTGCTAGTGGGGTTAATCCCATACTTGTATCTACACTTTTTCCACCTTGTATAGCACATACACTTGAACCTTGACCTAAATGGCATGTTACTATCTTTAAATCCTCTATAGGTTTATTTTCTAATTGTGCTAATCTTTGAGATACATACATATGTGATGTTCCATGAAAACCATATTTTCTAACTTTATATTTTTCATAATATTCATATGGAATTGGATAAATATATCTTTCTTCTGGAATTGTTTGATGGAATGCTGTATCAAATACTCCAACCATTGGTTTGTTAGGCATTACTTTTTTACATGCTTCAATACCTATAATTCCTGCTGGATTATGAAGTGGTGCTAAATCTGTACATTCTTTTAAAACTTCAACAACTGAATCATCAATTACAACAGATTTAGCAATTTTTTCGCCACCGTGAACTAATCTGTGTCCAATTGCCTCAATTTCATCTAAGTTATCAATTACCTTATATTCTGGATTTGTTAATTGTTTTAAAGTAAAGTCAATAGCTTCCTCATGTGTTTGGGCCGGATGAACTATTTCTATTTTTTGACCATTTACTTTATGAGTAATAAATGCTTCATCTTCTCCTATTCTTTCATACTTACCAGATGCTAGTACAGCTTCTTTTTCCATATCTATTAATTGATATTTTAAAGAAGAGCTACCACAATTCAATACTAAAATTTTCATTTAAAACCTCCTAAATAATTTTATAAAATATAATATAAAAAAATTAAAAACACTATAATCTTTTTCTCTATAATAGATTATTAACAGCTAATCTTTTTAACTAATTATTCACTCTTAATAATTTGCAGTTAAAGCAAATTTTCATAATATTAATTTTCTAATTGTGCTTGCACACATGTTATTGCAACAACACCTACAATATCATCACTACTGCATCCTCTAGATAAATCATTTACAGGCTTTGCAATTCCTTGGCATAATGGACCATATGCCTCAGCCTTTGCTAATCGTTCTGTTAATTTATATCCAATATTTCCTGCATCTAGATTTGGAAATATTAATGTATTAGCATATCCCGCAACATTACTTGTTGGTGCTTTACTTTTTGCAACTTCTGGAACAATTGCCGCATCTAATTGCAATTCTCCATCTATTAATAAATCTGGTTTTTTCATCTTTACAAGGTTTGTTGCTTCAATTACTTTTTCAGTAGATTCAGATTTTGCACTTCCATATGTAGAAAATGAAAGCATACCTACTTTAGATTTTTTACCTACTAGCATTTCAAAACTATTTGAAGAACAAATTGCAATCTCAGATAATTCTTCTGCTGTTGGGTTTGGGTTTAAACCACAATCGGAAAATACAAAAATTCCATCTTCTCCATACTTACAATTTGGTACTACCATTAAAAAGAATGCAGATACTAATTTTGTATTTGGAGCTGTTTTTAAAATTTGAAGTGCTGGTCTTAAGGTATCTGAAGTTGAATGGATAGCACCTGAAACAAGTCCATCACAATCATTTAATTTCACCATCATCATTCCAAAATATACTGGATCATTAACTAATTCTTTAGCTGTCTTATAATCCATTCCTTTTTCTTTTCTAAGTTCAAAAAGAGCATTTGCATATACATCATACTTTGAAGAATTTTTAGGATCAATTATTACTATGTTTTCCAAATTAAATCCATTTTCATTTGCTTTTCTAGTTATTTCCTCAACATTTCCTATTAATATAATTTGGGCAAACCCCTCTTTTGTTATTTTACAGGCTGCTTCAATTACTCTAATATCTGTTGCTTCAGGTAATACAATTGTTTTAATAGAAGTTTTAGCCTTTTTCTTAATTTCATCAATAAAAGACATATTTTCTCCCCCTTTTTATAGTAATATTATATAGATAATTATTAAAAAGCACAAGGTATTTTTATAATTTATTTCTAAGTT
>CANQRO010000039.1 GCA_947626205.1 uncultured Clostridia bacterium
ACTTAAATATTCACAATCTAAATATCTAACCACTTCTTTTACACTTTTAAAATCACTTACTGATGTATAGGAATTTCTCTTCCATTTATTCATAAAGTATATTACCACTATTATTATTAAAATTATTATGAGAATAACAAATATTATTTTTCTTCTTTTCTTCATTATATTTCACCTTAAATTTAAAACTAACTTCCATGTTGATGTGCATCATAACTTGTTGGAAGTACTTTCCCTTTTATTTTTACATGACCATAACTATTTGTCCTGTTTCTCCATGCAGAATCACTTTCGCCATCTCTTCTTGGAATAAATACATCAATTCTATTTTTCTTATTAAAATCAAATGAGCCACCTCTATCCTCAACAGTAAATGTCCCTATTCCTTCTAAATATATTTTTGTCCCAAAAGTTCTTCCACTAGTGCCAACATCCCATTTATTATTTCCCAAACTTACTATATTAGACCAATAATTACTTGCTACATTTCCATAAACCAAAATATTATTATTATCTGCTCCTTTAGCTCCACCTTCCATAGAATCATTAGTTCCACAATAAAATGATAAATCAAACTCTATTTCCTCTCCTTGTAAGCTTGCATAATCATATTGGGTAAGCCCTCCTATATCCCATTCGTAATTTGAATTTCCTGAGCCAGTCGAAGAATAAATATATTCTGAATAATCATCAACACTAATTATCTTTCCTTTTATAGTTTGTTTATTATAACCTTCTACTCTTTTTTTATAATCATCTGATGATTCATTTGCTTTCTGAGGTATAAATATAGCAATATCAGTATCACTATTTAAGCCTTCTAAATCTTTATCAGCTACAGTATATACACCATGTCCCTCTAACAATACCTTTTTACCAATATCAATATTATTACTTGCTATCATTCCAAATGTCAATGCAGAGCCATCAGTCGCCATTCTTGTTGAAGAGTTTTCATCTGTTGGTAAGTTAGTATAAAAAGTAACAGTAAAATTTTTTTCTTCTCCTGGAACATCCATTTTGACATTTTCAAGACCACCTTGGTCCCATGTCCCATTGCCTTTGGTTGTACTACTTTGACCAGAACTTTCACCAGAAGTAGATTCTTTAATTTCATTTGTTCCAAGTATATAATTAAAACCTTTTTTTACTTTAGTAGTATATTCCTTACTATTATTAAATTCATCATAAATATTATTAATATCATTTAACGAGAATTTTATTAAACTAGCATTCTTTTTATAAAAATCCTTTTGCTCATCATTTAACGTACTATTATTAGTGGTATTATTACTTGAAGAATTTACATAGCTGTTTACTCCACCTGTTACTGTTGTTGCCGTTTTATCAGTTTCATCTGCAACTGCAACAATAACCAATATTATAAACACTATTAACGCAATAAGTGCTATTTTTATAGGTGTTGGTAATACTGCACTTACCCATCTAAATACAGCTTTAACACCAACTTTTAAAGTAGTATTTACGCTTGTTTTTGCTTTAGCTTTTATACCAGAAAGCCCAGAAGGTGCTTTAGGACTATCATTTGTTTCTCTATCAGGTAAAGAATCCATTTCTTGATTTTTCGTTTCTTCCTCTGGTACTTCATTTGGTTCATTACCACTTACTTCATTATTCATCCAAAAACACCTCCAAATCTAAAATCTAATTACTATATTTTGTGTATTATTTCCAATTTTTACATCATGAAATATCATGCCTGAAATATCTTTTTGATACTGCATATTTATAGGGAAATTCATATTTTTTACTATATATGAATCCTTTGTTAAAGGAGTTTTCTTAGAAGATAAAGCCGCCGATGTTTGTTTTATTTCTTCGCTACTTCCAATTATAAGTCCAATATTTGCAATGGTATTAAAATTAAATTCTACTTGTTCATCATTATTATTAGTAATCTTAACAGAATAAGTTATACTATCTTCTCTTCTATATTTTTCAGTTATTTCAAACTTTATTCCGTTAGAAGTTCTTACATATATATGTTCCTTAACTGTAGGTATTGTATCTTGTGAAAAATCAATTGTATATTCATAAGGAAATGTTTCTATCAAATTTATATAACCAATATAAAATTTTAATTTATATTTTATTCTATAAATTATAACATCATCCTCTTGTTCACATTTTTCCATAGACAACATTTCAATTGCATCCGTATTTGAGCCTATTAAATGCTTATTAGTTAAATATTCATATAGACTATCCTTATTAAATCCTTGTGAATCTAAATATTTTTTATTGATTTTATCATATAATTTATCATAATTTTCTGCTCTTAATAATTCTGTAACTTCATCAAAATAATTATTAGAAACCTTCTCATTACTGCTATCTTGTATATTTGTTGAATATTTATTAATTTCAGATATATTTGTTTCTTTTTCCGTATATGTCACATTGCCATTATCATCAACCGTAGTATTACCATTTACAATAGTCACAGAATTATTTTTCCAAATTAAATTAATAAATATAATAGTACCTACCAAAATTACTAATACAATAACTATAATAACAAAGATGATTGCCTTAGGATTTTTTAATATTTGTTTCATTTTTTCACTCCAAATTAATATATGTAAAAAATACTATATGAATTATTTTCTAAAAGTTTAATTCCAATATATGAAGTAGTATTTTCTCTTTCGGTATTTAACTTACATAAATACATATTTTGTCCATATTTAAAATCATCCAAAATAAATATTTTTTCTATGAGATTTTCTGTCTTTATCTGCTTTTTATTCTCTTTATAACTTATAAATTTTTCCATCATAGTTTTAGATAAATCCATATATTTAGATTTACTTAAATATTTTCTATATGAGTTTGATAATACTTTATAATACGACTCTCTAGTATATACAGAACTCTGTTCTATATTTAAAATACCATTAGGACTTATTTCCTTATTATACGAAGAAAGAAAAGAGTATATAATGTCATTTAAAATCCAGTACTCTTCTCTTGTCTTCGTTTCAGTAGAATATACCAAAATATCATCAATATTAAAATTTTTATAATCTATATTATTATCTTCTTTTCCAATATTTGATATAATACTTGTTCCAATTGAAAGAAGTATTATACAAATTATTCCTAATGCAATTTTTTCTTTTAATGTAAATTTATTTATATCAATGATTTTTTTCATACAATTCTCCTATTAGTCTATATCACCAACGTCAAATACATCTCTTTCAAAATCTTCATATGCTTTTTTTGCAGCACCATACTTAGTAATTGCTCTTCTCCTCTTTTCAATAGCATTTTTTGCTTCTACGCTTGTAGCTGAAACATCTCTTATAAAACGTTCTTTCGTCTTTGATAAATCTTTTAATTCATTTCCCATATCTGATGCAGCTTTTGCAGTACGTGTTGCTAGTCCACCTACATAGTCACCTACACCCATGCCTGCAAGTCCACCTTGAATTATTTCTTTTCCTTCTCCAAGTGCAGCACCACCAAGGGCTCCAATAGTTCCAAAACTTGCTGCTCCAGCTGTTTCTGTAATTCCAGATATTCCTGAGAATATTGCATCTCTACGCTTCTTCTTTAATTCATCCATTTTATCCTGATATGCATCTAATTTCTTGTAATAATCATCCATTGAATTTTTACCACTACCTGCATTAACAGCTCCGGGGCCTATCGAAGCAGACTTATTCATACCTGCAGCAATTCCACGATATCTCTCATATCCTCTCATATCTCCAGCCTTTTTTGCTTCCATTGCTTTCTTTTGATAATCTTCTGCAGTAAGTGCTGGTGCTTCTGTTTCACTACCACCAACAGGTGCACCTCCTCCGGATGTTGTAACAGGCTTTTTCATATCTCTTGCAAATCTACCTTTTTCTCTTGTCATAGCTTTATTTGCAGAAATTGTACCAGCAATACCTCCACCAATTTTTTTGAAGTTATCACCTACTCTGCCAGCCAATTTTGCAGCCATCATAGTTGTTGCAAGTGATTTCATTCCCCCACGCATTGATGGATCAGTAACACCTGATTGAATTTTAAATATCTTTTTTACCAATTCTTCTATTTTTGAAATAGAAGCAAGTGCAATAACTGCAACAAGTCCAGTAGATGCAACAATATCTTCTGTCTCTGCGGCATTAGCTCCCGCTGGAGACATAACAGAAATAATAAGTATTATTATAATAGCAAATATAAAAGCTTGTATTGTTTGTATAAAAACTAACGAACAAAATTCTCTAATCCAAGTTGTAAAAATATTCATTCCTTTCATTTCTATTATCCCTCCTTTTTTAAGATACTGCTTTACTTAAGAAATCTATTACTACAATTGCCGGTGCCATTATAGCAAGTACTACAATATAGAAAAATCTTCTTATATATGCAAAGAAATACATTATAGATTGAAATACAAATATTGCATAAAGTAGTGCTCCTTGTATAGTTAACTTAGTTGCTTTCCATCCTGTTGATTTTCCTTTATCATCAGTTTCAAATGTATATGCAGTTGTTTTAAAGTATTCAGCTAAACTACTTAAAATATCTGGAGATGTCGAATCTATCTGACCAACACCAGTAGTTTTTGAATATACATCTACCATTGCATTAACATATTTTTTAAAGTTTTCTTGTGTAATTTTATCATGGTCATTACCAAGAAAATCACGAATATGAAACAAATATGCTAATTGAAGTCCTAATATCTCCTTTTTGTCTGTCATTTCTCCATTATAATATCTAATAAACTCATACATACGAACATCTGCTGACCAATTAGAATTAATATCAAATATTCCGGAGTTACCAGTAAAAAATCCATTATCTTCTAAATCATCTAATGTATAATCAAATTCCTCTAAGAAATCTTTTAAATATGTATTTCCTTCTGTACTCGTCCAAGACATTCTCCAAATTCTTTCAGGTTCAGCTATCATTGTTACATCTGTATATAAAGCCTCAATAGATTGTTTACCATTACCAGTATTAAATTCAAAAAATCCATTTCTAAAGTCATGTGTCTCATTTCCCATAGCATCAAAAATAATACTTTCTTGATATCTTTTTGATTGAATTAATTTAGCAGCTATATCAATATGTGATAATATATATTCTCTTTCATCTTTAGTTTCATTTTCTTTACCAATTTCCTGACAAGCATCTAAAAATCTATTAACTGTTTCTTCTTCATCTATCCCAACATAATTTTCTAAATTTTCTATATTTTCAAGTAAATTAGTTTTATCTAAAGTATCTGTTACAAGACTACTTGCAACTTCAACCATTTTTTCGTTTACAAAAAATACAAAAGCCATTAAGTTATGTATTAAAAATAACATTACGATAGAAAATAACCATTTTGTAAGTGCCTCTTTGTATTTAGCTTTTTCACTTGCTAAGCTACTTATTGCCATTCTAATTGCAGCTATTGCCACAATTATTCCAAGAAAAGCAACAGCTATAGATAATATAGTAAAATATGTATTTCTAACTATAGTACCTAATATATCATTATTCTGTGAAAATAATGAATTATCATGTGGATTAAAGAAGTTTACATCTAATAGCGGAACAGAATTAAATAATATTCTATCAGCCCATGGAAAATCATTTGTGCCTGTTAAACTTCGAAAAGCACCTCCTACAATATTTTCAACAAGTCCAGCAACCGAATAAACAAATATAGCAAGCATATCTAAAACATTACTATCCTTAGCCGCATCATCAACATTTTCATTTCCAGTAAAACTATATCTAGAAAAATAACCTTCATTGATTGCAGCTTGTATATTACTTGAAAATATTGGAAATACAAGTAATATTAAAAATATTATTGCTATTAATTTATATTTAAAATTATGTTTCATTTAATCCACCTTTTTTCTTAGTTTATAAATTAATTTATTCTGATTTTCCTATCCTTTTATTACGCATCTCAATCATTTTAGATAGGTTTGTTTCTACAAATTCAAATTCCCTTTGAGTAGGCCTAATTGCGATAACCGCTGATGAATATCCTATTTTTATTAAACCTTCACCACGCGTACATGTGATTAAGAAATTAGCCTCTCCATCACTTAATTTAAATACTTCTTGTAAATATTCTATTTCAGATTTATCTTGTGCTAAGAATAGTTTTGTTTCAGCAGATGTTAAAACTGCTTGAACTGATTTATTCTCATAAAAATCTTGGAATTTCTGTGATACAACTGTAAGTGAAACATTTCTTTTTCTTGCACGTCTTGCCATTGTATTTAAGAAGTCAACTGCCTCAGGATATGCAAGTAGCATCCATGCTTCATCAACTAGTACTCTTTTATTTCTTGCTCTTGATTTATCCTCACTATTCTTTTTAACATATTTTTCCCAAATCCAAGAAAGTAATATTTGCTGAGCTAGTGGTCTTGCAAATCTTTCTTCTAGTTGAGATATATTTATATTAATAAATAATGAACCATCTTGTAATTCAAATGTAGACTGACCATCAAAATATGCCATTTGTCCGTCATATTTTCTTACATATTGTTTCATTACTTTTACTAAATAATCATAATGGAATTTATATGTTTCATTATCATTTTTCTTTGCTTTTTCAACAAGTCTATCATACCATGAACCTATTGTAGGCATAGCTTTCTTCTTTTTAGTAACAGAAAAATCTCTTGATTGTTCTTCATTTTCAAAATTTCCAAAAGAATCTTCATATAATGAATTAGGGTCACTTGTTATACCAGCAGCAGCATATTCTTCTGCAGCTATTTCAGCAATTATTTGTTTTGTAAGCTCATTTACTTCCTCTGACTTAGTAGCACCTCTAGCCATTGTAAGTAAAGCCTGAGTTACGTCTTCAACCTTGTTCTCTACATTTAACACATATATATCTCTTCCTGTAATTTCATCTTTTTCAATTTCTGTTTCTATGTCAAATATATTAATTATTGTATTAGAATTTGGCGATATATTAACATTTATACCTCTTAAAGCTTCTGCAACAACAACATATTCACCCTCGGCATCAAGTACAAGATTTTCTACTCCCATAAGAATTGCAGAACGTGCCATTATTGTTTTGATTGTAACAGATTTACCAGCACCAGACTTACCAAATATTATCATGTTATAATTAGTCATAGATATATTAAAATTATCAAATATTACTGGAAGTCCTGTTTGCTTGTTAATACCTATTGGTACTCCTGTATTATGTCCAGCATCTGCATTAACAAATGGAAATACAGTAGCCATTGAGCCTCTATCAAATGTATGTTTTCTTGAGATTTTATTGGAATTAAGAGGTAAATTTGACTTAAATCCCTCTTCTTGTAACGCCCATGCTGTCTTTAATCCAAGTAAGTTCTTAGAAGCCTCCATTGCAAGTAACTCTGACATTTTATCAAGTTCGCTTTTGTTATATGCAAATAATGTACAAATAATTGTAGCATCAAATAACTTGTTATATCCAGCAGCTATTTGGTCTCTTAAATTTTCTGCCTCTGCCTGTTTTGTGGCAAGTACAGACTCTCTATTAATATCGCCTCTATCATGTGCAACATATCTTTCTGATTGTAATTCAACTATCTGTTTATTTAATTCATTTTGCGATTTTGTTTCAGATATCGGAGTTATATATACTGATGTATTTACATCTCCAAATTCATATATACCAGACAAAAAATATGGAAATGTAGCCTGTCTTGGTATTGTTGTTAAATAAAAAGTTCTTGCAAATCTTGAAACTTTTGAGAAAATTTCCAAATAATCATAATGAGTTGCATCTATACCAGATGGAGCTAACAAATCTTTTAATGTAGATTTGTTAATTTGTAAAGAACTTTCCAATAACTCATCAGATTTTACAAGTTCTTCTTGTGATTCTATATTCTCTTTTGCTCCTTTTTTATTTTTCTTTTCTTTTCCCTTACCCATCTATATCAATCTCCTTATATATTATATAATTAAATCGTCATCGTCATCAGTTGTATTATTAACTTTATTTGATTTCTCTGTGTTTTCACTTGTGTTATTTGTAGCTAAATCATCAGCAAAGCCCATCCTATCATCTAAAATCTGCTCATTTGGAATGTTATTTGCATTATTTTGTTCATCTTTATTATTTGTTCCATTATTATCATTTTGTATTTTTTGGTTACTAATATCTATATTATCATTTTTATTGCTATCTCCACTCACGTTTTGTTTTTCTGTAGATTTTTTATCATCAATTGTTATTTCGTCTAATACTTTTTGCTTGTCTTTTCTAAAATCTTCTACAAGTATTTCTTTTGCCTTTTGTTTTACTTCATTTGGTATAGGCTCTTTTTTTACAATTTCAGCTGCCGCTTTACTTGTCTTTTCCATAACATCAAGTTTCTCTGCCTGTGGAGATATATATGAGCCTTCATCAATTGCTTTTTTGATAGCATCCATTGCTTTAACTTCTGCGATTTCCTGTATTTCTTTTTGTAATTGGTCTTGTCTTTTTAAGAATACATCTTCTGATGTAGAATACAATCTATAAAAGCCAGATTCAACAGCATCTTTAATACTTACCAAACCTTTATCATCTCTATTATATGCTGCATATAACAAATCAGCTAATTCATTAGAATCTAGTACAACTCCTGTAACTGAACAACTTGAAAGTCCACTTATAATTGATTGTGCACGAGTTAACAATTCATTATAGCAAAGATTAATAGTTTCTTCTTTAGAAAATGTATCGGTTACAGTTATTTCAGAAGAATAATATGAGACTAAAACATAAAAGTTTCTTTGTAATAGATTTTTATTTAAACTTAATTTCTCAACATAATTTATAATATCAGCTGCATATTCATATACATTTAAAACTCTATTTCGCTGTTCTTCTACTCTTTGTATATCTTCTTTTTTTGCATCAAATTGTTCTAATAAATCATTGTATTGTTTATTAATTTCCTCATACTCTTCTTTTATACCACTTGCATTTTGTTTATAAGTATTAATTGCGCCTTTTAAATCAATATTTTGTGCTTGTACATATAATTGTATTGGAAATCTAAGAGTGTTTAAAAATGTTATAAATCCTTCTTCAACAGCAAGTTGTTCCATATCAGACATAAGATCATAATTAATACCTTTACACTTGATAGCCATTGTATATTTTGTGCCATTTTCTTGAACAATCATATTATCAACTATTCTATCAAATTCCATAAATTTAAATATATCTTCTTTAGGAATGCTTTCACGCTGTTCTGATGATGTACTACCTGCTTTTGAATTATTTCTATCACTAGATTTATTCATAGCAGTAGATTTATTATTCTTATCCTTATTCTTTTTACTATTAATAACTATTAAAAATACTGCTCCAAATATTAATATTACACCTAATAAAATCATTGGAAATATAAGTTGACTCATATCCATTTTTATTTTCCTCCTCTGTTCAAATTATAAATATAAATTTTCTTTTTTCTTTTAAATGTTAAGAATCTAAACGCAATATCAGTTAAATTTTCTCCACCCGCTTTTCTAAACTTTCCCATAATCGGAATATCTGGAATTTTTAAGGTTCCAAATAAATACCCTAATCCACCAAATAATACAGTTATTATTGCTCCCGGAATAAGTCCTAATCCAAACAAATTACTACACAAATACCAAATACCAGCTCCTATAAGTCCTACGGCAAATGTAGTAACAAAAGATTTTACAGTAAAAATATATAATAATCTAGTTTCTCCCTTAACACTACGTGGAACATAATATGTTTTTCCCATAATCACACCTCTTAATTCTTACAATATTATTAACTTAATACTTCAAAAATAACATTTGATATATAATTTAATAATCCTACTGTACAAAAGGCCATAATAATACCAATAATAAATTGTACAGATTTACCTTTCAATTCTGCCTTTCCGTCAGCACCAGCAAATATGTATTTAATACCTACATACAATATTGCACCAATAGCTAAGAAATTAGCTATACTTGTCGCAGTTGAAAATACTATTCCAAGTGGGGTTTTATAACTTTCTGCATTACTTGGATTAAATACAAATTCTCCATTTGGGAATAATAGATTCCAAATCAGTGTCCAACCAAAGAAGAAAACACAAGCTACAAGCAATGTAACCAAACTTTCTTTAACATCTGCCTTACTTTCAAATGTACCAAACATATATTTTATTCCTAAAAATATTGTTACAAGTACTATAACTGTTGTTCCTAAAACAGATACCATATCTTCAAATTCTGATATTATCTCAATAGCAGATTGACCTACATGTCCTATTGTTCCATGTTCTTTTTTACCTAAACTAAACCATCTACTTGCCTGTGCCCAAAAGTCATATTCTTTACCATATTTATTCATATCAAGATCAAGATTTGATGCATCTGTTGAAACAATATCAGAATAATCAATTGGATCAGTATAATTTGTAGATTGAACAGACTTTACCTCTTCAAAATATGCTTGACTATCCCCTGATTTATAATCTTTTACAAGTGTGATAGTTGTTCCTGTTTTATGAGTTGCTTCACCACTATATGTCTGATTAGGAGTCTTTATATTATAACTAACCGTAAATTCTTTTACCACCTTAACCTCTGTACCTGCTGGAATAATAGTAGTTGCAAAAGCATTATAGCCAAACATGCAAAAACATATAAAAAATGCAGATAAAAAATACAGCAACTTTCTTTTCATTTAAAACACCTCATATACGCTTATATAATTATATCAATTTCATGAAAAAAAGTCCATGATTTTTTATAAAATTCATGGACTTTTTTAATTTTAAATAAATTTGTTATACTTTTGTAATTTTAATGTAATATATTACTTTATGTACCTGTAACTTGCAAAAATAATTTTACAATAAATTCTATAACTATAGTTGAAGCAAATACCAAAACTATTCCTATAACTAGTGGCACTAAACTTTTTTTAATCTCTGCTTTTTGATCAGCAGATGTATACAAATATCTTACTCCGACAGAAAATGATTCCAGCAAATGCAGCTATACGTATAGCAAGTAATATTGTATTCCATATTTTATATACTGGTTTCATAAATCCATCCGGCACACTTCCACTCGGAATTAAACCATAGTCAAAACGTGAATCTGAAACATTATTTTTATTATCCGAAAAACTATTCGAATTAACGCTATCTGCAACGTAAACATCTCCATCATATTCAAAATATAGTACTTTATCATCCTCATAGTAATCTTCATATACTGTTACTTCCGTTCCTTTTTCAAAGTTTTTAGTTTCACTTAAATTTGACTTTCTTTTAAGAGTACAAGACTCAGATATATTTAAAATAGTACCTTTGCTCCAACGTAAATCGCCTCTTTCATTTGATGAAGAATTAGGATTATTAAACGTTAATGAATTTTTATCTATTTTAAATAATTCCATTCCATAACGAACAACATAATATTTATTGTCACTTTTTAAAACTCCAAGATAAGTAGCATAATCTCCATTTTTAAAATGAAAATTTGCACCATCACTCGCAACAGAGTCCATTTCTTCAGTAAAATATATCGCTGTATTTGTTTTTTCATCTTCATCATAAGAATAGTCATCTTTTGCATCTGCTATTTCCATATACCTGTTATCTGACATCATTATTTTACTGTTTAAAGATACTTCCTTTATACTAAACGCACGTATACAACTTATATTTATAAGAAATATAAATACTAAAGAAAAAGTATATATCATTTTTTTTAACATTTACAATCACCTCATTTTTGTTTTTAATATTACAACATTTGGCTAAAAATAATATATATAGCTTTAACTAAAGGTTGTGCTCCAAATATAAGTATTATTCCTAATATTACAAATATTAAACTCTTTTTTATTTCACTCTTCTTATCTGCAGAAACAAACATATATCTTATTCCTACGATTATTATACCAATAAAAGCAACCACCTGAATCACAATAACAATAGTTTTCCAAACTCCACTTAACGCATTATCTATACTTATAATGCCAGATACATTTGGATCACTACTAGGCCATGGCTGTAAAGGCTCTGTAGTTGTTTTATCATTTTCCCCACCATCTTCTGGTTCTTCATTACGCTCTTCCAATTCTTTTAGTGTCATTGTTTTATCATCAAAAACATCTTTACTTACAAAAAATAAATCAACATCGCCAAAAATTACATACATGTTTTTATCATTTTTTAGAACACCTACAAGTAGTACAAAATCTCCTTTTTCATATTTCATTTCATAATTCCAACTACTATCATCCAAATATCTTAATTCTATTGCAGATGCCGGCTTGATAAATGTTAAATATTCTGCAGTATCTGCCATTTCAAAAGAACATTTACTTGAAGAGTCAAATTGTACATCATTCCAATTTATATAATACATACCATCTGCATTTTCATCTATGACTTTAAACTTCCACTGATACCTTCCACCAAGAGTCTCAAAGCCTGAATAATATACTTTTTCCCCTTTTTTAAAATCTCTATCAGCTGTTCCTTTTACCACTCCTACACCAGTGGTATCTTTTTTAATATACATTTCTGGGGACTTTGCACTTACGTAATTTAATCCAAGGCAAAATAAACCTAATAGCAAACATATATATATAATCTTTTTTGTCACATACACCACCTCATTTTATAAGATAAAAAATCTATTTTAATTAAAAAGCCAATGTTATAAAACATTGACTTTTTAATAAATAATCAATAATAAAAATATATAATTTAAATCATTTCTTAAATAAGATTTATCATATATCCTATTTATAATGATAATTTTAATATTTTTTCAATTAGTATACTGACTCTACACTATTCCTTCTGTTGCTTCTTCAAATAATCCCATGATAACTTGTACTATAAGACTTGCTCCAAATACAAATATTGCACCTACAACCAAAATAATTGTTTGCTTCTTTATATCAGCCTTTGCATCAGCTGATGCAAACATATATCTAATTCCCGCAAATATAATAGCTATAAAAGCAAT
>CANQRO010000040.1 GCA_947626205.1 uncultured Clostridia bacterium
ATGTGCATTTTGCTTCGCAAATATGCATTAGACTAATGTAACTTAACCTTGTTGCATAGCAAAAATCTTCGATTTTTCCTATACAATAAAAAATACGCTGTAATGGTTAATTGTGATTTACACCATTACAGCATTATTTTTTTACATACTCATATTAATTCCTCTTGCAATTATATCTTTCATGTTTTCTATTAAATCATCTATTTCCTTTGGTGTTACTATAAAATTGTAGTCTTCTGGTACCAATACCTCTTTTATCATTGCATATTTATCTTCTTCTTGCAATTTATTTAAGAATTCATTACTATTTGCATCCTCTTTTGCTTTTTCTATAAATAATTCTAAACTATCTGCTGCAATTGTTGCAGCATCAACAACTGTTGGAACACCTAAAGCGATTACAGGTATTCCTAAAGTATCTTTGCTCAAATCTTTTCGTGTATTTCCCACTCCTGCTCCTGGAGTGATTCCTGTATCTGCTAGCTGTATTGTACTGCTTATTCTTTCCATACTTCTAGACGCAAGTGCATCTATTACAATTATTAATTTAGGATGAATATTATCTACAATTCCTTTTAATATTTCTAAAGTTTCTATTCCTGTTGTTCCTAATACTCCAGGAGAAACTGCACTAACTACTCTTGTATCTTCTGGCAGTGCTTTTGGCATATAAGTTAAAATATGTCTTGTTACATCAATTTCATTAATTACTTTTGGTCCTAATGCATCTGGTGTAACATATAAATTTCCAAGTCCTACTACTAAAATTTCATCTTCTTTTGTAATATGTTTTTCTAATAGTTTCTTTAATTCATTAGATAATACTTCAGAAGATTTTTGAATATCATCTTCTGTAGCAAGTTTTAATTTCTTTATATCAATAGTTACATATGTGCCTATTGGTTTTCCTATTGCATCTGCTCCTTTTTGATTAGTTACCTTTACCCTTGAGGTATGAATATTAGTGCCGTTTTCCTCTTCTTCTGTTTCAATTCCATCAATTTCCTTATCTAAATTATTAGCCTTTTTATAAAGATCACGTCTTTCAAGTGCTAAATCTGTTCTAAAATTTATATTATTATTCATAACAAAAACTCTCCTTTTTATTATTTTTTGAAAAAAAGAGAGTTTTATACATATTTATGAAAATATTTGCTTAGTAAGTATTTTTACCAAAAAAAGTTTTTAATACTTTATATTTAATTTATGAACAATATCTACATAATATAGATTCTAAACCTATGTTTAAATCTATTTTTCCTATTTTAGAATTTGCATCCAAATTAATTAATTCTTCTAAGATATTTTTTAATTCTGATATAGAAAAGCAATCACTTTGAGATTTATATTTATTTACCAAAAACAATTGATTTGCTTTTAAATTCATTGCTTCTGCTAAATTTCTATTTTGAGCTATTGCAAGCTTCACAAAATATAATTTTTTGAAATGATTATATAATGTAATTAATATTTTTTGTATTGGCTCTTTTGCATATAGTAAATTATTTAATACTACTCGTGCTTTATTAATATTTTTTTTCCCTAATTCATCTGTTAAATCGAAAATAACACTTTCCATCTGTTTTACTGCAAGTAAATCTATACTTTCTTTTGTAATTGTTCCGCCTTTTCCTGCATATTCTATTTGTTTTCTAATTTCATTAATTAAATCTTGCATATTTGTTCCGATTTCTTCTACAAAATATTTTAAAGTTAAATCATCTACTATTACTTCATATGCTTTACAAATTGCTTTTAACCTTGCTATTATATTAGGTAGTTTTTGATATTGAAATTCACATATACACGCATTTAATTCTTCAATTTGGCTTAGTGCTTTTCCTTTATCTACACTTTCTTCTATAAAAATTAAAATAACACTATTTTTTAATTCATCATAGTTTTCTTTTATATATTCGAATAGTTTATCCCTTTTTATAGCAAAATCTGCTCCTCTTTTTTTTATTTCTCTTTTAAAGAGTCCTAGATTTTTTGCAATTATTAATTTTTTTTCATATCCAAAACTTGGTGTTTCTAAATCTGATATTAGTCTATCAAAATTTGTTTCATCAACTTCTATGTAATTTATTCCTTTTACTAATTCTCCAAACTTGCTTTTTATTTTTCTTAATTGCATTTCTAAAAGGTATGTTTCCTCGCCATATAATAAATAGATTGGTTCTAATTCATCTGTTTTTAACTTTTTTTCTAATTCCTCTATTGTCATTTTTTCACTTCTTTCAATATATAAACTAATTTTAGACTAATTTTTATAGAATTATTTTTATAACTTTAGTTGTAATTGCTCTTTAAATTTAGTTAAAAATTATTAAAGCTTTAAAGCAAATTTTGAGCTATGTGCATGGCAAATTGCTGCAGCCATGCTGTCTGTTGTATCATCTAGTTTAGGCAATTTCTCTACGTTTAATATTGTTTTTACCATCTTTTGTACTTGAATTTTATCTGCTCTACCATAACCTGTAACTGCTTGTTTAATTTGAAGTGGTGTATATTCATAAGTTGGTACTTTTAAGCGACAGCCAACAACTAAAATAACCCCTCTTGCCTGTGCTACATTTATGGCAGTTTTTACATTATTATTAAAAAATAATTCTTCTACAGAAATTGCATCTGGATGATAAGTATTAATTATTTCTTCTAAATCATTATTCAATTTCAAAAGTCTAAGTGGAAATGATTCTTTTGCATCTGTTAAAACTGCTCCTGATGCTATAAGCTTAAATTTATTTCCAATATAATCTATAATACTATACCCTGTAATTGCAAAACCTGGATCTATTCCTAATATACGCATATTTATACTTCCTTCATTATTACTATTAAATTACTATATGCTTATTTAATATATCTCTTTGTTAGTTTTGTTTAATATATCATAGTTCATTAAAAATTTCAATTAAAAGAAATATGTTTATTTTTAATTTATAATGTACAACATAAAAAAAGCAGTATTTAAAATTTAAATACTGCTTTACATATTCTTTATGTTTTAACTATTTTCCTAATAGTATTCTAAAAACTTCTGCTACACTCCAACCTTGTGCTAAAGCTCCTTTTGGTAAATATGGTGCTTTAGAATCATATAATTCTGAAATACTTCCCACAACACCATCGTGATAAAATATTTTTTCAAATACTTTTTCAATTTGCTTTTTAAATTCTGCCATTCTATCTTCTAATGCTTTCTTTTCCGTTTTTTGTTTTTCTGCTTTTATTCTTGCTTTTAATGCATCGTAATATACACCTAATAACCATGGCCAAGTAATACCTTGGTGATAACTCATATCTCTTTTAAATGAATCTCCTTCATATATTTCTACGTAATTTTCTTCACCCTTTGCTAATGTTTTTAATCCATATGGTGTTAATAATTTTTTAGTAACAGTTTCAAACATGTTTATAGCTTCATTTGAAGTTGGATCTAATATTGGATATGATAAAGAAATGCTAAATAATTGGTTTGGTCTTATTTTACTATCTCCTAAAACATCATATAAACATTTTCTTTTAGGATTATAAAATTTCTCTTCAAATGATTGTTTACATTTTAATGCTAAATCATGATATTTTTTAGATTTCTTTTCTCCATCAAATTTCTTACTAAATTCTTCCATGATTTTTAATGCATTATACCACATTGCATTAATTTCTACTGCTTTTCCATTTCTAGGCGTTACAGCAAAATCCCCGTATTTTGCATCCATCCATGTATTTTGTGTTTTTTCTGTTCCTGAAACTAGTAGATAATCTTTATCTAAATAAATATTATTATCATCTAAATCTATTCCGTTTTTATAAGAATCTATAATATCTATTAGCTTAGGATATAATTCTTCTTTAACAAATTTTTCGTTTTGAGTATATGTTAAATACTTTTTTATTTGTTCAAATAATAGAAGTGATGCATCTACACTATTATATAAGGGTCTATTATCAAAACCTGAATATCCATTTGGTACTAATCCAAATTTTATATCTTTTGTAAATGTTAATAATACTTCTTTTGCAATTTCGTTTCTTTTTGGAATTAATAATAATCCTTCAAAAGAAATTAAAGCATCTCGTCCCCAATCTAGAAACCATGGATAACCTGCAATTAAAGTATGAAGCCTAAATGATGGTCTATATACAACAAAATTATCTGTAGCAATTATATAATCCCTCATTTTTTCTTGGAATTTTTTATTTTGTTCATCTATGTTTTTAAGTAATCCTGAATCATATACTAGTTCATGAATACGAGCAATCTCATCGTTAATTAAATTTTTAACGTTTATTTCATCTATATTTTCTTGTAATGAACATACAAAGCTTATTTCTTTTTCCTCTTTTGGTTTTAACGTAATTTCATATCTACCTGATACTGCAAGATTCTCTTCTGGATAAAACCCTCTTTTTTCTTCTTCAATATAAAACATATTATTAAATGTATCATTTATATGTTCTATATATTCTCCATCACTAGAGCAAATATATATTGGATTTTCACTGTTATTATCTATTACTATTTTAACTTTTTTTCCTTTTACATTTTGTTTTAATGTATAAGTATGGTTTGTATTCATTTGATGGAAATCTCTATAATTTATAATTGGTGCAAGTGTTAATTTTGACTCTTGTTTCCCATTTTTTATTTTGTAAAGTATTCCAACTGTATTCTCCATATGCTTCATACAAATCATTTTTTTAATAGTTATATCTTCTACCTGATATGTAAATATTGGAATATATTCTGTTTCAAAAGATTTTAAATATTTATATCCATCAGAAATATAATCTTTACTCATATTTGTATAAAGATTATATTTATTTCCTCCTATTTCTATTGATTCATCTACTTTAGATAATATTAAAAACCTTCTTGCTGGTGGAGTGAATGGTGCTATTAATAATCCGTGATATTTTCTAGTATTACAATTTAATATACTAGATGATGCATATCCTCCTATTCCATTTGTTATTATCCATTCTTTTTTTAAACCTTCTTCTAAGGTAATATCTTTCTTATTATATTTCATTCGTTCCTCCAGTTATTTTTTCCTTAGTATATAAATTATTTTTTAGCTTCTTTAGATTTTTTTAATTTAGTCTTTTCTATTCTTTCTAGTTTTTCCATTCTTCTTTGGTCACTATATTTTATTGAACGTATTCTTTCTTGATATTTTTCATTAAATTTACTTTGTTTTTTCTTATTTTTTCCATCTTTATGAACTAATGCTTTATTATTTTTCTTTATTGGTATTTTAATTCTTGTTGCTTCATTTTTATGTTTATTCTCTTTTAATCGTGAATTTAACATTACATATTTAGCATCATTTTGCATGTCTCTAAATTTCAAATCGTCGCATATAATTTGAATTATTGCTTCAGCAACAGCATCTGGATTATGCCTAATATTACCATCTATAATAGTAGATAAATTTCTTTGTACTAGTTTGATTCCTTTATCTATAACTTTTTGAACATCTTGTTCAACTAAATCTTTACCTTCTTTATTGTACATTCTTACATATTCTGGTACGATTTCTCCTGTATCATAAATGCAATAATCTATTAAACCATTTCCAGCATGCTCTGTAATAGCATTAATATGATCAGATATAGTATAGTTATCAGTTTCTCCTGGTTCTGTCATAATATTACTTACATAAATTTTAATTGCCTTGCTTTCTTTAATAGTTTTAGAAATATTTTTAACTAATAAGTTTGGTATAACATTTGTATATAAACTTCCTGGTCCTATAACTATAGCATCAGCATTTTTTATTATATCTAGTACTCCTGGTGCTGGCATGCAATTAGATGGGTTAATATAAATCCTATTTATTTTTGTTACTTTATCATATACTATTTCTGGGATTTTATCTTTTTCTTCCACTACCATACCGTTTTCTAATTCTGCACAGATTTTAAATTCATCAAATGTAACAGGTAAAACTCTTCCTGTCATATTTAATATTTCTTTAGATTGCTTAATAGATTCTGTAAAATCTCCATACAATTCTTTCATTGCATATAAATATATATCACCAAAGCTTAGATTTTTAAGTACACCTTTTTGAAATTTCAAATCGAAAAGATTTTTCATTTCTTTTTCATTATATGATAATGCCACTAATGAATCCTTCACATCTTCTAAAGGTAATAATTCTAATTGTTTTCTAGAATTTGTAGGAAGTTTTCCATAATCCGATACAGTAACTATTGCAGATAAATTACTTGTATAATTTTTCAAGCCCTTAAGTACAGTACTTAATCCGCTTCCGCCTCCTATAACAACAATATATGGACCTTTATCGTATACTTTCCTATCAAATATTAAAGATTTCATGTTTACATTTTTGGTGCCTTTACTTAAACGTAAATCACTTGCTTCTACTAATAATTCAAGTGTTCTTTTTTGTGCAAATATAATTCCTAATACACTACATATAAAACCTAGCACAAATATAACAACAATTTTTCCTACTTCAAGAAAAGTTATTTCTTTTGCAACTAGTATTTTTGATATTCCATAACATACTAATACTATTCCTAATAAGATTAGTAGTAACCATCTCTTCATTTTCGTTTTATTGCTAAACCACAAGAAAAATCCCTTCATATCTATTCTTCCTTCCTTTATTCTCCATATACTTCTATTTCTAATTCTAATTTTTTTCCAAACTTTTTATATACTTCATCTTTAACATAATCTATTAAGCTTAATATATCTTTGGCAGTTGCTGTTCCATTATTTATAATGAATCCTGCATGCAAAGTTGAAACTTCTGCCCCACCTATTTTATGTCCTTTTAACCCACATTCATCTATTAGTTTTGCTGTAATATAATCTTCTCCTCTTTTAAATGTACTACCTGCATTAGGATAATTAATAGGTTGTTTTTCTTTTCTATATGAGCAATATTCTTGCATAACTCTTTTAATTTCGTTTTTATCGCCATATTGCATTTGCATAGTAACTTCAAGAATTATTCCAATATTGTTTGAAAAAATACTATTTCTGTAGCTAAACTTCTGTTGCTCGTTTGTAACTACTTTTATTTCTCCATCATAATTTATGTATGTTGTTGAAAGAATATATTTTGAAATTTCTATTCCGTGTGCTCCTGCATTCATACGAACTGCTCCACCAATTGTTCCTGGTATTCCACTTGCAAATTCAAACCCTGTAATTTTTTCTTCATAAAGCTTGTTTGCAAGTTCTATAAGTTTCACTCCTGAACCGTGCTGTTATTATAGCATTTTTTTCTTCCTTTTTAATTGAATAATTATTTAGCAAAACTTGTATAACTATTCCTCTAATTCCTTTATCTTTAACTAATATATTACTTCCGTTTCCAATAACAGTTAATGATATATTATTTTCCTTTGCAAAAGCTAATATTGTTTCAATTTCTTTTACACTTTTAGCTTTTATATATATATCTGCGTTTCCACCTACCTTAAAAGTAGTATGCTTACTCATTGGTTCTTGCATATAAATATTAGAAAGTACTAAACTCTGACTTAATCTATCATAAATTTCCTTAGTTTCCATTATATCTCCTTTCTTAACCTATGAGAAGCACATCTTAATTTTATTTATTAACAAAGCTACTTCCTCTTACATATAAAGCACTACCTATGCTAGTTTTTAATTGTGACATATTTATTACTTCACCAGATACATAATTTACAATATATATATCTTCATATTCATCTGCATCTTTAATCCCTATTTTTTTTAAGCTTTCATTATTTAATTTATAATAATCTTGATTAGCATAGCTTGCTGGTATATTCGCCAAATTAATTTCCAATTGTGAAGCAATTTGTTTAACTATAGATTTATTTATTTTATCTCCTACTAGATAGCTTGTATCTTTTGTAGCTTCATATTTTGCATATTGTTCCAATACTGCATGTTGCACAATACCTAATTCTGATACTAATTTAGCATCTCTAGATGTTTCAATAGAATCTGTTCCTAAGTTAATTGCTACAACAGATAAAATAGCCATTATAACTAATGTAATTGCTAAGGCAACAAGTGTAACCCCATTTTTATTACTTAATTCAATAATTTTATTAGTTCGTATTAGTTTCAAACCAACACATCCCCCTTTTCCTTAGTTTTTTACTGCATTTTTCATTTGGCGGAGTGAGTGGGATTCGAACCCACGGGCCGGAAATCCGACTACTACAGTTCCAGTGTAGCTCGTTATGACCACTTCGATATCACTCCACTTTTAGTATTTCAATTGCTTTTTGTAATTGAGTATCATCCTTTTCTTCTATAACAAGTTGATTATCTAAGCTTTCGTCTAATTTAACTTCTACATCTGGTAAAATTCCTATCTTGTTAATTTTATTGTGATTTGGTGTATAGTATTCACTTGTTGTAATTTTTAGTCCACTTCCATCATTTAGTGTTAATAACTCCTGAATAACACCCTTTCCATATGTTTTTTCTCCTACTATTGTAGCTCTTTCATTATCTTTTAAAGCTCCTGCTAGAATTTCAGATGCGCTAGCAGAATTTCCATTTGTTAGTACTACTGTTGGTACATCTATAACAAGTCCTTGTTCTGCTTTTTTTATTTGTTCTTTTCCATTTTTATCTACTGTTATTAATAATGTTTTATCTTGTTCTGTTAAATAATCTGCTATATTTAACGCTTCGTCTACTAGTCCTCCACCATTATTACGAATATCTACAATAAGAGAATCTATATTTTTACTTTTTAATATTTCCAATTGTTTTTTAAATTCTTCACTGCAACCTTCATCAAATGAATTGAATACGATATATCCAATATGATCTTGCAATACTTTAGATTCTACATGATTTATTTTTACTTGCTGTCTTTCTATTTCTAAAGTAATAGTTTCATTATTTCTCAATATTTCTAATTTTACTTTTGAACCAATTTCTCCTTTTATTTTAGAGGTAGCTTCTGTTAATTGTTCACCTGTATAAGAAACATCATCTACTTTTGTAATAATATCTCCTGGTAAAATTCCTGCATTAGCTGCTGGTGAATCTTTAATTGGAGATATTATTAAAATAGCATTTCTTTCTGTATCGTTTGTTACATAAATTCCAATTCCGGAAAAATTTCCCATAACATCAGTGTTAAATTCTTCCATTTCCTCTTTTGTCATATATTCTGTATATGGATCATCTAAACCTTTTATATAGCCTTTTATAGTTTCTTGTACTAACTTTTCTTGATTTATTTCGCCTAAAAATTTTTCATCTACAATTTTTCTAAAGCTAGCTAATGTAGTTGAAATTTCACTATCATTTACAGCTATCGGAACATACTTTATGTTGTCTCCAATATTTTGATAAATAAATATTGTTGTACAAACAAATGTAATTGTAGCAACAATTGCTATTAACATTATTATTTTATATACTTTTTGCATTCTTTGATTTTCCATAGCTTCCTCCAATTTTTTTATTTCTTAATTATTATACTACAAAAAAAAATTTATAGTATAATTTTATAAAAAAATAGCAAAATAATATTAGACTTTTTCAAAGTCTTTTGTTTCCTCTTACATTTTAAATAAATGATAGGATTAGACCTATGCAATAAGAAATTAGCACGTAATTTTTATTACGTTCTAATTTCTTATTATTTATTATTTAATTTTAACTAATATATGGTAATGGGTTTACATACGAACCATTAAGTAAAACTCCAAAATGTAAGTGATTTCCCGTAGAATATCCTGTTGTTCCAACAGCACCAATAGCTTGTCCTGCTGAAACTGTCTGTCCAACAGACACATTAATAGAAGAGCAGTGAGCGTATAAAGTTACAAGTCCTCCTCCATGGCTTATCATCATATAGTTACCATAGCCTCCACCACAGCTACATTTTGTTTTTACAGTTTTTGCATAATCATGTTTACATGTATTAGATACTTTTATTACTGTTCCAGCCTCTGCTGCTATTATAGTTGTTCCATGTGGTGCTGCTAAATCTAGACCTTTATGATTTCTAGATCCAACTCCACCTCCAGGTGATTCTCTATTTCCAAAATAAGATGAAATTCTAGTATATTTACATGGAACTCTTAACTGTCCTCCACTGTAATTTCCACCATTTCCTGATGAAGCAGCTAATCTTGAAATTGCTGCATCAGCTTCATCCATTTCTCTTTGATATTCATCTATTGCTTTTTGAAGTTCTTTTTCTTGTTCAGATAAGTTTGCTATTTTACTATTTTTTTGTGCTTTAGCTGTTTTTAATTTTGTATTTTCTTTTTCTGCATTTGCTTTAGCCGTTTTTAATTTAGATTTTTTATTGTCTAGTTCTTCTTTTTTATCTGCAATTTCTTTTGTTGTTTTTTCTAACGATTCCATTAAACGTGTATCGTAGTCTGCAATTTTATTAAATATATGTAAGTTTGAAACAAAATCTAAAAGACTGCTTGGCTTTAATAAAATATCCCAATATGATATTGTTCCCATTTTATATTGTGCAACAATTCTTTGCTTTAGTGCTTCTTCTTGTTCTTTTTCATTCTTTTCAGCTGCTTCTAACTCTGTTTCTACTTGCTTTATACTTGTTTCTAATTCTTTTACTTCATCATATAGTTTATCAATTTCTTCTTGTTTTATGGAAATATCTTCACTTAATTGTTCTATTTCTTTAAAAGTTTGGCTTTTTTCTTCTTGTACATCATTTAGTTCTTCTTCTTTTTCATTTTTATTGTTTTCTGCTTCATTTTTTTGATTTTCCCAATCAGTTATAGAAGTTGCAAAACTAAATAATGTGCAATTTAAGCAAAACATAATAGTACATAATATTGCAATTACTTTTACTTTCATATATTTTCTTCCTTTCTAAACTCTATTCATTTTTTATTATTCTATACTTCTAAGTATTTTTTCATAGAAATACTACTTCCTATTATACCAATTCCAATTCCTAATACAAAGTAAACAATCATAAGTAAATTAAACATATCGTTAAATGATACAAATGTAATTTCAAGTTTTTGTACAATGTTCGATTCAGATAATCCAGGAATTATTGCATTGTATCCTAATCCTACAATTAATACTGCTATAAGAGCTGCCACTATTCCTATAATCATTCCTTCAACTATAAAAGGCCATCTAATAAAGCTATTTGTTGCTCCAACATATTTCATAATAGAAATTTCTTTTCTTCTTGCATGTACAGAAAGTTTTATTGTATTAGATATAATTACTATTGCAAATAATATTAGAATCATTAAAAGGACAAGTGTAAATATTCTAATTCCTTTTCCAATATTCATAATAATTGCAATTTCATCGTCTCCACTAACAATTTCTTCTAGGTCGTCACCTACAATTTCTGTGACTTTTTGCTGAATTTGTTCATTTAAAGATAAATCTGATAATGTAACTTTATATGCGTCAGGTAGAAAGTTTTCTTCCATTCCATTTAATGCACTGCCTCTTTCTCCTAATCCCTCTTTGTATTCATTTAAAGATTCCTCTCCAGAAATGAATTCTATATTTTTTATTCCTTCTAATGTTTTTATTTGCTCTCCTACATCGCTAATTCTTTCTTGACTTGTTCCTAAGTTAAAAAACACACTAAATCCTTGTGCTTCTTCAACTGTGTTCATAATGTTAGAAATATTCTCACTAAGAATAAAAAATATTCCAAAAATAACCATACAAAGAAACATAACAGTTAAGGCTGATATTGTAGATTTTTTATTTTTAAAAACGTTTCTAATGCCTTCTCCAATTAAATAACTAATTACATTATACTTCACTATCATAACCACCTTTTTTATCGTCTCTTACGATATTACCTTTATCTATTTGAATTACTCTTTTTTTCATTCTATCTACTATATCTTTTGCATGAGTTGCAACAATAACTGTTGTTCCTCTCATATTAATTTCATTTAATAGCATCATAATATCCCATGCTGTATCTGGATCTAGGTTTCCGGTTGGTTCATCTGCAATTAGCATTGATGGATTGTTTACAAGTGCTCTTGCTAATGCAACTCTTTGTTGCTCTCCACCAGATAATTCATTTGGATACATTTTAGCTTTTGCACTTAACCCAACTAAAGACAAAACCATCGGTACTTGTCTACGAATGTGTTTTGGTGTTGCTTTTACTATGTACATTGCAAACGCAACATTTTCATATACAGTTTTATCTGGTAATAAACGGAAGTCTTGAAATACTACTCCCATACTTCTTCTTAAATAAGGAATTCTGTTCTTCTTTAAGAAAGTAGTGTCTTTTCCATTTATAATTATGTTTCCAGATGTAGGTTCTTCTTCTTTTAAAATTAATTTAATTAGTGTAGATTTTCCAGAACCAGATGAGCCTACTAAGAAAGCAAATTCTCCTTTTTCTATTACAAAATTCGCATTATTTACAGCCTCTGTTCCAGTTATATATGTTTTACTTACATTTCTAAATTCTATCATACTCATTCTCCCATGAATATAAGTTTTATAAATATCCTTTTTAATCATAACAGTAAAAGCTTGTCTTTGCAAGTGGAAAAATAAAGAAATATGACAAAAAGCAAAGTTTTTTTCTTGCTTTTATGCATATTTCACCATTTTTTTTAGTTTTATTAAATTTATATGACTTTTTCATTACATCGCTACTCTTCTTACTGTATCCATTATTGATTGTTTAGTTAGTCCAAAATATTCTAATAATTTTTCTGCCTTACCAGATTTTCCAAAAGTATCTTTTATTCCCATTCTTGTTACCTTGCATGGGTATTCTTCAGATAGTACTTCACAAACAGCACTACCTAGTCCCCCTATTACACTATGGTCTTCTACTGTTATAATACCTTTTGTTTCTTTTGCACATTTCACAATTAATTCTTTATCTATAGGCTTAATTGTATGCATATCTATAACTCTTATATTAATTCCCTCTTTTTCTAATTCCTCTTTTG
>CANQRO010000041.1 GCA_947626205.1 uncultured Clostridia bacterium
ATAAAGCAAAAGAAGCAGAAGCTGCAGGAGCAGATTTCGTTGGAGCAGAAGAGTTAATACCAAAAATTGAAAAAGAAAATTGGTTTGAATATGATGTTATTGTTGCAACTCCAGATATGATGGGAGTTGTAGGAAGATTAGGTAAAGTATTAGGACCAAAAGGATTAATGCCAAACCCTAAATCTGGAACAGTAACTATGGATGTTACAAAAGCAATAGCAGAAATTAAATCTGGTAAAGTTGAATATCGTTTAGATAAAACAAACATTATTCACTTAGGATTTGGAAAAGTATCTTTTGGAGCAGAAAAATTACAAGAGAATTATCAAACAGTAATAGATGCTATTATAAAGGCAAAACCATCTGCTGCGAAAGGACAATATATTAAGAGCGTTGCTGTTACAACAACAATGGGACCAAGCATTTACATTAATCAAAGATAATTAAAATAAAATAGCCAAAGACAGTAGGCAGTTTGTAAGTCCTACCGAGGTATAAAAAATGATGATCGGGTAAAACGATTTTATGATGTACCTCGTATATTAGGCTATATCATAAAATCGTTTTTAATTTTTACTATTAATAGATAGAATAAATTTAAAAGAGTTTTGAGGAGGTGAAAAACATGGCAAATGAGAAAATCATCAATCAAAAGATTGAAGAAGTAAAAGCATTAGCAGACCAAATGAAAGAGGCAAAGCTAGTTCTTTTGACAGATTACAGAGGAATTAATGTTACAGATGTAACAGCTTTAAGAAAAACATTAAGAGAAAATGCATCTGATTATAAAGTAATTAAAAATAATATTACAAGAAGAGCATTAAAAGAATGTGGAATAGAAGGACTTGATGAGTTATTAGTTGGACCAACAGCAGTTATTATAGGAAAAGAAGACTACTTAGAACCAGCTAAGGCAATATATGAATTTACAAAAAAGAATGATTTTTATAAAATCAAAGGCGGAGTTGTAGAAGGAAAAGTAATGACAGCAGAAGAAATTATTACACTTGCAAAACTTCCATCAAGAGAAACATTATTATCTATGCTTGCTGGAGCATTGCTTGGAAATATTTCAAAACTTGCAGTTGCACTTGACCAAGTAAAATTACAAAAAGAACAAGCATAATACAATTAAAATAAAAAGTTAAAAATAGGTTTAAACTAAAAATTTGAATACGTAAAATAGAGTGGTGAACTTAAAACACTAGAAAGTATAAAATTTAGGAGGATTAAAAAATGAGTAAAGAAGAAATGATTGAAGAAATCAAAAAAATGACAGTAGTAGAATTAGCTGACTTAGTAAAAGCAATTGAAGAAGAATTTGGAGTATCTGCAGTAGCAGCAGCTGCACCAGCAGCTGGAGGAGCAGCAGGAGCTGTGGCTGAAGAAAAAACTTCATTTAATGTTGTATTAAAAGAAGCTGGAGCAAACAAAATCCAAGTTATTAAAGTAGTTAGAGATGCAACAGGACTAGGATTAAAAGAAGCAAAAGACCTAGTAGATGGTGCACCAAAAACAGTTAAAGAAGGAGTTTCTAAAGAAGAAGCAGAAGAATTAAAAGCTAAGTTTACAGAAGCTGGAGCTGTTGTAGAACTTGCATAATAATTTTAAACTTAAATAAAAATAGGAAATACTGATAAAGGTATTTCCTATTTTTTATGTATTTAAAAATTCTTTGTATAAAATTTAATTAAAAAATTACTAGTTAAAAATTCATTTTGACTATATCAAAAAAATACTATTGCAAAGACATGTAAAATTTGCTATAATACATAGTATTAAAGAGGAGAAGAGGTAAAGTAATGGATTATAAAGATTTAGCAAATGTGATATTTCCAAATGTAAAAAATATTTCATATTATGAAGAAAAATATCCTGTTAGGAATTTAAAAGAAGGAGCAGTAGTAACAAGATATGCACCAAGTCCAACAGGATTTATGCACATAGGCGGATTATATCAAGCTGTTATCGCAAAAAAAATAGCAAACCAAACAGGTGGCGTTTTCTTTTTAAGAATTGAAGATACAGACCAAAAGCGTGAAATAGAAAATGGTGTTTTAGATATTGTAAATTCATTAAAGGAATTTTGTATGTCTCCAGATGAAGGAATGATAGATGAAGAAAATGAAATTGGAGACTATGGACCATATAAACAATCATTAAGAAAAGAAATTTATCAAGCTTATGCTAAATATTTAATTGAAAAAGGATTAGCATATCCATGTTTTTGCAAAGCTGAAACATTAGAAGAAATGAGACAGAAACAAGAAGCTGCCAAGGAGAGGACAGGATATTATGGAGTATGGAGTAGATGTAGACATATTCCAATAAATGAAGCAATAGAAAAGATAAAAAACGGAGAAGAATATATTTTACGTTTTAAATCATTAGGGAATCCAGAAAAGAAAATAAAACATCATGATGTAATAAAAGGAAATGTTGATTTTCCAGAAAATGACCAAGACATTGTAATTATTAAATCTGATGGACTTCCAACATATCACTTTGCACATGCTGTAGATGATCACTTAATGGGAACTACACACGTTATTCGTGGAGATGAATGGCTATCTTCTGTTCCATTACATTTACAATTGTTCCAAGAATTAGGATTTAAAGCACCAAAATATGCTCATATTGCTCCAATAATGAAAGAAGAAGATGGAGCAAAAAGAAAATTGAGCAAAAGAAAAGATCCGGAAGCGGCTGTTAGCTTTTATTTAGAAGCTGGAATACCAGAAGAAGCTGTAGACGAGTATTTATTGAATATAGCTAATTCTAATTTTGAACAGTGGAGAAAACAAAATCCGGATGTAGACATGAAAGAATTTGATTTACAATTAAATAAGATGAGTGTTAGTGGAGCTTTATTTGATATGGTTAAATTATTAGATATATCAAAAAGAATAATATCAAAATATAGTGCAAAAGAAGTGTATGATAAAGCAATTGCTTGGGCAGAAATACATGATGAAAATTTAAAAAAATTACTACAACGAGATACAGAGTATTCTTTAAAAGTTTTAGGTATTGAAAGAGGAAATGAAAAACCAAGAAAAGATATAGCAAAATGGTCAGATTTAGAATATAATATTGTTTATTTATTTGATGAAGAATTTTTTAAAGAAAAGCAAGAATACGAATTTCAAAAAATAAATGATAAAGATGAAATTAAAAAAATAGTAGAATCTTATATTTCAAAGTATTTTAATATAAATGATGATAAAGAAACTTGGTTTAATAAAATGAAAGATTTATCAGAAGAATTCGGATATGCCAGAGAAGTAAAAGAATATAAACAAAATCCAGAAAATTATAAAGGACATGTAGGAGATATTAGTACAGTAATTCGTATTTGTTTAACAGGTAGAGCAAATACACCAGATATGTATGAAATTATGAAAGTATTAGGTAAAGAATCAGTTGTTAAACGTTTACAAGAAGCTATAAAATAAGTAGGTGAGAAATATGGATTATCAAGTAGGAGATATTGTAAGGACCAAAAAAGTGCATCCATGTGGCTCTAAGTTATGGGAGATTATAAGAGTAGGGGTTGATTTTAAACTAAAATGTAAGGGATGTGGACATATTATTTGTATAGAAAGACCAAAAGCATTAAAAATGATCACAAAAAAAATTGAAACAAAAGAATAGGGTATGAAATATGAAAGATAGTTTAAAAAAAAAGATATTATTAACAACGAAAAAGAATGCTAGATGGATAATTATTTTAATCTCAATGATACTATTTTTTGCAATTATAGAAGATGTACTTTATAATGAAATTTGGAAATTTGACGAAGAAATATATGAAATAATTTCCAAGATTATATCTTTTCCTGTTACAGTAGTTTTTAAAATTATAACGAATTTAGGAGGAGCAATTGGAATTATATCTATTACAATTCTCATATTAGTATTCGAAAAAAGTAAAAATATAAAGTATTATACAGTTTTAAATTTATTTATTATAACATTAGCAAATCAAATACTAAAATTTATAATTGGAAGACCTCGTCCAGTAGAACATAGAATTATAGACCAGTCTGGATACAGTTTCCCATCTGGACATTCTATGGTTAGTATGGCATTTTATGGTTTTTTAATGTATGTAATTTATAAAAATGTAGAAAATAGAAAACTTAAATTAACACTATGTATAGCATTAGCAATTTTAATTCTATTGATTGGAATAAGCCGTATATATTTAGGCGTTCACTATGCGAGTGATGTAATTGCCGGATTTTGTTTATCAGTTTCATACTTAATGGCATATACTAAACTAATAGGAAAAAATGTAAAAAAATAATATAAAGGTTCTAAAATGTGATATAATACATTTTAGGGCTTTTTAAATTAAAATACCAAAATTTAATAGGAGGAGAAAAATATATGGTAGAAAGAAGAAAAATTGTATTAGTAGGAACAGGTTTTGTAGGGATGAGTATGGCATATTCACTTCTTAATCAGGGTGGTGTAAACGAACTTGTTTTAATTGATGTTCAAAAGGAAAAAGCAGAGGGAGAGGCAATGGATTTATCTCATGGAATGCCATTTGCTCCAAGTAAAATGGATATAAAAGCAGGTGATTATTCAGAATGCAAAGATGCAAATATTGTTGTTATAACAGCAGGATTAAATCAAAAAGTAGGTCAAACAAGACTTGAACTTGCAAAGGCTAATGCTAAAATTATGAAAGATATAACAAAACAGGTAGTAGAAAGTGGATTTAAAGGAATTTTTGTTGTTGCAAGCAATCCTGTTGATTTAATGACATATGTAGTATATAAAGAATCTGGATTTCCAAAAGAAAAGGTTATTGGTTCTGGAACAGTTTTAGATACAGCAAGACTTAGATTTTTAATTGGAGAATATTTGCAAGTGGCAAGTAAAAATGTTCATGCCTATATTATGGGAGAACATGGAGATTCTTCGTTTGTTCCATGGGGACATTGTTATGTAGGATGTAAAAAATTAATAGATGTAATGGAAGAAAATAAAAAAGATTTGAAAGATTTGGATAAAATTTACGAAGATGTACAACAAGCAGCATATGAAATAATTAATAAAAAGAAAGCAACTTATTATGGAATAGGTATTGCCTTAACAAGATTAATAAAGGCAATTTTAGGCGATGAAAATGCAATAATGCCAATATCTATGTATCAAAATGGAGAATATGGTAAAAAAGGAATATTTATAGGAGTTCCAGCAATAATAAATCGTAATGGAATAAAAGAAATGTTAATATTAAAATTAGATGAAGAAGATCAAAGAAAATTTAATGACAGTTGTGAATTATTAACTAAAATGATAGAAGAAGAAATAAATCCAATATTAGAAGAAGATTAAAATAATATTTATGTTTATTATAAAAAATGTAGGAATAAAAATATATGAATCAAATTAGAGAGAAATTATTTCGATTAGCTGATGAGAATTATAAAAAATTTCAGACTTCATTATGCCCTAATACGAATAATATTATAGGAGTGCGTGTTCCGATATTACGTAATCTCGCTAAAGAAATTGCAAAATCAGATTGGAAAGAATATTTGAAAAATGCTCAAAGTAGTTATTATGAAGAAATTATGTTGCAGGGTTTAGTAATAGGATATGCAAAAATGGATTTAGAAGATAGGCTGGAATATATAAAAAAATTCGTACCTAAAATAGATAATTGGGCCATATGTGATGTAACTTGTTCAGAACTTAAATTTGCAAAAAAATACTTAAAAGAAGTATGGAATTTTCTACAAAAATATTTAAGTTCGGATAAAGAATTTGAAATACGATTTGGCGTAGTAATGTTATTAGATTATTACGTTAATAAAGATTATTTACAGGATATTTTTGAAATACTTAATAAAATACAACATAATGGTTATTACGTAAAAATGGCAGTTGCATGGGCTGTTTCTGCTTGTTATATAAAATATCCAAAAGAAACTATGAAATTTTTAAAGAAAAACAAATTAGATAAATTTACCTATAATAAGAGTTTACAAAAAATTATAGAGTCTTATCGTGTATCTTATGAAGACAAAGAGATAATTCGTAAAATGAAGTAAAAATGAATTTTACTAAATTAATTTACTTTCAAAAAAGGAATAGTTGAAAAATTTACGCACAATATTTTGTGCATAAGAATATTAAAAACTTCAGATTTTCTACTATATAGAAATAGTAAAAATCTGAAGTTTATTTTTTAAATAAATTAAACTGGTTGACCGAGTCTTCTTCGAGAATCTTTTTCTAAATCATAAACAGTGTCAATATCTTCTCTTAATCCTTTAATATCTTTATGTATTGAAAATACAGTATTTTGTAATATAAGAATAGATTTACGATTTCTATTAGAAATTTTATTAGTTTCATCAATTTTTATAGTAAGTTCATTAATTTTATTTGTATTTGTATAGACAGCCTTACGAATATCAGCTGTTATGGTGTAAAGATTTTCAATATTATTACTATTTTTGCTGATATCAGCACTATTTTTATCGATAACTTTGCGGTTCTCCTCAATAGCAATACGATTTTCTTCAATAGCCTTGTGGTTTTCTTGAATAGCAATACGATTTTCTTCGATAGCCTTGCGGTTTTCTTGAATAGCGATATGATTTTCCTCAATAGCCTTGTGGTTTTCTTGAATAGCAATACGATTTTCTTCAATAGCCTTGCGGTTTTCTTGAATAGCAATACAATTTTTATCGATAGCCTTGCGGTTTTCTTGAATAGCAATACGATTTTCTTCAATAGCCTTGCGGTTTTCTTGAATAGCAATACGATTTTCTCCGATAGCTTTGCGGTTTTCTTGAATAGCTTTACGATTTTCCTCAATAGCTTTGCGGTTTTCTTCAATCTTTTTATAATTTCTATCAACTTTTTTATTTATTTCTTGTAATTGTTCGTGTATAACATTTTGATTTTGACTAAGAGAAATAGTAGTTTGATTAATCTGTTTAAGCATATTGACTATATAAGCTATATTTTCTATATTTTCCATTGGGTTTCACCTCCTTTTTTTAAAAAATTTACAGTCATCCCAATAGAAAATCTCCCTGAAATGAATAATAACATATTTAAAACTGCATGTCAATACAGTTTTACAAAAAGACATATAAAAATATTTGTTATAATGTTTGACAAACTGTAAGTTTTATGATAAAATATCTATCTGTAATCCGCTTAATTAAGGTTCATAAAAGTTAATTTAGTTTAACTACCTAAAGTTTGGATTAGCGAGTATACAAAAAGGGAGGTGTACATAGAATGTACGCAATAATTGAAAGCTGTGGAAAACAGTATAAAGTAGCAGAAGGTGATGTTGTATTTTTCGAAAAACTTGATGCTGAAGAGGGAAAAAAAGTAACATTTGATAATGTTGTTTTAGTGTCTGATGGAGAAAAAATAGAAGTTGGAACTCCATATGTAAAAGGTGTTAAAGTAGAAGGAAAAGTAGTAGCACACGGAAAGGCTAAAAAAATCATCGTTTTCAAATATAAAGCAAAGAAAAATTATAGAAGAAAACAAGGACATAGACAACCATATACAAAGGTTGAAATTACATTAATTAAAAAGCCAGCTGAAAAGAAAAATACTGAAAAAGTAGAAGAAGCAAGCAAAGAAGTAAAAGAATAATAATAGTTTAAAAATAAACTTTAAGCAATGGAAGGAGTGAATAAATATGGCTCATAAAAAAGGTCAAGGTAGTGTTAAAAACGGAAGAGACAGTGAGTCAAAACGTCTTGGTGTAAAACGTGCAGATGGACAATTTGTTCTAGCCGGTAATATATTAATGAGACAAAGAGGAACACAGATACATCCAGGAACTAATGTTGGAATTGGTAGCGATGATACATTATATGCATTAGTTGATGGAACAGTAAAATTTGAAAGATTAGGTAAAGACAAAAAGAAAGTAAGTGTTTACCCAGTAGCAGAGAATTAAAATAAAAAACAACTCTTTTTATATAGAGTTGTTTTTTTTAATATAATAGAGTATAATTAAACTATTAAAAAATATAAGTATATTAAAAGGTTTATAGGTATAACCATATGTAAAAAACCTAAATATATTATGTAAGGAAATCAATTAATATGGAAATAAAACGTATATTAACAGGAGATAGACCTACAGGGAAATTACATATTGGACATTATTTCGGTTCACTTCAAAATAGAGTTAAACTTCAAAATGATGGAAAAATGTTTATTGAAATAGCAGATGTTCAAGCATTAACAGACAACTTTAATAATCCAGAAAAAGTAAAAGGTAATGTAAAAGAAGTTTTAATGGATCAACTAGCAGTAGGACTTGATCCAAATAAAGTAACTTTCTTTTTACAATCAATGATTCCAGAAATTGCAGAGCTCACAGTGTTTTATTCTAATTTAGTAACTATTGCAAGATTGGAAAGAAATCCAACAGTAAAAACTGAAATAGCACAAAAAAGAGAATTATTTGGAGAGAGTGTAACATATGGATTTTTAGGATACCCTGTAAGCCAAGCAGCAGATATAACTGCTTTTGATGCGACAATTATTCCAGTTGGAGAAGATCAACTTCCATTAATTGAACAATGTAGAGAAATTGTAAGAAAATTTAACTCAATTTACGGAGAGGTATTAAGAGAACCTACAGCGTTTCTAGGAGAGAATAAGAGAATAAAAGGTTTAGATGGAAATGAAAAAATGGGAAAATCTTTAGGAAATGCTATATATTTATCAGATTCTGAAGAAGAAATTACAAAAAAAGTTATGAATGCAGTAACAGATCCTGCAAGAATAAAAAAGGATGATCCAGGAAATCCTAATATTTGTATGGTTGCATATTATCATAATTTGTTCAGTAAAGATAATGTAAAAAACATTTGTGAGGAATGTAAACAAGGTAAGCGTGGATGTGTTGCTTGTAAGAAACAACTCATAAAAAATATTATGGAACATCTTTCACCAATACAAGAAAGAAGACATTATTATGAAGAAAGACCAAAAGAAGTAAGAGAAATCTTATTTGAGGGGACAAATGAGGCTAAAAAAGAAGCTGCAAAAACAATGGAAAAAGTAAAAGAAGTAATGAAGTTAGATTATTTTAAAGACAAATAATTAAAGGAGATTAGAATGTTTACAGATTATGCAAAAATTACTATCAAATCTGGAAATGGTGGAAATGGTGCTAAATCATTTAGAAGAGAAAAGTATGTAGCAGCAGGAGGACCAGATGGTGGTGATGGAGGAAAAGGTGGAAGTATTTATTTTGTAGTAAACAAAGATATGAATACTTTACTAGATTTTAGGTATAAAAAAATATTTAAAGCCCAAAATGGAGAAAATGGTAGCGGTGGAAATTGCTATGGAAAAAAAGGAGAAGATTTATATATTGGTGTGCCTTTAGGAACAGTTATAAAAGATGTAGCAACACGGACGAGTTGTAGCCGATTTATCTAGTGAAAACCAAAAAGAGCTAATACTAGAAGGCGGAAGAGGTGGAAGAGGAAATTCACACTTTGCTACATCTACTCGTCAAGCTCCACAATTTGCGGAAGATGGAGAAAAAGGACAAGAAAAAGAAATTATATTAGAACTAAAACTTTTAGCGGATGTAGGACTAATAGGATTTCCAAATGTAGGGAAGTCAACCTTTTTATCTATGGTAACATCTGCTAAACCAAAAATAGCAGATTATCATTTTACTACGATTATTCCAAACCTAGGTGTTGTAAAATCTATTTATGGAGATAGTAGTTTTGTAATAGCAGATATTCCAGGAATTATTGAAGGTGCAAGTAATGGAGTAGGATTAGGAATTCAATTTTTAAGACATATAGAAAGAACAAGATTATTACTTCATGTTATTGATGTGTCTGGAATAGAGGGACGAAATCCAGTTGATGATTTTTTCATTATAAATAAGGAATTAAGGAAATACAGTGAAAAATTAAGTAATAGACGTCAAATAATAGTAGCAAATAAAATAGATGCTATGCAAGATGATAGTAAGCTTAAAGACTTAGAAAAACTAGCAAAAGAAAAGAAATTAGAAATTTTTAAAATATCTGCATCAACAGGTGAAGGAATAAATGAATTAATGAAACGTGTAACAGAGGTATTGAAAGAATTGCCAAAAGAAGAATTAATAGACATAGAAGAAAAAATGGTATATACCCTAGATGAAAAAAATGAATTTACTGTTACAAAAAATGAAGATGAATTTATTGTAGAAGGACCAGCAATTGAAAAGTTAATGGGAAGAATTAATATAGGAGACAATGAATCTATGCATTATTTTCAAAAATCTGTAAGAGAACTTGGAATAGAGGAGGAACTTAAGAAAAAGGGAGTAAAAGATGGAGATACAGTTAAATTTCTAGAATGGGAATTTGAATGGTATTATTAAATCTAAATATATCTAAACTATATTATTAATAAATTGTAATTAAAAATTATAATAATATAAAACTAAGCAATTATTATTAAGTTAATAATATGTTCCAACAAAAATAAAAAAATTTAAAAAAGTTCAAACTTTTGTTTGACTTTTTTTTGCTTTTATGATACCATGTAGACAAATAAAAAAAGGGAGTGATTATTTTGAGAAAAAAAGACCCAAATGAATTAAATAAAAGAGAAAAGGCTATATTAAAATTTATTGAAAAACAAATTGCACTAAATAGTTATCCACCTTCTGTAAGAGAAATTGGAAAAGCTGTTGGCTTAAAATCAACAGCAACAGTACATGGCTATTTAGCAAAATTAGAAGAAAAAGGTTATATTAAAAAAGAATCACAAAAAGGAAGGACATTAAGACTATTAAAAGGTGGATTAGAAGATAATAAAAATCAAACACAAATAAAAGAATTTTATTCTGGCAAAGAAATGGTTGATGTACCAGTTATAGGTAAAATTACAGCAGGAGCTCCTATTTTAGCTGTAGAAAATGTAACAGATACATTTCCAATTCCAATAGATTTTGTTGGAAATAGTGAAGCATTTATGCTTAAGGTTCGTGGAGAAAGTATGATAGAAGCAGGAATATTAGATGGAGATTTAATATTAGTTAAAAAGCAAGAAAATGCTAATAACGGAGAAATAGTAGTAGCATTGATAGAAGATGAAGCTACAGTAAAAACATTCTATAAAGAAAAGGATCATATTCGTTTACAACCAGAAAATTCTACAATGGACCCAATAATAGTACCAGACTGCAAAATACTAGGAAAAGTTGCTGGTGTATTTAGAAAAATGTAAAGGAATATTTTTTAAGAAATGTAAAAAAAGTATAGATAATTTATATTAATGAAATGATGTAATAATAAAAAACATATTAGAAAATGAAAATTTTCTAATATGTTTTTTATTATTATAAAAATTATTTTATCTCTTACTAAATTGTGGAGCCTTACGAGCTTTTTTAAGACCATATTTCTTTCTTTCTTTCATACGAGGATCTCTTGTTAAGAAACCGCTTGATTTTAAAATTGGTCTGTATTCAGAATTTGCTTCATTTAATGCTCTAGCTATACCATGACGAATTGCTCCTGCTTGACCAGTATAACCTCCACCAATTACTTTACAAATAACATCATATTTGCTAAGTGTGTTAGTAGCAGTTAATGGTTGCTTTACAATTACTCTTAAAGTTTCAACACCAAAATATTCATCAAGATTTAGTCCATTAATAGTAATTATTCCTGATCCTTCTACTAATCTTACTCTAGCAATTGAACTTTTTCTTCTACCTGTACCATAGAACATTATTTTTTCTTTACTTGCTTTAGGCATTTAAAATTTCCTCCTTTAAAATATCTAAAATTCCCATTTTTCTGGTTTTTGTGCTTGGTTTTCGTATTCACTATCGCTATATAATCTTACCTTTTTTAACATTTGATTTCCTAAACTGTTATGTGGTAACATTCCTTTTATTGCATGCATCATAGCCTTTGTAGGATTATTAGCTAACATATCTCTTGCAACAACTTCACTCATTCCACCAATATATCCTGAATGATGTCTGTAGAATTTTTGATCTAATTTGTGTCCAGTTAATACTGCTTTTGAGCAATTTATAATAATAACATGATCACCAGCATCCATATTAGGAGTAAAAGTTGGTTTATGTTTTCCTCTTAATAATTTTGCAGCTTCAGTTGCCACTCTACCTAAAGGTTTATTCTCTGCATCAATGATATACCATTTTCTTTCAATTTCATCTTTTTTTAGACTGTATGTTGTATTATTCATGGTAATAAATACCCTCCATTCATAATTAATTATTTTGTTAAAAGCATTAATAAACTACCGGGGAGAAGTTTATAATTACTTTTTAACATATAATGCTTAATAATTTTATTACAAAATTAAGAAAAAGTCAAGATTTATGATATAATTTATTTACAAACTTTATGAAAAAATGATATAATTTTTGTGTTGTAGTATAATAAAATTTGAAAGGAGATCAAAAAATATGAAAATTACTTTAAGAACTGCTGCTTTCGGAGTTATAATTATAATTTGTATTGTATCTGTAATACTTGCAATATATTGGAATATATTAGAATCTAAAAATGAAGAAACTAAAGAGCTAGAAGAACAATCACAAGAGGCTGTTTTACTACAACAAAATTTTAATACAATATTTAAAAATGAGCTAAATTACCAAGGATATAATATAAATACTACTGGGGTAAGTAAAATTGTACCCGAAAAGGATTTAGTATATACTTGGGTAGAAAGAAATCAAGTTGTTGAAAATAATGGTAATTATGAACTTAGTTT
>CANQRO010000042.1 GCA_947626205.1 uncultured Clostridia bacterium
CCAACATTGTATCATAAGTTTAATTATGTGTCTTTTTATTTTTATAAAAACGGTAATTTAATTTTACCATTTATATTCTTTTTTTCATTTTAAAAAAGTGCAACAGTAAATATTGCACTTTTTAATGAAAATTTTCTAATAATAACTTCGTTATTTCTTAATTCATATAATCTCTTAATTTTTTGCTTCTACTTGGATGTCTAAGTTTTCTTAATGCTTTTGCTTCAATTTGTCTTATTCTTTCACGAGTTACTGCAAATACTCTTCCTACTTCTTCTAGTGTTCTTGCCTTTCCATCTTCTAGTCCGAATCTTAATTTTAAAACTTTCGCTTCTCTTGGTGTTAATGTACTCATTACCTCTTCTAATTGTTCTTTTAATAATGTATATGCAGCAGAATCATGTGGTGCTGGACTATCATCATCTTGAATGAAATCTCCTAAATGGCTATCATCTTCTTCTCCTATTGGTGTTTCTAATGATACAGGATCTTGTGCAATTTTTTGTATTTCTATTACTCTTTCTACCGGCATTTCTAACTCTTCTGCTATTTCTTCTGGTGTTGGTTCTCTTCCTAATCTTTGTAATAAGTGTCTTGAAGTACGAATTAATTTATTAATAGTTTCTACCATGTGTACTGGTATACGAATTGTTCTTGCTTGGTCTGCAATAGCTCTCGTAATAGCTTGACGAATCCACCACGTTGCATAAGTACTAAATTTGAATCCTTTTTTATAATCAAACTTATCTACTGCCTTAATTAATCCCATATTTCCCTCTTGTATTAAGTCTAAAAATAGCATTCCTCTACCTACATATTTTTTTGCTATACTAACAACTAGTCTTAAATTTGATTCTGCTAGTTTTTGTTTTGCCTCTTCGTTTCCTTTTAATACTTCTTCAGCGATTGCTAATTCTTCCTCATAACTTAAAAGAGGAATTCTTCCTATTTCTCTTAAATACATACGAACTGGATCATCTGTACTAACACCTTCTAATGTAGTTAAGTTTAAATCTTCTACTTTAATATCTTCTACTTCTTCTAAATCTTCTATATCTGGTTCTTCTTCGTCTAAGTCTTCTTTTAAAACATCTAAATTTAATTCTTCAAATGCATCAAATACTTTTTCAATTTCATCTGGATTAGCATCATCTAATTCAGTAGCAATTTCGCCATAAGTAATTTTACCTTGTTTTTTTGCCTTTTCTATTATATTTTTTACTTTATCATTTTCTTCTTGTGTATTTGAATCAGTATTTTCTTTATTTATATTTGTAACATAATCATCTGTAATAACTTCTTTTTTCTCTTCTTCTATATTATCTTTATAAATGTCTTTTGGTTGTTCATTGTTTCTATTACTAGCAATTTCATCAGCTATTTCTTCATTGTTATTTAAATTATCTTCAATAATTTCTTTATTTTGTTCTTTGTTTACTTTTCCTTTTTTTACTGTTTCTTTATCTTGTTCTTTGTTTGCTTTTTCTTTTTTTCCTGCTTCTTTATCTTGTTCTTTGTTTGCTTTTTCTTTTTTTACTGTTTCTTTATCTTGTTTTTTATCTGCTTTATATTTATTATCATTTTTTTGTACTTTAGGCTCTTTAGATAATTCCTTTTGCTTCTTATCAGTATTTATATCTTTATCTTTTGATGTTTTATTGACTTTTAATTCTACTTTTTTTACATTTTGCTTTTTAGTTTTTTCTAGCTTTACATCATTTTTTCCTTTTTCTGCATTTGATACATTATTTGTTTTCTTTCCAGTTAACTTAATATTTTCTTCTTTTGATTCTTTAGTTACTTTTTCTTTTATTTTTTTATTACTTTGTTTTTTATTTACTGGCAATGTTTCATTCTTTTTTTCTTTTTTATTACTACTTTTTACTGGTTCGCTAGTAAGTTTTTTCTCATTTTTTTTACTTTTACTAGTACTTTGCTTATTTACTTCTTTTTTATTTGCTTCCTTAGCCACTTAATTTCCCTCCTTACTTTATTTTAGCCATTTCTATAATAATTTGATTTAATCTATTTTCTAATGATGTTATATCATCTAGGCTTTCTTTATTATTCAACTTTTTCACAATCTCATTACGTTCTTCTATTAATTGTTCTTTTTTGTATAAATTAAGTATATCTTCTATTGCTTTTTTATTATCCGTAATTTCAAAATCTTCAGACATAATTTTAGTTAAATGATTAATTATTTCCTCTTCTTCAAACCAATCTAATGCACTAGTATTACTATCTCCTTTTTCAAAATGTTCATACAATTTTGAAGCAATTTTTCTATTTTCTTCTAATTTAAAATCTTCTGGTTTAATTTTTTCTTTTATAATATCAAAGAAATTAACTTCTGGATTCATCAAAATATATATTATCATGTTTTCACGTTTTATTAGCGATTCACTTACATTTTCTTCTTTTTGCTTTACTTGTTTATTTAATATAATTGGTTTCTGCAATGCTTTTATACCAGTGTGTTCTTTAAATGCTGCCTTGTTTGCTTCTCCATATATTGCCTCTTTTGAAATTCCATATTCTTTGGCAATTCTATCTATATATATTTCTCTTTCTATATTATTATCTACTTTTGAAAGAATTTTTACTATTTCATTTAAAAATTTAATTTTATCGCTAGCAGATTCAATTTTCATACTATTTTTTAAGGTTTTAACTTTAAATTCTACTAATGAAATAGCATTTTCAACACATTTTTCAAATCTTCCACTTCCATATTTAATGACATACTCATCTGGATCTTTTGCATCTCCATCTAATTGTAAAATTCTTATATCGCAACCTAAATTTTGTAATATTTCCATTCCCCTCACTATAGCTGCTTGTCCAGCGCCATCTGCATCATATCCCATAATTACTTCAGATGCATACTTGCGCAATAATCTACCTTGCTGTTCAGTTAATGCAGTTCCAAGTGATGCTACTACATTTGTTATTCCTCTTTGGTACAAAGAAATAGCATCCATATATCCTTCTACAATAATTATTTTATCTTTTCCACTTTTCTTTGCAACATTCAAGCCGAATAAACTTCTTCCTTTATGATATACTATATTTTCCGGAGAATTTATGTATTTAGGCTTACTATTATCTAATACTCTTCCTCCAAAAGCAATTACTCTATCTTGAACATCTTTAATTGGAAACATAAGTCTTGTTTTAAATTTATCATAAAATTGACCTTTTGCTGATTTTCCAATTAAACTAGAAGCTAACATTTCTTCTTCTGAGAAACCCTCTTTACTTAATTTTTTATATAACTCATCGAAATTTCCTGAAAATCCAATCTGAAAAGTTTGTAAAGTATTATTATCTAATTTTCTTTTTTTTACATATTCTTGTGCTGCTTTAGCATTGGCCGTATATAAGTTTTCATGAAAGAATTGTGCTGCTACTTTATTAATTTCGTAAACTCTCTCTTTTAATCTTAATTTATATGCATCTTGTCCATCATCTAAAGTTGGTAATTTTATTCCACTTTTTTCAGCTAAGGCCTCGATTGTTTGTTTAAAATCTAGATTTTCAATTTTACTAACAAAGTGAATAACATTTCCCCCTACACCACATCCAAAGCAGTGGAAAATCTGTTTATCTGGCGAGACAGAAAAAGAAGGGGATTTTTCTTTATGAAATGGACATAGTCCAAAATAATTTCTACCACTTCTTTTTAATACTACATATTGTGATATTACATCTACTATATCATTGCTATTACGTATTTCATCAATTAGCTCATCACTATATCGTATCATATTTTTTACCTTTCTTTCACATTATATACTATTCGACAGATAATTGTTAAATCCCCCTTACTTCACATAAAATGTTTTTATTTTTTTTATATATTTGTAAAATTTTGTAATAAAACTTCTAATATAAGAATAACATTATTACGCATAAATAATATGTATATAGGACAACAAAAAAGACGTAATATGTTTTTTATTACGCCTTTTTTAATATTTTATGCATTTTCTGAAGCTTGATTTTCATCAAATGGAATAAATTTGTTTACAACATTTTTTACTGGTTCTACACTATCTAGTTCAAATTCCTTAAATGAAGAATTTATTTTATTATCTATAATTCCTTCCACTTCTTCTGCTGAAGAATTTTGTGCTAAAACTAATTCACTTACTAGAATTTGTTTAGCATTAGATAACATCTTTTTTTCTCCTGTTGATAAACCTTTTTCTTTCTGTTTGAAAGATAAATTTCGAACTACATCTGCTATCTCATAAATATCTCCGCTTTTCATTTTCTCCATATTATCGCGATATCTTTTATTCCAATTAGATGACATTTCTGTTTTATCTTCTTCTAAAATTGAAAATACTTTTTCTGCAGATGCTTTATCTATAACGTCTCTTACGCCTATTTGTTCTGCTTTGTTTGTTGGCACCATTACCTTTACTTCTCCTGGCATCTTTAGTATGTAATATGATTGTTTTTCTCCTAAAATATCTTTTTCTTCTATTGCATCTATTACTCCTGCCCCGTGCATTGGGTATACTACATGGTCTCCTATATTAAACATAGATAGTGCCACTCCTTTCTTCTTGTATGTTTCATTTCATCAACATATTTATTATACTACAAAAATTACCAAAAGTCAAAAGATTTTTGGTAATTTTTTCATTGTTTTTGTATAGTTAAATTATAAAAACAAAATAGATTTTTAATATTTTTAGTATATTTTACGTTTACAATTCACTCTTGTTTTTTATAAAAATAATTATGATAGTACTTGTTATTTGTTACTAGTAGAGCCAAATCCACCTAGCCTTTCGCCAGTTGCAGAATCATCATCTGATATCAAATATTTTTGAAAAATTGCTTGACCTATTGCATCTCCTTTTTTTATTACAGTATCTTCATCTTTTATGTTATAAAAAGCAAACATTATGTGTCCATCATTATCTGGGTTACCATAATAGTCTTTATCGATAACACCAACGCTATTAGATAAAATTAATCCCTTTTTCTTTGGATTAGAGCTTCTATTGTATAACATAAGTACTTCATCATCCTGCATATAGGCTTTTAACCCAGTTTTTACTAAAGTTGGGTTCATACCCTTTTTAAAGCTTGGTACAACACAATCTTCTGCAGCTTCAATATCATATCCTGCTGAAAATTTTGTCTTTCTTATTGGTAAATTAATACTACTATTTTCAAAGCCTTTTGCTATTTCAAATCCTCGTTTTTTTTCCATATTATATTTCTCCTTTTGGTTCATATTTTCTTAATTTTATTATATTAATTATTGTTTTGTCAATTACTTTTTCAAGTTTACTCCTACAATACCTCCAATCATTCCAGATAATATAGATAGGGAAATCATAATTATTGAATATAGGTTTAGGGAAAATCCTATTTGTATCATACTTGAAACTATATAAAGAAAAAATATGTATAAAAATCCTATAATACCGCCATAAATCATTCCATTTTTCCTTATTTTTACTCCACTCATACTACTTCCTATGAGTACACTAAGCATTGAAATTATAATTACAACTGGCGCTATTGTATTTTCTCCAACACTAGTATAAGTTAATATAAGTGAAAATAAAAATAGCAAGCAGGCCGTAAAAATATATGAAAATAATATACCTTTTAAAATATAAATCCAATTCTTATTATGTTCTATGTTCTGGGTTTCTGCAACAGTTTTCATATGGCAAACCTCCTATAATGTTTTTTTATTTAAAGTATATTAGGCTTACATCGTTTTTAGAACAATTGTAATTAATCTATCGCTTTACTTTTTACATACTTTAACACTTTTTAAGGTTTGCCATACATAATCTATACAAAATTTAATTATTGTTATCGGTTGCGTTACCGTTTATATTTTTATCTGGAAAATGTGATTGTAAATATTCTTCTATATTTAATACAGAACCATTATATTCCATATAATAGGTATTTACACCAGCATTTGTAATAAAGTATGCGTTAGTTAATGCTGGAACTATTAATTCTGTACCTTTATAATCATACAAGCCATATTGTGTAACATTTTTATTGTCTTGTTGCTTAGTTTTACCAAAAACAATTGCCTTAAAGTTTGGAACTAAAAGTAAATTATTCACTACTCTTCCATTAACTCCTGCAGAATATCCAATATTATCATACTCTACTGGCAATATTATATTTCCATTAATATCAAACATTCCCCATTTTCTATTTTGGTAAACTGGTATTGCATTATTATATAATACATATTTGTTTGTAATATTATTATTTGGAAACTTAGAAACATCTACCCCTATAGTGTCATACTCTATATGTATTAATATATTTCCAGAATTATTTAAAATTCCGTATTTTCCATTGCTTTTTACCATATATAAGCCATTTTCTTTATCTATTAAACTTACTTCGTCATATAATAAATTAATTTTAGTATTGCCTTCATTTGTTACAATTCCTTTTTTATTTACAGTATTGGTAACATAGAATTCCTTGGTACTTTCGTTAAATTGCATATTACTATATCTAGAGCTTATAATTTCCTTATTTTTATTATCTACTACACCGTATAAATTATTATCTTTTTTTACAATAAATAAATTGTACAAAATTGCTTTTTGATTATTAAAATTCGTGCTTAAAGATGAATATCCATAGTTTTTAAAAGTTTTTGTATATTGTTCTACAAGATATGGTAAAGTAGATATTTGAACTGTATTTAATTTTTCATCATAGTTAAAAATTACGTTAAACCCTATTTGAATTCCTTCTGGTGAACAATATAATTTTCCATTTTTACTAATTACAGGGTCTGATATTGTATAATTTTCGTAATCCTTTGTTTGGTCAGGTGGCATTTTTGATATTTTATTTGAATTTAAGAAAAATGAAGCAGTTTCGTTTTTACTATCTACCCAGCATTTATTGTTATCTTCTGTAAATAATTTATATTCTCCTCTATGAGATTCATAGCCAAGATAACTAGCTATTTCCATAATATTTACTTGAATTTTTCCAGATTCTTTATCTATCAAAAATATATCTTCTGGCAAATTCATACTAACTCCGTCAATATAAACACGAAATGTATTTTTTTGAACATATAAAATTAAACATATTATTCCTATAATTACTATAAAGCATAATATAATTAAAACTAATAGTATACTGGAAAGTTTTTTAACTTTATTTCCTTTATCTTCCTCATTAACCACTATTTTTACCTCCTCTTACTCTTTTGTATAACCGTATTTTTTATAAAATTCATTTTTAAATGATAATAAATTATCATTCTCTATTTCTATTCTAACTCTTTCCATAAGACTAGTCAAGAATCTTAAATTATGAATTGAAAGTAAGCGTATACCCAATATTTCATTTGTTTTTACTAAGTGTCTAATATATGCTCTTGTATAATTTTTACAAGTATAACAGTCACATTCTGGATCAAGTGGTGTAAAATCTCTTTCATATGTGGCATTTCTAACAACAACTTTTCCATTCCATGTCATTGCTGTACCGTTTCTTGCAACTCTAGTAGGTAACACACAATCACACATATCTATTCCAGCAAGTGCTGCTTCTACTAAATAATCTGGGCTTCCCACTCCCATTAAGTATCTTGGCTTGTCTTTTGGCATTAATGGAGTTGTATAATATAACATTTTTAAGAATTCTTCTTTAGGTTCCCCTACACTAATTCCACCTATTGCATATCCTGGAAGTTTTAATTTAATAAGTTCTTCTGCACTTTGCTTTCTTAAATCTTCATAAAATCCACCTTGAATAATTCCAAATAGTGCTTGATTTTGCGTTTTATGTGCTGCCTTACATCTTTTAGCCCATCTTGTTGTTCTTTCCATAGACTGTTTTGTATATTCATATGTAGAAGGATATGAACAACATTCATCAAATGCCATTATAATATCTGCACCTAAATCTTCTTCTGTTTTCATAACACTTTCTGGTGAAAAGAAATGTTTACTTCCATCTAAATGCGATTTAAACTCTACTCCCTCTTCTGAAATAGTGCGTAAATCACCTAAACTAAATACTTGGAATCCACCACTATCTGTTAATATTGGATGATTCCATTTCATAAATGAATGAAGTCCACCTGCTTCTTTTACAATGTCTTGTCCTGGTCTTAAATATAAATGATATGTATTAGACAAAATAATTTGAGCTTTTACTTCATTTTCTAGCTCTTCTGGAGTCATAGATTTTACAGTAGCTTGAGTTCCTACTGGCATAAATACTGGTGTTTGAATATCCCCGTGAGGAGTGTGAACAATACCTCTTCTTGCTCCACTTTGTTTACATTCATGTAATAATTCATAAGTCACTGATGGTTTCATTATATTAATCCTTTCTTGCTATTATTGTATAAACATTGCATCTCCAAAGCTAAAAAATCTATATTTCTCTTTTATTGCTTCTTCATATGCTTGCATTATATAATCTTTTCCTGCTAGTGCAGAAACTAACATTAATAATGTTGACTGTGGTAAATGAAAGTTCGTAATTAATGCATCTAATGTTTTAAATTTATACCCAGGATAAATAAATATATTTGTATCTCCTTCACAAGCTTTCACAAAACCATTTTCATCGGCAATAGTTTCTAAAACTCTACATGATGTAGTTCCTACTGCTATTATCCTATTTCCATTTTTCTTTGCTTTATTTATTTTTTCTGCATCTTCTTCTTTTATATAGAAATGTTCTGAATGCATTACGTGTTCTTCTACTGTTTTTTCTTTTACTGGTCTAAAAGTTCCAAGTCCTACATGTAAAGTTACATTCGCTATATCTACACCCTTTTCTTCAATGCTGTTTAAAAGTTCATTTGTAAAATGTAATCCTGCTGTTGGTGCTGCAGCTGAGCCATCATATTTGGCATATACAGTTTGATATCTATCCTTCTTTTTTAAAGTTTCATGTATATATGGAGGAAGTGGCATTAATCCAATTTCATCCAGTATTTCATTGAAAATTCCACCATATGAAAACTGTACTCTCCTTGTTCCTCCTGGCATTACATCTAATATTGTAGCTTCTAATAAACCGTCTTTAAAAATTACTTTAGTACCTACATGAAGTTTATTCCCTGGCCTTACTATTACTTCCCATTCATCATCTTGAATATTTTTAAGTAATAGAAATTCTACATTTGCTCCTGTTTCTTTTTTTCCATAAAGCCTTGCTGGTATTACTTTTGTATTATTTCTAACTAGGCAATCTCCTGGTTTTAAGTATTCTATTATATCTTTAAATTGTTTATGTTCAATTGTCTTATTATTTCTATTTAGAACCATAAGTCTAGATTCATCACGCTTTTCTATTGGCGTTTGCGCGATTAATTCTTCTGGTAGTTCATAGTCAAATTCCGTTACTTGCATTAAGTATTGTTTTCCCCCTTTTTAATAGTTATTGCATTAAAATTTTTTACTACATTTTTTAACATTTGCTTAATTACTTCAATTATATTGCTTGGTTCTTTAAATTCGTCTATTTTATATGAATATTTAAAATCACCTATATGAGTTGGCTTAAATGTAAAAGCTTTCTCAGGTAAACCTATTTTTTGACCACCACTTTTAATGTTACAATTCATATAATCTTCATACCAACTTTTTAAACCAGTTAAACCTTCTTCTTTATACCCATATTTCTCATTATCATGTAATGCAGGAATTGTATAGCCATATTCGATAGAATCTCTTTCTAATGAATGTAAAAATTCATGTACGAAAACTTCTTCTGGAAAAGTATTTATTCCAGAGCTATATGTATATACTATGTTGCTAGATGCATTTGGTAATCGTATATTGGAAAATCCTATTCCTAAATAATCCATTCCACCCAATCCAATCCAATCATATACTGGTATATCATTTTTATGTTCATTATCGCCTAAACGAACGCATATAAAAATATGATCATATTCTGTATTATTAATGTATTTTTCAATTATTTTTTCAACATTTTCAGGTCCTACATAATATCCATTTTTATCATCATACGATAATGACGTAATTGGCTCTTTTACTCGTATAATGTTATAATTAACTTTAATTTTATTGTGTGATAATTCTTGTAACGAATTTTTAAATCTTTGCATATCATCTTGCAAAGTGAAAATGTCATCAGCTGTCATAGATAAATTAATATTTCTTGAAACGCCATTATTTTCCATAGTTACTTGTGTATTTTCAAAAATAAAACAAGCAAAATTCCAACTATTATTTTGTTGGCTAGATGTTACCTCTAATGTAAAATCTGAAAACCATACAGTACCTGTACAATTATCATCATATCCACCTAAACGAAAACCTATATTTACACTTGTCCTATTTTTAGAGTTAAATGTAAATTCTAAAAGTTGCCAATCGTTTGTACCTGTTATACTTTTGGATTTTTCTACAGTATTAGCAATACTAATATGTGCACCGCCGTTAGATACTGCTTTTTCTGTTTTTACATTTTCTGTTTTTACCATACAACTTACTTTATATGGGGTATTTGGAGTAACATTAATTGTTTTATAAAACATTGCATCATTCATTTCATTAGATACAATTTTATAACTATCTGATTTAGAATATCGTACTTCATGATCTCTTACAAAATCTGATGTATAAAGTACATATTCTGTCCTAACAAAATCATTAAAATTACTTTTACTATATCTTTCATATAAAAATACAGCTACTATTATTAGGAAAATTAATACTATAATATATATTATTCTTCTTAAAATATTATTTTGGCTTTCATTTGTATTCATTCTTATTCGTATATATATTTAATAAATTAAATATATGTACACTCCTTCCTATACATTTTAATATAATTTATAAACTCAATAATCATAAATTTTTTATGTTTCTATTTTTAACAAAAAATCTAGTACAATTATACTAGATTTTTTTTGTTTGTTCAACGTTTTTTATGCTTTTAAACATTTTTTATTAAATCTTTTGTTTTAAAAATTATATTTAAAAATAATATAATTAAATATTACAGTGAAATACTATATTTAATTTTCTTTTATATTTTCAATAATTTCCTTACAATCTTTCCAAGTAGTTACTTTTAATGCATCATAATCTTTTTGTAAATGCTCTAATATCTCCTTTGTATTATCATTTGAATCCAAATCTGCTACTACTATATCCTTTATGTATTCTTCCTTACCATACAATAATCTGAATATTACAGTTCTTAAAAATCCTTCTATACTTTTCTCTTGATTTTTCACTGCTATAATCATATATATGCCATCAGAATTAAAGTTTGTAAATAAGTATATATTTATAATGCTTTTTATTACCTCAAATGCCCCATATAAAGCAAAAGTCCATAGCATAGCATTCATAACAAATTCAATCATAAAGCTGTCACCCGTATTATTATATGCTTTTTGATAAGCAAAGGTGACAGCCTTAAAATTTTAATAAATTCCTATATTATTTAAATTAGTTAAAATTAATTATAAAGCATAATTTGAGTTATTTTTGCCGAAGTAGTATTAGAATTATCATCATAGTAATTATCTTTGGATACAAGTTCAAATCCAAGTCTATATACACCTTTTAAACTCCTTATATCGATAGTAGTTGTTGCTGAACCTCTATCATCAGTTCCAATTCCCCAAATTTTAGTATTAAATGAGGTGTTACCATTAGCTGAAAATCCACAATTAACAGCACTTCCTGAACCTAGCCCTTGGCAATGATACGAACCAACTATTTGACAATATGACCAATTTGTTAAATCAATTCCTTGTGCCATGCTAAAATATGCATGTTCCGTTCCTTCATCTTCCCATGAATCACATTCAGATATCAGTTGTGTTCCATCTATTCTATAAGTGCCTGTCCATCCTCCAGTATAACTACCTGTTGGTCCATTATTCCAAATATATAATTTGTTTGGACTCCAAACCGCATAATATGTTTTATCTTCTGTTCCAGAATAATTATAATTAGCTGGTCTTTGTGTTCCATTAGCACTTCCTTCTGCCCATGCAGTCCATGAATAATCTGTTTTAGTAAATGTATTTGCTTTTAAATTAATACTTGCATTAGTTGTTTGTCCACTACTATTATAGTATGCTGTTCCTGTTGAATCAGTCATTGATCCATTTCCTGTATTTGCATTATATGATATTTTTACTGTTCTTTGATATGCTCCATAAAGGCTTGCATTATCTGTAAATGTTAATTGTTGTTTATTGCTATAATTTATATTTGGATTTGCTACATTAGATGTACTCCATCCCCTTGCATCCCATCCTGTTTTTTCCGCTTGCGTTAATGTAAGTGTTACACCTCCCGATGTCTTTCCATTACTATTGTAATATACTGTTCCGCTGTTTGGTGTTGCTGATGCATTGTTATTATATAAATTTACTGTTATTCCCTTATCATATCTTCCATATAATGTTACACTATTTTCTATTGGTGTATTACTTAATGTTGGATATTTTACAATAGAATTTGCTTCTGTTCCTTCTGTCCAACCTTTTGATTGCCATCCATTTTTTGGTACTTGGTCTAATGTGAATGTTGGATTTAATACTTGTCCATTATTATAGTATTGTATTCCACTTTTTACTGTTGGCGTTGTACTATTATCGTTATAAAGATTTACTGTTACATCTTTTCTAAATACTGCATATAAATCTATTGGTGAGTTTGCCATTATTACACTTGTTTCTACTGTTGAATTTGCTTGTG
>CANQRO010000043.1 GCA_947626205.1 uncultured Clostridia bacterium
TGTATAAGGATTATCTTTACTTTTATTTCTTTTAGGCAATTCAGCCATTTTATTTCCTCCTATCAATTTGTTTTTTTAATTCAAATTGATAGAAGGGTGGACTCCTACATCTTTTAACTATAAAAGGACACAAAAAAAAACCGAGTATCATCCCCAACAACAGGGCATGAAACTCGGTTTCGTTTAATAGTACAATTAATTGAAATAATACCTCGCAGTATTCTTCTTCATCATCCATAGGTAACCAGCTCCTACTAAAGCAATTACCATTTGTTAAAGCAAAGATAAATACTGCTAAAACTTTGCTTATTCAACAATAACTCTCGTAATATAATAAGTTAGAGTTTTTTACTACATACTTCTTTTACTACTTAAATTTACTGCTAATAAGCCCCCAATAATTTAATCAATCCTCATTTCTTATATAATACGATAGCCTTTTGGTATTTGCTATCATATCAACATTATACTACTTTTTTTATCAAATTTCTTTATAAAACAAAAAAGAATTAATGATTTCTTATTCAATAATTCTTTTAATATTACTAATTTTAAATTCTTCGTTTTTTATTGTTGTTCTACAATATTCGCATTTATTACCTGTGATATTTGCTCCACAATTTGGACATTTAGATATATCATCTCGATTAAAATCCTTTCTAAATGTTACCTCAAATTTTTCTGTCATAGGATTATCCCTACTACCACTCACAATATATCCATTACGATCTATTATATAGTTATAATATGAAATTTCTATCATAGCAGAAACTGTTTGTTTTGCAATGGTACTATCTAATTCATATATAATAACTTTCTTTTTTTTGATGTCATTAATTATTCTTTTTTTTCCAACCTGTAAATCCAAAGTTATTCCTGTGTAATAATTTTGAAAAAGTTGTTTTGTACTTAACATTTTCATTAAATTATAATCAAGATTATTATAAGCAGTTTCAAACTTAACAAATATATCATAAAAGTAATTTTTTAAAGTATTAATATCATCTGTATTAAACATCTCTAGTTTATCTTTTGAAACATCAACATATACATTATTTTTACCTTTAGTATTACTATTTATATATTTATCATAATCATTATGCGTTACGACATTATTTTTAAAATACTTTCTACTTGATGCCCTTCTAATAGAATTAACTATTATCTTTATTATAAAACCATAGAATAATAAAGGCAGAATTCTAATAAAAATTAGAATTAAAAGTCCCATTATTATTTCAAAATTTGAATAATCCATAATTTATCACTCTTTCTTAATTTTCCTTATATTCAATTTTTCTTCTACAAAATTTACAAGTTCCTGTTTTCTCTGTGAGCATATTATCAGAGCCACAATATGGACAATAAACAACATGAGTATTTTTGGCTTTTTCTCTTTTTTCTTTCATAATTAAATCATTTTTTTGAGATATTTCAGCTTCTCTTTGCTCATTTCTAGAAATATAATCTCTAATTTCACTATTAAATTTTCCACTAATTTTATTAAATACGCTTTTTAAGACAAATGATAATATAAGAAATATTATACTTACTGATATAAGTAATTTACTATAACTTATAAATTTATCATTATATAAATTAGAATTGACTATATCATTTAAATATGGAATATTAAAATTTTTTATATTGATTAGACCTAATAATTTATTTATAAGTATAGGACTAATTATTAATAATCCTATACTTAATAAACATACTGAAGTTGAAACTTTTTTATTATTATATATAAATAATCTTAAAAGTATTAAACATACTCCAATGAAAGGAATAAAGTAAAGAAATAGTAATATACTAGGAATACTAGCTAATAATTTAATAAATATATTTTGCTTCATAATTCCTCCAAACCTACTCTATTGTTGGATGACTTAATTGAACTGACAATTCTTCTGCAGTACCATCATCTGCTGCATCATAAGTAAATGTATAATTATAATCATTAGTCCATGCAGTAAAATCTAGTGCAAATTTACTATATTTATTTCTAGTTACATTAATATATCTTGTTTCACCAGGATAATTATTATCATACACTTCAATTTTAAACTTATTAGAGTCATTTATATCTTGAATCAATCTAATTGCATTAATTGCATGATTTCCTGCAATACCAATTACAACAGGTGTACCATCATTTAAATCATTATTTAATTCTTCAAATGCTTTATCAGGATCAGCACTAAAAGATGTATTTTTAGCATCGGCTTGTAAAATAAACAATCTCCATATAGCATCTAACATTTGACTTTCATCTTTAACTACTGCATTATTAAATGTATCATTATCAATATTAAGTAAAGCACTTTGATATTTATCAAAATCTTCATCACCCGCAGTATAATCTTTAAGTGAAAAAGTTGCACCTATTTTTGCCATTTTATCATAGTAATCTTTTTTTATCATCCAAGTGTTATTTTCTACTCTATCACGATAATCACCAGGCAAATCATTCAAGAATAATTTTAATGCTTCATCTGATATTTTATAATCGTATAAACTCTTTTTATTAGATACAAAAGTTTTATTTAAATCATAACCATTTGATGATAAATCAACTGTACTAAAATATGCTAAATAAAATCTTGAATTATCTTTAGCTGCTAAAGATAGTGGTAATTGATTTTTATAATATAACATAGCAAATGTTGCCATACCATAGCAATGACCTGCTTCAGATTTATTGCTTCTAAAGTTACTAAATGAAAATCCATCTCTTGTTACAATAAATCCACTATTTGCTTGTATCATACCATCTGCTTTACTGTCGCCATCAGTATCTACTAAATTATAATTTATATCTGCTCCAACTATAGAATATATTTCATCTAGGGCAGAAGAATTAGTAGCATTATAATAATCACATCCTGTTTCTTCAGCAATATTATTTAAATCATCAGTATCAATACTATTACCTAATCCTATTACACATATTTTAACATTTTTTTCTTTTGCATTATTTATAATGGTGCTTTTACTTGAAGATAAATAACCTTCTGTATTTTTTCCATCAGTTAATAATACTATATAATGACTATTTTCATCTTTTTTAAATTCGTCAATTCCCTTATTTAATGCACTAATAATATTTGTTCCATTAGCATTACTATTCCAATTACTTTTCATTGAATTAACCGATTTTTTTACTGATGATGTATTATTAGTAAATTTAGATAAATTAACATAATTGCCTGAAAATTCAGCAACACCAAACTCATAATTTCCTGTGAACATATCTATCATATTATTAGTTAAAGATAATCTTTTAAATTCTATATCATTCCCAATAGCACCTTGACTATCATTATATCCTGCATCAATCATTTGTGATTCGCTATACATTGAAACAGAATTATCAATAACAAACATAATTTGTGAATTAGAATTTGTCAAAACTACATTACTATCGCCTATAACATATTTAGAAAAATGTTTTAATGTAACAGTAATTGTTTTGTTTTCCTTATCAACAGTCGTTGGTAATGCTTCTAATTTTTTTGATTCTTCATTAAAATAATATAATGTTAAATTATTTTCATCTAATCCTTTTTTAGTTATTTCATCTATATTATATTTTATTGTTACAACAGCACTTTCAATTTTTCCTGTTGTATAAAAATTATAAATAGTATCTAATAAACCATCCATATCAGTAAATGTAGAATTTTTTATTATATCTATTGTCGAACTTGCAATATTTCCTTTGCCATTGATTTGCATAGAAATTCCTAAATCATTTTCATCTATTGTATATGTTAAATTTCTTTCGCTATCTTTGACACCATCGCCTTTAGAATCTGCTTTTAATGGATCTAATCCTAAATCCATTTCATCACCATCATTAATACCATCACCATCAGTATCTTTTTTTAATGGATCTGTTTTTGTTTCATCAATTTCAAGTTTATCAGGCAATCCATCAGCATCAGAGTCAGCAGAATAAATATTTGTTCCCAATTTTTTTTCTTCTGCATTTGTTAAGCCATCGTTGTCGCTATCTGTTGTATTATCATCTTCAGGTATTTGTATCATTCCTGATAAATTGTGAGGCTTTTCATCGCTATCTTTTAATTCAACTACTCTTACACTTTTACTTATCTTTTTTCCACTAGGTGCAGATGCAACGATAGTATATTCTCCTGCTTCAGTGGGTAATGTCCATTCTACTTTAGCTCCATCAGATACAATTTTACCATTTTCAGTTGAAAACTTTATATCATTAATTTGATTTTTTTCTTTATCATAAGCTAAAACATTTAATGTTAATGTCGTTGATTGTGTATGTGTTATATTTGCATCGCCATTCTCAGTATCCCATGATATTTTTGTAAAATCATAAAACTTATTAAATAATAAAATACCAATAAATATCACAAAACAAGCTGCAAGACCAATAGATAATTGCTTCTTATATTTAATACAAAAATTTTTAATTTTATTTATAATTGGATTTATAAAATTTTTACTCTTTGCAGAAAACATTTCTGTCATAGTTCCACTACTATTTGTAGGTACATTTACATTGTTTTCTTGTTTTATATTAGTTTCATCAACTTGTGGTATTGTTTGTTGTGATTGAAAGTCTTTCAAATTAGTACCACAATTTGAACAAAATTCAGATCCTTCAGGCAAATTAGTACCACATTTTGGACAAAACATAACTATCCCTTCCTTTCTTTAATAAAAGGCAACTAAAGCGAAGTTAGTTGCCTAATTCCTGTCTTTAATTCTAATAGCAAATCAAAATATTACACCATTAGAACTTGTGTCCACACATGAAACAAATCGCTGCATTGCTATCAACTAAATTCCTACATTGAGGACAATATTTTTTATTTTCCATTTGATTATTCATAGGTTGTTGATTATTCATAGGTTGTTGCATAGGTTGAGGTTGTGTATATGCAGGTTGTTGCACAGATTGATAATTATTAGATTCAATACTATTTTGTCTTTTGTAAAAGATAGTATGTCCCACTAAACAAATTATTCCAAACCACAATGCATAAAAACCTAATCCATGTTTTAAATATTCACTTGCAACATCCAAATGAATAGTTAAATATACTACGAATGCTACTACTAATATTGTTGGTATAATAGACAATTTAGGATTAGCATTTTCAATTTTTTGACCTAAATTAGAATTAAATACTTGAGGTATATATTTTTTTAAAAAATCTTTAAATATAAACATTGTATTTAAAACTATTAACGCAACAATTATTTTTCCTTCCCAATATTTCCATAATGATATAGAATATGAATATCCTAACAATGAAAATTGAAAATATGGTGTAATTGTACCTATAAATAAACATACAATTCCAATTATCGCTAATATTCTTTTATTTCTCAAAAATTCCATTTTTCTCACCTTCCTTTATTTTGATTCATAAAATAATTTTCCATTATAAGCATAGTATTGTTTATTATTGTCTTTGGTAATTAAAATATAATGTTCATAAAAGTTTGGTGAGCTTTCTAGATTTAATACTTCCACTTTTTTATTTATATCATAAAGAATATATTTTGAATCAGTTGTTGATAATTTTGCATAATACTTGTTTTGCTTTTCAGTAATTTCAATATTAGAATATTTGCATTCTAATATTTGTTTTCCATCTTTATCTAAAATTCCCTTTAAATTATCTTTAGTAACTATATAATAGTTATTAGATAAAGTAATATTGTCAAAATCATCACTAACCTTTTTACCTGTGGTATCAATTAAATAATACTTTTCTTTATCTTCACTAACTTTTGCCAATCCATTTTTGTCAAAATTATTAACTCTAGTAAATGATTTACCGAAAGCATTTTCACCTTTTGAATTATAAAATTCATAAGTACCAGAAGATGTACCACAAGATGAACTATAATATGTTCCTAAAACATAGAAACCTTTTTCAGCATAGCCTGTGTCTTTTATATTTCTACATGGAACATTTTTAACAACTTTACCATCATTATAGAAATCAACACCATTAAATGAGCCATCTTTATTTTGGGCATAAGTGTTATTATCTACATATATTTTATTTGAAATATCTACTCCAACATTTAGATTATCGTCTAATAGATATTTTTTATAATCTTTATTACATACAAGATTACCATTTTCATAATAAACTGAATCACATTTATCATTTAAATCATATAATTTACCATTTTTTATAAATTTATAATATGTTTTATCTTGGCTTTGAAACCATGAAACACAAGAATTTAAAGTAATTATTTTTCCATCTTCTTCAACATTATTAACACAATAATGTTTATCATCATTAAAAGATATTACCTCTTTTCCTGTTTTTTCATTTAATATAAAGTTTTTATTATTATAAAATACTGATATGTATCCTTCTTCTTCATTTGTTTCAGGATCGTCATCAACACTTTCTACAATAGGAAAACTTGTCATTACTTTACCTTGATAATTTAGAACTTTATATGTTTTAGTAGATTTTTCTTCTAAAATTGAATAATATCCTCCAATAAAAGTATCTAAATCATTATCCTCTAAATCATATAAAACTTTTCCTGTACCATCAATAAGTAAATAATGATAATCTTCACCATGAACTTTATACATTCCTGCAGCAGTTGTTATATAAGAATACTTTCCAAAATCTACTGTCATCTTACCATTGGAATCAATTATTCCATAAGCATCATCTTTTTTTACTAAAGATGTTCCATTCACAAAATCACTTGTTGAGGTAAATATAAATTCTGTAAGTTGCTTTCCTTCATCATTGAATAAAGCATATTTATCATTCTCATTTTTAATAAAAAATGCAGTAGAATAAGTTATATCCATTTCTAAATTTTTATTTTTATCTTTTTTAAAATATAAGAAAGCAATAACGCCAAGAATTATTATTAATATAGCTATTACAATTAATATTATTTTTTTATTATTTTTAGATTTATTATTTGGAGCATTAACATAATTATTATTCATAGGTTGTTGAACATATTGTTGATTATTTATAGGTTGTTGCATAGGTTGAGGTTGTGTATAAGTAGGTTGAGTTATTTGTTCATTATTGGTGTTATTTTGTTGTGAAAAATTATTATTAAATTCATTATTCATTATTTAAACATATCCAATATGTTTTCTAGTCCACCTGTTACTGAACTCATAAACAATTTCATATATGCATAATATCCTGCAACTGCTAATATACCAAAGCATATTAAGTTAAAGTATATTTTTGCATCTCCCTCTAGTTTCAATTCACTATTCATTAATTCATACAATATTACTAAAGTATAAACTGCACCAACAACCATAAATACTATACTTAAAGGACTCCAAATCATACCACCTAATGGGGATAAAATCATTATACCAACAACTGCAGGTATTACTGATGTTGCTGCAATAGATAACGATTTTATAAAACTTAATTGTTTCTTTACTATTAAACTTCCTAGATAAAATACTAATGTTATAGCGAAAATAATACAAGCATATATCAAAAAGTTCTTACCTATTAATTCTAACCATTTAATATTTTTTAAATTATCCCATTGCCATGAGTATGTATAACCCTCTGTCCAACTATAACTTGCCACTCTTACAGTAGCAAAGATTGTTTTAATCATATTAACTACTGTCATCAATACACTAACTAATAAAGCTAAAATTATTGATGTTTTAGAATTATTTAATTTTGATTCTTCTTCTCTAAAACATTTAAATGGCTTTAAAAGAATAGCAATAAGATACATTAAATAATTTAATGATGCTGTACTAACATTATTGACAGGTTGTTGCACAGGTTGTTGATTATTCATAGGTTGCTGCATAGATTGATTTTGAGATTCCACATAAGTAGGTTGAGCAACTTGCTCGTTTATAGGAGCATTATTAGTATTAACATTCATGGATTGTAATTCTTTCAAATTAGCTCCACATTTTATGCAAAATGTTGATCCACTAATATTTTCTGCCCCACATTTTGGACAATTCATTATTTCCCTCCCTTATCTATATTATCTTTAATAAAACTTGCAATAGGACTACTATTTGTAACCGAATTAATAACACTATTGCCAATATTTTGTCCTGTTAATGAATCAAAAACTTTACTCGTGCTAGTTTGTCCATTAACTCTTTTATTATTTGCACCATTCATAGTGGAATTAGTAAGACCTTTTTCTGATTTAATAAAATTATCTACTTTTCGCAAATTTGCCATATTTTTTTTCGTTTCAGTTTCATAAGTATGTCTTGCATTGGAATTACGATACCTTAAAAACATGATAATAAAATAAATAATTCCTGATAATAAAAATAAGAAACTATAATCAAAATCTACAAATAACATAGCAATTATACCTAGAATTTCAACTACAAATGATACTCCAATCAATTTAGGCATATGTATTGGAACACTACCCATTGTTTCTTTCGTTCTTGCATTAACTGCAACATAATGCAATATTTTTTTATCCCCTTTAACTTGTTGATAACTATATAACCAAACAGGCAAATATGCTGCTTTCCATTGTTGTCCTTTTACACTTAATTGTTCATTAGACCATGCAACACCACGATCATATTCCTTTAAAGTTTCATTTGCAGCAAATCTTGCAATATCTTTTGATTCTGTATCTACGATTGACCTTAATTGATCAACATTTGTATCCCTTTTTTCAGATGTATAACCTTTTAAATAATTAGCATTATATTTAACACAATTTTCAACATCAAAAGGCATAATTGCATTTATTACATTATTAGTTTTATCCGAAGCAGTATTATTAAGTTTATCCAGACTTGATTCAACTGAAAGTCCATTAATCGTTAAATCAAATTCTCTTTCAACATGATATAAATCAGCATCATAATATGCTTTTTGATTACTACCACTACCTCTAAAATATTTTCTTGTTTGATGTTCACCCTCACCAATAAAATTAGCATGAGTATTAACATCTACAATCATATAAGGAAAATATACACCCATTATATTTTGAGCAGTAAATTCTTCTTTAAATTTTGGATGTGCAAAAAATTTTCTCTTTCCTACAAACTTTTCAATTTCTAATTTAGCAGTATCTTTATTAATGTTGAAAGGCAATACAACATCTGGAATACTACCATTAGGAATTTGTTGATTAACAGATAATGTGTTTCTACACCAATGACATCTAGCTTGTGAAGCAGAAGCAGTATCTATAACAACTTCTGCACCACAACTACTACATTTAAATGTTAAAACATCATTGGTATCAGCAACAATATCTGTTGCCCCTGATCCCATAACTTGCCCTTGTAATTGAGATATATCCTCTACCATACCTGAAACTTTTTCAGGTTCAAACTCATGACGACAAAAATTACATCTTAATTTGCCATTATTCGTATTTGTTGAAATATCTGTTGAGCCACATTTTGGGCATTTTTCTTGTCCATCTGTTGCTCCAACATCTGTCTTTACAACAGTAGGCTCATTATTTGGAATATTATTATTTGCAGGAGGAGTTATATTTGAATTATAACCTTCTTGCATATTTTATAATCCTAATAATTGTGCCTTTAATTTATCATAATCTTCTTGAGTAATTAATCCTGCATCTAACAATTTTTTCTTTTCACTTAAAACTGCCATTGGATCTTGTTGTGCTGCTTCTTGGGTTGGTTGAGTTGGTTGAGTTTGTTGTGCTTGACCAAATGCAGGTTGATATGATGATTGAGTTGGTTGTTGTTGCATTGCTCCCATCATATTTCCTGCAGCATTCATGCCCATTCCCATAAATGCCATACCTGCACCACCACCATTTTCGCCAGCAGCTTGCATTCCTCTAGCAGCAGCTTGTTGCATAAATGCATTTCCTCTTGCACCAGATAGTGCATCTGCTGCTTTTACATCTTTCATTAATTTCTTTGTATCTTCATCGTATTCAATAGCAAGAATTGCAGTTTTAACTATTTCAAGACCTCTATCGCTTTTCCATTGATAAGCATCCTCAACTGCTTGTGCCATTGCTTGAGCAAAACCTATTTGATCGCCTTGAATTTTTGAAATACGATTTCCTTTGCTTGGATCATTTGTATAATTAGAAAATGCTGCTGATAAAGTACCAACTACTTCATTAAATAATTGACTACCTGCGTCATTATCCATATCAGCAAAATCAAATACAGGAGCTCCTGGCTGTAAATATTTTGCAGGGACAAAATTCTTTACAAACAGTAATGGATCAACTATTTTTAAGGTATATGTACCTCTAGTTACTGCTCCTACTTGTGTTCCAAAAAAGGCATCATCCCAATATATTTCTGATTGAGTACCAAATTTATTATTTGGTATTTCTTTTAAATTAACATAAAATGCTAATTGTTGGCTACCTGGTTGTCCACCAAATTTAACCTTTTCCCATGTAGATTTAATAGTTTGTCCAAAAATACCATCACCTGCAAACATAGATTGTGAATTTGGATCATCCGATCTAAATTCAAAACCTCCTGGCTCTGCTATACAACCTGTAATAGCCCCATCTTGAATAGTAATAAGTGCAGTACCTTCTGGTACAATTATTTTACTACCATTCGTAATAATATTTTCGTTCCCTTTATAATTTTCTCCACGACCATTATTTTGTGATTGTGGTACAGCTTGAAATAATCCTGCAGTACCTGGAACATTTGCTCTAGGCATATAAAAATCTTTCCATTGGTCTGCAAATGTGCCACCTAAGGCACCTGAAAATGCTTTAATAAAACCCATATATCACTACCTCCAATTTCTTATTTCATCATTTTCAAGATGAATAGTGAGATTACAAACAGATTATCAATAAATTAGTTATATTCTCTGTTATTAACTTATATCAGTTTTATTATTTTTATAAATCACCACCTATCTCTCTAAAATTTTAAATTGCTCTCTCTATGTATATTCCTTTTTAGATTAACCGATTAAAATTAATAATTAAAGCTAACTATAAATTTTTCTTTTTGATGATATTTCTTACACTTTTAAACAATTATGACTGTGATTTATAACAATACATAAAACCTAAAGAATATAAGAAATTTATATCAAATACCTCCTTTGACTCACCTATTCTATATAATTATAACAAAATTTGACAAAAATTGCACTATTTTTGAGTGTTTTTCTAAATTTACTCACTAATAGTGAGTTAAAGATGCACTATATTTGTAGGATAATAGAAATAGATGCATAAAAATAAGCTTTAAATATAATACTGATTTTTGGGAGGTGAAAGAACTTGGAGTTCAAAAAAGATGATGAAAACTATATTTATCAACTAATTGGAAAAAATATCAAAAAATACAGAAAATTGAAAGGATGGACTCAAGAACAATTAGCTGAAGAAATCAATTATTCTCTCTCATTTATCAGTGGTATAGAATCTGCAGCATATCATCAAACTTTTTCTCTAGGTGCTTTATGGCGAATATCTAGGGTATTAGGAGTAGATTTTTGTAAACTATGTGAAGATACTGATAATGCTAAACAGATTAAATTCATAACATATAAATGTGAGTCTTGTGGTATAGAAACAAAAATGCCAATACAGGTAGTAAAACATTTTAAAAACATTTATGAATTAACGGGTAATAAAAATATTCCAACTTTTGATTGTACAAATTGTGATGGGCAATTAAAACCTATCAATCCAATGGATTTATAAAAAAAACATAGATTTTTGCTCTATGTTTTTTCATTCCTCAAAAAATTTATCTATTCTAACTCCAAGAACTATAGAAATTTTATATAAAGTCATCAATGAAATATTATTCCTATCATTAGGTGCTTCTATTCTTTTTAAATGATCTACTGAAACATTTATTTCTTCAGCTAATTTCATCAAATTAACTTTCTTTAAAGTTCGATATTTCTTAATATTCTTACATATAACTGTTTTTATATTTTCATTAAAATCATCATAATGCTCCAAAATATCACTTCCTTATAAAATTATAGATAATTTTTTTACAAAAATATGTGACCTTTCGTGCCGAATTTCCGTTTTTGTGTTATACTAAAAAATAGAGTAATTAGAAATAATAAAAGAAAAGAGCTTATTTCATATTTACTCTTTTCGGCAATTTTGGGTGCTTTTGGCTCTTAATCAACAGATAAGGCTCAACTTTAAGAATATTTGCGATATTTTCTAAAGTATCAATAGGAATATTACCATTATAGTTCTCAATATCGCTTATATATCTTGGACTCAAGTTACTTTTTTCGGCTAATTGTTCTTGAGTATAACCAATTATATATCT
>CANQRO010000044.1 GCA_947626205.1 uncultured Clostridia bacterium
ACATCTTTTGCTGCTACCATCATTAAATCTGCAAGCTCATCTATTATAATGACTATCTGAGGTAATTTTTCACTTGATCCTTCTTTTTCAATTTGCTCATTATATCCTTTAATATCTCTTACACCTTTTTTTGCAAATAATCCATAACGATTTACCATTTCTTGTACAGCCCAAGCAAGTGCACCAGCTGCTTTTTTTGCATCAGTTACAACAGGTATTAGTAGGTGTGGTATTCCATTATATACAGATAATTCAACTACTTTTGGGTCTACCATTACAAGTTTTACTTCACTTGGTTTTGCTTTATATATAATGCTTGTAATTAATGTATTTATACATACACTTTTACCTGAACCTGTACTACCTGCAATTAATACGTGTGGCATTTTTGCAATATCTGTTACAACTTCGTTTCCTGCAACATCTTTTCCAAGTGCAAATGCAAGCTTAGATTTATAATCTTCAAATGTAGAGGTTTCTAAAATATCTCTTAAATGTACCATTTCTGTTTCTTTGTTTGGAACTTCAATTCCAACAGCCTGCTTACCAGGAATTGGTGCTTCTATACGTATAGATTCAGCGGCTAAATTAAGAGCAATATCATCAGCTAAATTTGCAATTTTACTTACTCTAACTCCTTCTGCTGGTTTTAATTCATATCTTGTTATGGCTGGTCCTACAGATACATTTTCTACTTTTGCAGATACTCCAAAACTATATAATGTTTTTTGTAATTTTGTAGCATTATCTGCTATTGCCTTTTTTCCTCCTCTTAATCCTGTTGGTTCTCCCTCACTTAATAACTCAATTGGTGGAAATTCATAATTTTCATCTTCTACTGTTACTGTATGGTCTAGCACTAAAACTTCTTTTGTTTTTTCTTCTTTTACTTCTTGTTCTGTATGGAAAATATCTTCTAGTTCATTTGGAGATGATTGTTCTTTATGTGATACTTCCATATTTTTTTCGCTCATTCCTAAAGGCATTAAATTGTCATCGGTATGATCATATTTTTTTAATGATTTTGTATCATTTACGTTTATTGTTATTTCATCATCATCCAAAGGAATATCTATTGAACTTGTTTTTTCTTTCTTTATTTTTTTCCTTGGCTTAATTTCCTGAACAATCGGCTCTTCTTCATATTCATCTTCTTCTAACTTACGATTCTTTCTTTCTTCTTTATTCTCTTCTACATTTTCAATCATTTTAGTAATTATATTTGATGGATGAATTCCAAACATAAATATTAGTATAATTATAGATATACCAATTGATAATATAACAGCACCTGTCGAACCAAGTAACTGTGACATTGGAATTGCTAAGATTATTCCTATAGCTCCTCCACCTATATTTTTTTGTCCTAACTCATAAGCTTGTTTTAAAATATTACTAAATTCTTGCTTAGAATCTATATTACCTTCTGATATTTGATAAACACTCATGATGACTGAAATACATAATAAAAATATGGTATATTGAATAAGTTTTGGAGTTAATGTTTCCTTTTTTTCACATGCTAAATTAATTGCAATTGCAAATGTACCAATTGGAATTATATATTTCATCCATCCCAACATTCCACCTAAAATTGGGCTTAAAGTTTTACCTATTGCACCAGAATTTGTATATATTAATATGGTTAATAATATGCTTATGATTATCATTGATACTACTGCTAAGTCATTTTCTCTTTTATTTTGTTTTGTTCTTTTACGACTTGTCTTTTTTCTTTTTGCCACTTTATTTCTTCCTTTCCCTTAAAAAAACAGAAATCGGAACTTAAATTTGATATATTGGTTCTCCGATTTCTGACTTTTATTTTTCTATTTTAATTCTTTTCTGTTATTTTGAACTGTTTTTAATGCGTCCTCTAAAACTACTTCAATTTTTTCAAGAAGATTGTCAGCATAATCTTTCGTTCCTTTTGAAATTTCTCTAGACATTTCGTTTGCTGTTTCAATAATTTGAGCCTTTTGTTCATATGCTTTTCTTGTAATTTCATGCTCGTCTATCATAGATATAATTCTATTTTCTGCTTCTTTTACAATATCATCAGCTTCTTTTTGTGCTTCTACTAAGATACGTCCTCTTTCTTCTTTAATCCATTTTGCTTGTTTTAATTCATCTGGAAGTTTAATCCTTATTTCTTTAATAATGTCTAAAATTTCTTCTTTTTCTACCATACATTTACCTGAAAAAGGTATTGATTTGCTTTGTTCTAGCATCTCCTCTAAAGTTTCTAGTAGTGTAAATATTTCCATTTTTTACCCCTTTCGATTTAAGAATATAAGTTTTACTCTTCCATATTTTCTTAAATCACACACATTAACATTGATCTGTTTTAATTCTTCTAATATTCTTTCTTCTTCGTCTGTTTCTATAATAATTTTTCCTTCTTTAGCTAATAAATTAAATTCTATAATATTTTTTACTGATTCTTGTACTAATGTAGTTGCATACGGCGGATCAATGAATATTAAATCAAATTGGCATTTGTTTTTCAAATTTTCAAGTGCTTGTAAATAATTACATTTCATTATTTTGCATTTTTCATCTAAATGAGTTTTCGCTATATTCTTTTTAATTATCTCGATTGCCTCATTAGATTTATCACATAAATAAGCAAATTTTGCACCCCTACTTAATGCTTCTATTGCTAATGCTCCACTTCCTGCAAACAAATCTAATACAATAGTAGCATTTTTAACATCATTTTGTATAATATTAAATAATGATTCCTTGATTCTATCTAACGTTGGTCTTGTTAGATTACCATCAAGTGAATAAAGGCTCGAGCCTTTAGCTGTTCCACTAATTACTCGCATTTAAAAAATCCCTCTTTGATACATATATTTTATTTTCCTTTTCTAAATAAGTCAATAGAAATAATAGAATTGTAATATACATTTAACACTTCTGTAACAAAATCAAATAAAGACAGAGAGCGGTATTTCTCTGTCCTTTTATCTTTCGTTCTTTAGTCATTATTTATTTCTTTTAGTAATTCTAATTGCGAAATTAATAATGATTCCATTTTAGCTTTGTATACATCAAATTGTTTTTGTGCATCAGTTAATTCTTTTTTCTTTAAATTAATTTCTTGTTCAAGATTCATTACTTCTTGTTTTGCATTTGCTTGAGCATCATTTATAATTTGCTCTGCTTGTTGTTTTGCTACATTTTTAACTTCTTCTGCAGTTGTTTGTGCCATCATTAATGTATTTTGCAATGTACTTTCAATATTTTTGTAATGTGCTACATCATCATGTAATTCTTCTTGCTTTGTTTTTAATTCTGTATTTTCTTTATATAATTTTTCATAATCTGCTGTTAATAAATCTAAAAATTCATCTACTTCTTCTACATTATATCCATTCATCATTTGTTTTGAAAACTTTTTATTTTCTATTTCTAAAGGTGTTAACATATACTTTTCCTCCTAAAATGCTTCTTAATCTAAAAAAGTTAAAAACAAAAGCCGGAGTTTGCTAAATTTGTTAATTTAATTAACACTTCCGACTTATATTTCTTTAGTTGTTCTTTAGCCATGAAACAGATAATCTATTTTTTATTTCTTCTCTTGCCATTTCGTTTGCTATTTCATAATTGGTTGGAGCAATTAAAAAGATAGAATTAGATATTTTTTGAATATGACCATCTAATGCATGAACTGCACCACTGATAAAATCTACTATTCTTCTAGCAACATCTTTATTAACATATTCTAAATTAACAATAACTGATTTTCTTTCTTTTAAATAATTGCATATTTCTTCTGATTGTTCAAATGTTGTTGGTTGACAAATTACCATTTTTACTTGTTGTGCTTGAGGCATATTTACAACTTTATTTTTTCTTCCAAAAATTGTTTTTGGTTCTGATACCTCTTCTTCCTCTTCATCATAGTCATAATCATATACTTTATCTTCTACATCCTCATCTTCTTGAGCACTATTATCCATTCCTAAAAAATCCCAAATTTTATTCATTACTGCTCCTGCCATTTTATAAACCTCCTATTTTTTTCCTTGGTATTTAACATAAGTATAAATACAATTATACTATCTTGTCAATACCTTTTTAAAAGTGTAATTTAATTTTAATTTTACTGTAATATTTTTGTAATATTCGTTTACTTTGGATTATCTAATATTTCATCATATAATACAATAGTTTTCGTATTCTTTGCTTCTTCGTCACTATAACCCAAATCTGTTTTCAGTTCTGTCGATTCATAGTTAGTTATAATTGAATATGAAGAATTTTGTTTTAATACTTTGATTGGTATTTTATCTGTATAACCTGCTCTATTTCTAACTACATAATATACTTTTTCCTCTTCTTTTTTACTTCCTTTTCTTCCATCTTCTTCTATTATTGAAGTATTTGGAACTTTTAGTCCAGAATAGCTCCACCAAATCACATCAAATGTTATTTTTCTATAGCGTGACAACAATTCTAATTCATTAGTAATTTTAAATATTATTAATCTTTCATCATCTTCTTCTACTATATATTCTATACTACCCTGAATTTCTGAACCGTTTGATAATCGCAATGTTACAGTTTTACCTATTTCAGCTTCTTTTGCCCTATCTGATTCTAATGTTGTAGCAATATATCCCACAAAGTTGTTAATAATTTTTCCATTTTCTGAACTAGTTGGTATACTTTCTCCTGCCTTTAAATTTAAATCTTCTAAAAATTTAGTGCTAAGAGTAGAAAAGCTAGACACAGTTAGCACATTTTCTAAACCATCTACACGATATGAAATAATTCCACTTTCTGGAGCTGTAATATATTCTGCACCAGAGTTTAAAGTATTTTCATATCCGCTTCTTTCATCAATTAGCTTCCTTATGTAAGAACCTGCTGGGCTTAATTCTCCTACTATTTTTGCTTTTTTAGTTATAATATCACTAATTTCTTTTTTATATTCTTCAATTTTTTGTACATCGTTTATATATCTAATGTTTAGAAGCTTCTCTTCTATTTGAGTTTCCAGTCTTTTTACATCATTAGGTAAAATATCTCCTTCATTTTCCATTGCATCTTGAATTTTAATGTCTAATTCTTGGATTTTTTTTACTAAATTTTCTTCATTATTACTGTAATATCTAAATACTGGGTCCCCTTTAGCTACTTTATCTCCATCAGCTTTAATTTGAACCATACCATTTTTATAATTATTTCCTTGTAAAACAACTTCTTCACGTATTAAATAGCCTACTGCACTTTCTTCTTCTGAAATTTTTCCATTTTCTACCACAAAAGTTTCTGTTGGCTGTTGTATAAGTCTAATAATACTATAGATAAAGTAAATAGCAGTAATCCCAACAAGAATATATAAAATCAGTAATTTTTGTTTTTTGTTTATTCTAGATTTTGGTACATTCTTAACTTTTTTATTTTTTTCCAAAATTTGTTTCCTCCAAAATTATTTTTATATTTTCTTCTTTTGAAGCAAGTGCATCTAGCCATATTGCTTGTTTATTTTTTCTAAACCATGTTAATTGACGTTTTGCATAATTTCTTGTTTTTTGTTTTAATAGTTCAATAGCTTCTTCTAATGTTATATTCCCTTCTAAATAATATTTTATTTCTTTATATCCAAGTCCTTGCATTGCAGTTGGATATTCTTTATATTTTTTTCTTAAATTATCTACTTCTTCTACTAATCCTTGTTCTATCATGATGTCTACTCTTTTATTTATTCGCTCATATAATTTATCTCTATCCATATTAAGTACAAATACTTTATAATTGTATTTTACTTCTTCTTTTCTAGATTCTATTTCTTGCAATGTTTTTGTTTTACCCGTTTCATGAAATATTTCTAATACTCTAATTATTCTTTTTTTATCATTTGGGCTTATTTTTTCCATTGCTTTTTTATCTATTTTGCAAGCTTCTTTGTATAAATTTTCTAAGCCTTCTTTACTTGCTCTTTCTTCTAACATTTTTCTATAAGATTCATCTAGTACTACTTCTTCAAAATTTATTCCATAGATTAAGCTATCTACATAAAAGCCTGTCCCACCCACTATAATTGGATTTTTACCTTTTTTTAAAATTTCAGAAATTGATTTTTCAGCTTCTTTTTTATATTCTGCAACACTAAATCTTACATCTGGTGATACGCAATCTATTAAGTAATGTTTTATTCCTTGCATTTCATCTAGTGTAGGTTTTGCACTTCCTATATTCATATCTTTATAAATTTGCATAGAATCTGCAGAGACAATTTCTCCATTAATTTTCTTTGCTAATTCAATTGATAAAGCTGTCTTTCCAGAAGCCGTTGGGCCACATATTACAATTATTGTTGGTTTCATACTGGTTCACTCCTACTTTGTAGCATTTTGAATTAATCCTGTTTCAAAATTTTTAATATAATCTACCTCAAAAAATATAATTAATATTGCAATTATTGCTATTATAATAAATCGTTTTCTTACTTGTTTTCCACTTAATGCATCATTTTTGTATTTGTTAAGTACATTTCCTATGTATGGTAAAAACATTATTGAATTAATTGGGGCAAATAATAATCTTGATATTCTATTAGCTACTGCTACATATTGTTTGTTTTCTATTTCTACATTTGATGAACTTATTAAAACAATAAAAATAGTCATAATATATGTAATTACAAGTCCTATTAATATGAATTTGATTCTTTTATCCTTTTCTAAATAATATGTATTAGTATAAATTGTTACTATAGCAATAACGTATATAATTAGCGATATTATTACAATAACTGCCATATTTTCTCCCATCTCATTTATATTATTATTTATTTTCATAAGATTAATTATTTTCTTCTTGCAAATTTCTTTTCTATGTCATTTTGATCCATTCTAATTGCCGTTGGTCTACCATGAGGGCAAGTAAATGGATTTGGTAGTTTTAATAAATCATCCATAAGATGTTCTACCTCTTCTTTTGTTAAATCCATTTTTGCTTTTACAGCAGATTTACAAGCAATAGTTGCAAGAAATTTTTCCTCTATCTCTTGTTTTGCAGTTCTTGCAACTGTATTAATTTCATCTAAAGTTTCTAAGAACAATTCTTTTGTATCAAGTTCTAAACATATATTTGGAACTCCTACTAATTTTATTGTGTTTTCTCCAAATTCTTCTAAAATGAATCCTGCTTTTTCAAACATATCTTTATTATCATTCAAAATATCCATTTCTTTATGTGTTAAAGTTATAATATCTGGTAATAAAAGCAATTGTGAATCTTTATTTGAGTTCGAATAATAATTCTTTTTTACCTTCTCATACATAATTCTTTCGTGTGCTGCATGTTGATCTATTATATATAATTCTTTTTGGATCTCTATAATGATATATGTATTAAATGCAATACCTACAAGTTTATATGGTGTTTTATTATATTCTTCTGTATTTTCAAAAATAGAAACATTGTTATCTTTAATTATCTGAGCTGCACTTATTTCTTTTTCTTCTTCATTTTCTTCAGAAGATACAGGTGGCTTGCCAAATATTTTTTCATACATGGTAGAAAATTCTGGATTATTTTCAACATCATCCATGTTTTCTATTTTTTGTATCATTTCATTTAGTTGCTCATTTGTAAATTTTTGAGTATTATCTATTGTGTCTTCATTTTTTTCTAATTCAACATTTTCGTTTTCATCATTTCCGTTTTCATTTTTATTTAAACTACTTGTATCATCTGCCTCTTCTACGTTTTTATTTTCTTCTTGAATAATAACTTCGGGTATTACTTCATATGTATCTTTTTCTTCTTCTACTAGATTTGATTTTTCGTTTATCTCCTTTTCAATTTCATTTCCTTCTTTTGCATCTTCTTCATTTTGTTCTTCGTTTTTATTTTCGTTTTGTTCTTCTTCATTTTCTACGTTTTCATCATTATTTTTTATTTTATTTGTATTCGTTATGATACTATCTATATTGGTTTTCAATTTAGGATTATTTTCTGCTTCTTCTTTTAATTTCTTTTGCATTGCAATTAATTCATTTAATATATTTGTTTTATTGCTTTTATTTACATTTATTTCTAAGTCTTTATCTTGTTCAATACTATTTACATTATTTAAAGCATTTATATCTTCTGTATTTTCAAGATTCTCTTGTTTCTTTTGGAAAACATCTTCTAATATATTATCTTTGCCTGGTTCTTCTTTTTTTATTTTTCTAAATAAATCTATAAAATTTGGTTTTGATGGTGAAACTGAATCAAATTCTTTAAAGTCTATATCATTCTTATCCATTTCACTTTTTTCTGTACTTGCTATTAGTTCAGCCTTAAGCAAAGTATCTCTAATAGCATGGTATACAGCTTTAAACACTTTATTTTCTTCTTCAAACCTTACTTCTAGTTTTGCTGGATGAACATTAACGTCAACTTTACTTGGATCCATATCTAAATTTAAAACTAAAAAGCCGTATTTACCTATTGGTAATAAACCTTTAAAACTGTTTTCAGTAGCTCCAGATAGAGTTTTATCTTTGATATATCTTTTATTAACGAAAAATAATTGATTAGAACGATTAGATCTAGCTATTTCTGGTTTTCCAACTACACCAGTAACATGTATATCTTCATAAGTATAATCTACATCTAAAATACTACTTGCAATATCTTTTCCATATATAGCATAAATTACGTCTTGAAGTTTTCCGTTTCCAGACGTTTGAATAATAGTTTTTCCTGAATTAATTAATTTAAATGAAATATTAGGATTAATTAATGCAAGTCTTGTTACTACATCTTCTATATATCCAGATTCTGTATAATCCTTTTTTAAGAATTTATATCTAACTGGTGTATTAAAAAATAGATTTTGTACTGTAATTGTAGTTCCTATAGGGCATCCCATTTCTTCAAAGCTTAGTACTTTTCCTGCTTCAACTACAATTCTATTTCCAATTGGTTCATCCATGGTTTTAGAAACCATCTCTACATTTGCAATAGCTGCAATACTTGCTAATGCTTCTCCTCTAAACCCCATAGATTTTACTTTTTCTAAGTCACTTGCATTTCTAATTTTACTAGTTGCATGTCTTTCAAATGCAATTTCCATATCATCAGATGCAATTCCTTTTCCATTATCTGTAATTCTTATGTATGAAATTCCACCATTTCTTATTTCTATATTTATATTGGTTGCATTAGCATCAATTGAGTTTTCAACCATTTCTTTAATAACTGATGCTGGTCTTTCTATAACTTCTCCAGCAGCTATTTTATTAATAGTTAATTCATCTAATAATACAATATTTCCCATATAAAATTATCCTCTTCCCTTTAGGTTTCTTTTTATATGAATTATATCATTCTTTATTATTTTTTGTATAGTTTTTTTGGAATAATTTCTTAAATTTTTGACATAAAGTGATTCGGAAAATTTGTAACACTTTTTTCACTTGTCGAATAGTATATACCATACGAAAGAACAAAAAACTTAGTTCTTTATAGGGAGGTCGCTTGAAATGGGAAATTGTTGTAACAGTGAGATTTTGTGGTTTATTATCTTATTTTTACTACTTTTCTGCAGCTGTGGCAACAGTGGATGTAACTGTCGTAACTAGCTAGTCTTGCCCTAAACAGAAAAGTACATGAACTATAAGAAAGGAGGGAAAGATTATGCCAGAAAACAGAGGTTGCGGATGTGGTTGCGGATGCGGTTTCGGTGGAGATAACTGCATTTGGATTATAATCGTTATTTTAATTATTCTATGTTGTTGCGGTGGCAACGGCTTCGGTGGAAATTGTGGTGGATGTTGCTAATTATAGCATTTCTGCTTTTAAAAAATGAGGTTAGATTTTTTATCTAACTTCATTTTTTTATGAATTTTTAATACATTAGAAATTTAGATAACAGGATTATTACTGTTACTTATAAAATTTATAAATACTCTTCAAGAACCTAATTATATTTATTCTTAAATATATAATATATGCTTTTATCCTTCTAAATACTTTACTTTATATTCTTCAATATTTTTTTCAGTAACTGTGCCTACTTTAAATAATATATTACTTTGTCTTATTTTGTATAAGAAATCAATTTTTACAACACTATCTTTATCTAAATTATTTTCTTTATTCTTTTTAATAAACTCGTTCGTTTTATATTTTAATTTCTGCACTTTTGATGATATTATCATTGCAAAATATTCAAGTGAATCTGATATATTTTCATCTATAATTACAAATAAGTGATTTTCTCCTCTCTTACCATTTTTATATTTATAATTTGAAACGAAAACAATATCTCCTTCTTTATATAGAGAATATTCTTCTTTCTTTTCTTCTACCCCGTATATATCTTATTTTATTATCTTCTTTTTCTGATAAGTTTTCTTCAAATATTATTTCTCTTATTCTTTTTGTTTTAATAGCTTTATCTAAAAAGATTGACATATTGCATCATCTCCTAGTAAAAAAAATATGGGGTAGCGGTTATATACCGTTCCCCCAAAAACATAAAATTCATTTTAATTTTTTAAGTTACCTTTATAAACTAGAAATTTAAAGGTATTTTTAAAATTAATTTACATTTTTATTATATTCTTATTAATACATTCCATCCATTCCGGCTGGCATATCGTTATGTCCACCACATCCGCATTTTTCTTCTTTTTTATCTGTTACAATACTTTCTGTTGTAAGTACCATAGATGCAATACTTGATGCATTTTGAAGTGCGCTTCTTGTAACTTTTGTTGGATCTACAATACCAACTTTTTTCATATCAACGTATTGATTGTTTAATGCGTCAAATCCAAATCCTACATCGCTATTTTTTACTTTTTCTAAGATTACAGCTGGTTCTAATCCTGCATTTATAGCAATTTGCCTGATAGGTTCTTCTAATGCTTTTAACACAATTCTTGCACCTAATTTTTCGTCATCTTTCAAACTCTTTGCTACGTCTTCCACTTTTTTAGAAATATTAATATATGCTGTTCCACCACCAGCAACAATTCCTTCTTCTACTGCTGCTTTTGTTGCAGATAAAGCATCTTCTATTCTTAATTTCTTTTCTTTCATTTCAACTTCTGTTGCTGCACCTACTTGAATTACTGCTACTCCTCCTGCAATTTTTGCAAGTCTTTCTTGTAATTTTTCTGTATCATATTCGCTCTTTGTTTCAGCTAATTGTGCACGAATTTGTTTTACTCTTTCTGCAATTTTTTCTTTATCTCCTGCACCATCAACAATAATTGTATTTTCTTTTCCAACTTTTACTTGTCTTGCTTTTCCTAATTGCTCAATTGTAGTATCTTTTAATTCTAAGCCTAAATCTGAAGTTATTACTTCTCCTCCTGTTAAAATTGCAATATCTTCTAACATTTCTTTTCTTCTATCTCCATAACCTGGTGCTTTTACTGCTACTACATTTAAAACACCTCTTAATTTGTTTAAAATTAAGGTTGATAGAGCTTCTCCTTCTATATCATCACAAATTATAACTAATTTTCCAGATGCCTGCATCAAGCTTTCTAATAAAGGTAAAATTTCTTGAATATTACTTATTTTTTTATCTGTAATTAAGATATATGGATTATCCATTACAGCTTCCATTTTTTCTGTATCTGTTGCCATATATGGAGACACATATCCTTTATCAAATTGCATTCCCTCTACTACATCTACATATGTATTAGATGTTTTAGATTCTTCAATAGTAATTACACCATCTTTAGATACTTTTTCCATTGCATCTGCAATTAAGTTTCCTATTTCTGTATTATTTGCAGAAATTGTTGCAACTCTTGCAATATCTTCTTTTCCATTTACATTTGAACTAATATTTTTTAATTCTTGTACTGCTACTTCTACAGCTTTATCAATTCCTCTTTTTATTGCCATTGGATCTCCACCAGCTGCAACGTTTTTTACTCCCTCTTTAATCATAGATTGAGCTAGAACCGTTGCTGTTGTTGTTCCATCTCCTGCAACATCGTTTGTTTTTGTAGAAACTTCTTTTACAAGTCTTGCTCCCATGTTTTCATATGGATCTTCTAATTCAATTTCTTTTGCTATTGTTACACCATCATTTGTAATAAGTGGTGCTCCAAAGCTTTTATCTAATACTACATTTCTTCCTTTTGGACCTAATGTTACTTTAACAGTATCGGCTAATTTATTTACACCGTCTAATAATTTTTTTCTGGCTTCTTCGCCATATTTAATTTCTTTTGCCATTTTTATCATTCCTTAAAATTATATT
>CANQRO010000045.1 GCA_947626205.1 uncultured Clostridia bacterium
TCTAATACATCTGGTCTATTAGTTGCTGCAAGTACTATAACTCCTTCATTAGAGCCAAATCCATCCATTTCAACTAATAATTGATTTAATGTTTGTTCTCTTTCATCATGTCCACCACCAAGACCTGCTCCTCTTTGACGTCCTACGGCATCTATTTCATCTATAAATATTATACATGGTGCTTTTTTCTTTGCTTCTTCAAATAAATCTCTTACACGTGATGCACCAACACCAACAAACATTTCAACAAAGTCTGAACCACTTATAATAAAGAATGGAACTCCTGCTTCTCCTGCTACTGCTTTAGCAAGTAATGTTTTACCTGTACCAGGTTGACCAACAAGTAAAACTCCTTTAGGTATTCTTGCACCCATATCTGTAAATTTTTTTGGACTTTTTAAAAACTCTACAATTTCTTGTAATTCTTCTTTTTCTTCATCAACTCCAGCTACATCTTCAAATGTAACTTTATTATTATCTGTAGTTCCCATTAATCTAGCTTTGCTCTTACCAAAAGTCATAGTTTTGTTTCCACCTTGGTTTCCATTCATTATGAATAACCAGAATAATAAGAAAATTATTAAAATTCCAAAAGGTGTAAGTAAATTTAATATTAATAAGAATATAGATTGATTTTGTTCTGTTAATGTAATATCACCAGAAATTATTGCGTTTTCTACATATGCCATAAAAGTATCTATACTTGGTATATTTACTTCTTTTTTAACTGTATCATTTTTTAATGTAACATATGCTTTTTCACGATCTGATGTTAACTCTATTTCTTGTACCTCTGATGCTTCTATTTTATTAATTAATTGTGAGTAACTCATTTTAGTATCTTGATTGTCTAAAATTGTGCTTAATATTACTATGAATATAACCCCCAATATTAGCCACATAGCTAAAGTTTTTAATCCGTTTTTCAAAATAATTCCTCCTTAACACATAAGTATAGTATTAGTAAATTTATTTGTTACTTTCACTTACTTATATATGTATTTTAAACTTTGCTTGGAATATACCATACTTTATTTTGTTTTGCAATAGTTTTTATATGTCATTTTTGTGTCGAATTCAGTCATATCAATGCTTTCCTTACGGAAGGTTATCATTCTTTAAGAAAAAAATTTTCTTATTTTTTACTAAAATTTTTATTTTTTTATTTGGAATAAGATATTTATTACCAATATTATTTCCACATAATTTTAATATATCCTCAATATGATTTTTTTGTATTCCGCTACTTGCTCCAAATAGTATATTTATAGTATATAGCACAATTCTATTTTTTATAACTAAATCTAAGTCATTAAATTTCTTTAAATCTAAAATAATTTCTTGATTATTACTACTTATTAATATACTTTCATATGCCTGTTTTACTTTATTTTGTATATATTTATCTTCTTCATAAAGAATTTCAGACATTCTATAAATTGTTTCTACTATATTTGGATTAAATTCTTCTTTTAAGTACGGAATTAAGTTATTGCGTATTTTATTTCTCGTATAAATATTTTCAAAATTTGTTTTATCTATTTTAGGTTCCAATTTTTTTTCTTTACAATATTCTAAAATTTCTTCTTTTGTACAATCAATTAATGGCCTAATAAATACATTTTCTCTTACAGGTGTAATTCCCTTTAATCCTGTAAGTCCGCTTCCTCTTAATAAATTAAATAATGTAGTTTCAACAGAATCATTTTTAGTATGTGCTGTTGCAATTTTTTTAGCATTTTCTTTTTCCCTAATTTCCTCAAAAAAGTCATATCTGATTTTTCTTCCTGCTTCCTCTGTGCCTATCTTTTCTTTTCTAGCTAATTCTTCTACCTTTACTTTTTTTACACAGCATTTTAGTTTATATTTATTGCACAATTTTTTAACATATTCTTCATCATCAATTGCCTCTTTACGAATTCCGTGGTTTACATGTGCTACACACATTGTAAATTCTAATTCCTCTTGTAATTCTAATAAAATATGTAATAAACAAGTAGAGTCAGGTCCCCCTGACACTCCTACTATAATATGATCACCTTTTTCAATTAAATGATTTTTATTAATTGTATCTAATACTTTTTCTTTTAGCATATTTATATATTTTCATATCCTTTTAAATAATTTTAATCTCTATATTTTTCTATATTAGTAAATTTTGTATAATTTCCAAGCCATAATAATTCTACGGTTCCTGTAGATCCTGAACGATGTTTTGCTATTATAACTTCTGCAACATTCTTTTTTTCACTTTCTTGATTATAATAATCATCACGATATAAAAACATTACTATATCTGCATCTTGTTCTATTGCTCCGGATTCACGAAGGTCTGATAACATTGGTCTATGGTCTGGACGTTGCTCTGGTGCTCTTGATAATTGTGAAAGTGCAATAACAGGTACATTAATTTCTTTTGCTAATATTTTTAAAGAACGGCTAATTTCAGATATTTCCTGCTCACGGCTTCCTACTCGTTTTGAATTGCTTCCTTGGACTAGTTGCAAATAATCTATTATTACAAGTCCTATATTTTTTTCTAGCTTCATTTTCCTGCATTTTGCACGTATTTCCATAATGGATATACCTGGAGTATCATCTATATATATACCAGATTCTGAAAGTGGTCCTAATGCTCCCGCTAGTTTCATCCAATCTTCATCATCTATTTTCCCTGTTCTAATTTTATTACTATCTACCATTGCTTCACTACATAAGATTCTGTTAACCATTTGTTCTTTAGACATTTCTAAACTAAATATTGCTACAGGTATATTAGCTCTTACTGCTGCATTAGTTGCAATATTTAGTGCAAATGCAGATTTTCCCATAGCAGGTCTTGCAGCAATTAGCACTAAATCCGATTCATGAAGACCTGCTGTTTTATAATCTAAATCTGAGAATCCTGTTGGTACACCTGTAATATGTTGCTTTTGATTATATAATTTTTCAAGGCCTGCGAACGTATCTACTAATATATCTTTAATAGAAGAATATCCTTTTTGATTTTTTTTCTGCATGACATCAAATATTCTTTTTTCAGCTTGATCCATAATTGTCTCTACTTCTTCTGTTGGATCATATCCAAGTGCAATAATTTCATTTGCAGTTTGAATCAAGCTTCTTAACATAGATTTTTCTTCTACTATTTTTATATATTTATCTACATTAGCACTTGTTGGTGCCATATCTGGTAAATTAGCTAGATATTCAAGTCCTCCAACTTTTTCTAATGCTCCCATTGAAGATAATTCTGATTTTAGAGTAATTATATCTATTGGCTCAGAACGATTATATAGGTTTAAAATAGCACTATAAATCATTCTATTATCTTCTCTGTAAAAATCTTCTTCTTTTAGAACTTCTATTGCAGATGTAACAGCGTTTTTATCTGTTAGCATGCTTCCTAAAACTGCTTGTTCTGCTTCTATATCACTTGGTGGAATTTTTCCTAGTTCCATATTAACTTCTCAGTCCTTTCTTATATAAATAAAAGATACTTTAAGAAAAATTTAAAATTATTAAAGTTTATATCATTCTTTAATTTATTTTCCTATAACATCAATTTTTAATTTTGCATTTACTCCATCATATAGCTTTATATCTACATTAACTAGTCCTATTAGTTTAATTGGCTCAGACAATGATATTTTCTTTTTATCCACTTCAATTTTATATTCTGATTGTAATTTATCTGCAATTTCTTTTGCAGTAATAGAACCAAATACTTTTCCGTTCTCTCCTACTTTTACAGGTAATTTAAGCATAATACTTTCTATTTTTTTAGCAACTTTCATAGCTTCTTCTTTTTCTAATTCTCTTTTACGGTTTTCAGAAGATTTTTTAGATTGTAGATTTACCATATTGCCTTTATCCGCAAGTATAGCTAATTTTTTAGGGAATAAAAAATTTCTTGCATATCCATCATTTGCATTTATTATATCATCCTTTTTTCCAACACCTTTAATATCTTGTGTTAAAATTACTTTCATATTCATCTTCTCCTTTTAGATATATTCCATTTTATAACATATATAGCTTTTTTTCAAGTGAAATACAATATTTTTCATATAATAGAAATCTAAAGTATAGGTTAAGTTAAAATTTATTAACACACACTATAAAACATTTTTGTGTTTAAAAATAAACTATCCACAATTAGAACCCGTGGATTACCCTTAAAATTAAGAAATAATAAAATAAAAGTGGGAAAACCCACTTTTATTTTATTATTAATTTATAAGCGCTGCTACTACTTAAGCCATCTCCAGATTCAATTTTTAATTTATCAGATTTTAAGGCAAAGCATGGACGAAGTCCTATATCTACCCAAGTAGGGTAAGAATTTCCAAAACCGTTTTCTTGATTTACATAACATAAATATGCACCCCATATAGAAGAAGTTTCTGTTATAACACGAACTTCAGCAAGCAATCCTGGAGGACTATCTGCTGATCCAATACGACGAGAAGCTAAATAATATCTCTCATTAGTTATTATTATATTACCATCTTTCATCTGATTATAATCTGTTATATAATTTTCATCTTGTCTTAACCATCCAGTGTCCCTACTATTGCTATGAAAAGCATTTACATTCCATTCTTCTGGCACTAAAAATGTATCTCCAGAATTTATATATTTTCCATCGTTATCTTTGGCTTTATTTTTTTCTATAAAGATTCCATTCTCATCTATTATTGGTATACTTCCTACAGATCTTGCATCTGTTGCATATGTACTATTTATATATTTTTCAGATTCGTCATTAAGTTTTTGTATTGCGTTATTATATTCTGTAATACCAGTTTGTATTGAAGTATTATTTCCAATTTGTACATTACAAACATTTTTATCTGAAACTATTTGTAAACCATATTCTGAATCTAATGGGTATAATACTCTGCATAATATTATTCCGTTTGCTCCGCTATCATAATTTACATAGTCACCTAATTTCAAATCATATAATGATTGAGGTACTGTTACTGTACATTGTGCAGATAAATTACTTCCATCTGTCGTTTTTACAGTTATAATGGTTGTTCCTTTTGATAAAGCACTTACTGTTCCATCTTGCGCTACTGTTGCAACTTCATCTTGACTACTTGTCCATTCCAAAATTTGACTAGTAACATTTACCGGATTTATTGTTGCTATTAATTTTTCTGTACTTCTATTTTCAATAACTGTTTCTTCTTTATTCAAAGTTATGTCTTTTGCTAATTGTGGTTTATTATTTACTATATCAGATAAATTGTTCTCTAAGTCACCCAATTTAGCTAATTCATTTTGTTCTGCTTCTTTGTATTTTGCACTTACACCTAATGCTTTTCTAATTATTCCATTTTCGTCTAATGCTAGATTTAATGTAATACTTGCTAATATTAATAAAACTATTATGGTTATTACTAAAGCTATTAATGTTACACCACTTGTGTTATACAATTTTTTATTTATATTTTCGTTTAATTTTAGAAATTCCATATTTCTTTAGTTTTCCTCCTATTTTATATTTAAATTAAAACCGTTTCATCTGTCGTAATAGGTAGATATAATCCACCTATTAACTATTTTATATCAACTTATATTATCTTGTCAACATTTTATGCTTTTGTAATAATTTTGTTATTTTTCTGCAATATTGAAAATTATATTTTATATATTTTAAACACAAAGTTATAGTAATTTCTTACGTAAATATGTGGTAACATACTTTAACTTTTTTTATTGTTTTAATATTTTGCTAAGTATATCATTGAAATGAGTTTAGAAAGGAGGAAACAAAAAATATACAACAATTAAATAAAAAGTGTAAAAAGCAAAGTGCTGTTACACTACTTGTTTTAGTAATAACAACCATATTATATTGTGATGAAAATTAAAATGTTCCAAAATTATAGATTCAAAAATTTACTTTCAAAAAATAACACATTACAATATATTAATTTAAATTATGAAAGAAAGGAGAACAAAATGATAGATTTAATATTAATAATAATGCTAATTGTAAGTTTAGCTAAACCAGATATTTTATTATCTAAAAAGATGAAAGAAAAAGCAACTAATGAACAAAAAAATATTCTGACAAAAAATTTAAGAAAAATATATGCTATTATGGTGGCAACATTTGAATCTTTGGCACTTATTAGATATACTGAATTTGTTGGAATTATTTTATCAATTGTATTTATAGTATTATTTTTTGTAGTATCCTTACCAGCAATTAAAGAAAATTCAAGGATAACAAAAGAATTGAATTAATAATAACTAAGGAGAAAGGAAGACGTATTATGATTAAGAAAATTAAAGTTATTTTTTTATTACTCCTATTAATAGGAATTATATTATGCCCATTAAAAAAAGTTAATGCACATTCTGTTGAATTAGATCCAGAATCTGTAATTTCATTACCATGGTTTATAACAAATGGCAGTGGAACAGTTACAATAAGTAATTCTATAACAAATTATTCTTTATATTATCAAGCAGTAGAAATGTCAAATGCAGTTTATTCAGAAATAGAAACAATAAACTCAGAAGGTAAAACAACATTAGATTCTATAAAGGAAGAATATACTAAATTAAAAACAGAAATGGATAACTTAAAAGAAATCTATGATAGTGCTTTTGAAGCTTATCTAGCAGGAAAAGATGGAGAGCAATTAGAAACTTTAAAGACAGCTTATGAAAAAGCAAAAACAGATTATACTAATAAAGCAAATGAATATTCTGACAAAGTTAAAGAATATAATGCAAAAGTTGAAGAAATAAATAATAACATAAAAAATCTAATCCCAACTTATATAGAAAATAAATGGGTACAAACAACTGATAATAAATTTTCTGTTGATTTAACAAAATTTTCTGGAAATCAAGCCTTTGCTATATGGATAAAATTAGTAACTAATGATAATAAAACATATTATGATGAAAGCACTTATACTATGACAGGAACTAAAAAAACAGAAATCAATGTCGAGTCAGTTAATTTAGATAAAACATCTTTATCAATAGAAGAAGGAAGTAGTTATACATTATCTGCTACAATAAATCCTTCTGATGCGACTAACAAATTGGTTGAATGGACTAGCGATAATGAAAATGTAGCAAAAGTTGAAAATGGAAAAGTAACTGCAGTATCAGAGGGAACAGCAACTATAACGGTAAAAACAAATGATGGTAACTATACTGCTACTTGCAAAATAACTGTTACTAAAAAAACAGTAGCACAAAAACCAAGTTCAACAGATGATAAAAAGGACAAAACTAATGTTGATGATACTACGATTTCTAAAGGAAAATTACCACAAACAGGTTCTACAACAGTTTATATTGCTTTTATGATAGTTTTATTAAGTGTTATTGGAATTATTTGTTATAAGAAAATTAAATTTTATAATTTTAAATAAATAGATTTATGTACAATACGAAAAATTTTTTTATTATAAAATACAACAAAAAAAGTGAGGAAAGATACAATGGAAGATAAAAAAATAGCTATAAGTTTAACCACTGTTATAATAACTATCGTTATTATAGGTGTTCTAATTTTAGGTGTAATCTCTTTTATAATATATAGTAATATAAATAAAGATAATAATTATAATTTATCACAACAGCAAGATACACATCAAAAATTAAATAATACTAATTTAACTGAACAAACCAATAACAACAATATTTTGAATAATCAAAATTCTATAGGTAATTCTAATTTTTATGGTACATCTAATAATAGTTCTACTCAGCAAAATTCATCTGTAGCACAAACAACTTCTGTAAATGGTGAAACATCATCAAAATCTAGTCCACTACCTATTGGAAGTTGGGGTATTGCATCAAAATATAGTTCTGGGAATTATGTTGATGTTCCTGTAAAAGTTGTAAATGTAACAAGAGGTAATTCTGCTACTCAAATGGTAAAAAATTATTGTAATAATAGTTCTTCAATTTATAAATATGAAGATGCAAAAGAAGGTATGGAATGGATAGTTATAGATTATACTATTGATTTAACTAATATAGAAGGATATTCTACGGGAAAAGATATTAAAGTAGATTCAAAGATTACTGGTACAGGGGATAATACCTCAATCCATTATAAAAATAATGTATATATTGTTTCAACTATGAATATGACTTCAGGTTATAGCAAAGAGAACATTGCAAATGGACAATTTGCTGCCCAATTACCTATTGGTTGTACTGACTATTTAATTGCATTAGGTTCTTCATCACATACACAAGCATTCTTCATAGGTAAATAATTATATAAGATTGAGGAACTGAAAAATAATAATAGGAACCCAAAATGTTAGATAAAAACATTGAGGGTTTTTATTATGCTTAAATATAATTTTGAATAAAAAAAGATATAATTGAATATATATAACTTTATACTACCAGAAGAATTAAGAATAAACTAAATAGAATGTCCCCTATTCAATATAGAGAACATTCCAAGTTAGTGCCTAATTTATACTGTGTCCAATATTTTAGTTTCAGTACATCTACCACTTTTATTTTATACATATTTTTTATCCAATCCCTTTATTCTCTCTTTAATTGCTTTATATGCATTTCCATTTATTAATAGTAATATCAAAGATATAAACAACATTGTCATTGAGTAACTTATTCCCAACATATAAGGATCACCTTCCACTAAGAAATAACCAAAAGATGGTACAATTGCTGTAATCGTTAAATATAAAATAAATTTTCTCATATATTTATTTTGATACATAATAGTTGGAATTAACCATAATACATACCATTTTTGGAATGTTGATAATACTAAAAATATAAATATCAACATCATAAAATTGTATTCTTTCATTAATTGCTTTAAAACGATTTTCTTTTTAAAAGCAAAGATAAGTACATTAATACCATATAAAGCAATGAAAATTGGTATTACAAAATTATTTATTAATTCAAATATACTACGGTTTGATTTCACAAGTAAAAATGAAAGTATGGATTGACTATATTTATTCCCTTGTGCTAGCATGTTTGTAAATATTGTATAGTCTTGATAATACCTCATATAAAACATTATTACTATAGCAATAATTCCAAGACCTGAAATTATGCAAAGCAATATTCGTTTTGGAATTGTTTTATCCTTAAAATAATAAATTAATATGAATGGTACTAAAAGTAAACTACTATATTTTATACTAACAGAAAATGCTAAAAATATAATTGAAAAATAGATGTTTTTCTTTCTTACTACAAAATAGATTGCTAGTAACATAAATAATAGTAAATAAATATCATTGTGTACATTACTTAATAATTCTATTAAAATTAGCGGATTTAATGCATATAATAACATATATTTTCTACTTTTAGTTATCTTATACATAAGATAACTATTTAATACATGTATTAAATAGGATGCAAATTTAAAAACAAATAATGCAATTGTAATACTTCCGAATGAAAAGCTCACAAGTATTTCTGAAATTATATTGTATAACGGACCATAAACACTTGTTATATTTTTCCAATATCCTGTATTATTAAGTATTTCATCATTTATACCTTGATTTTGTAAATCAGCTACAGTTACATAGTATGGATTTTGATTGTATTTTGCTGATAGCCAACTATCTCCTATGTAATAGTAAATATCTGAACTTAAAAACGGCAACATAATAGTAAATAATGCAGAAATAATAATAATAAATAACATAATTTGTTTTATATTTTTAAATATTGATTTTTCATTTTTTATAATTAATAAATATAAAACGCCAAAAATTAATAAAAATCCAATTACAACAACAGCACTTATTATGCTAATTATAATATTATCCGTTCGTGCTAAAGTATATGTATAATAACTATCAAATTGGTTTACAGTTTGATTTTTAATTAAATAAATAATAGATGGTAAGCATAATATAATAGTTACCAGTAATATTAAATAAATATAAATTTTCTTTGTTTTTTTCATCTTAATTTTCCCTTTTATTAATTTTTAAAGTATACCCCAAATACTAGGAGTTCTAGTGTTTGGGGTCAATTTGTTTTTTAATAAAATATTTAATTATATTCTAACTTTCCATTTCTGTAAAATATTCATTAATACAATTAATTAATTCCTGCTTTACTTCTTCTTTTGTTTTTCCTTCTACTTGTGCTCCTGCAAGAGTAATATGTCCTCCACCTCCGAGTTTTTCTAATATTACTTGCACATTTATATCTCCTATTGAACGTCCACTAATGCATACTTTATTTCCTATATTTCCTATTACAAATGATGCTGTAATATCACTTATTGTTAATAATTCATCTGCTGCTTTTGCACATATTAAGCTTGCTTCTATATCTTTTTCATATATTGAAATTCCTATTGTATCATGAATTACTTCTGCATTTTTTACTATTTCTGATATTATACTGTAATTTTCTAAATCTGTTTGAAACCATTTTTTTACTTTTATAATATCTACTCCACATTTTCTAAGATATGCTGCTGCCTCAAATGTCCTAACACCAGTTTTAAATGTAAAGTTTTTGGTATCCATCATAATTCCAGCATATAATCCTTCTATTTCTACAGGTTTTAAATTTACTGGTTTTTCAACATATTGTAATAATTCTGTTACAAGCTCTGCTGCAGAAGATGCATATACTTCTTGGAAAGTTAATGTTGCATTATCTATATAATCCGTACTTCTTCTATGATGATCAATTACTACAATTTTATTAGTTTTCTCAAGTAATTCTGGATGCTCTACATAGCTTTTTTTATGAGTATCTACTACTATTAATAAAGTTTCAGATGTAATTTTAGATAAAGCTTCTTCCTTGTCTAAGAATATATCTTCATCATCTTCTTGTTTTATAGCATCAATAAAGGTACTAATTGTTATACTTGTTGTTTCATTAACTATGTGTGCTTCTTTACCTAGGCTTTTAGCTAATCTATAAACACCTAAGCTAGAGCCCATAGAATCTATATCTCCATTTACGTGTCCCATAATCATAACATCTTTTGCGTCTGTTATTAATTCTACTAATGCATGTGCAACAATTCTTGCCTTTACTTTCGTTCTCTTTTCTAGCTCTTGTACTCTTCCTCCAAAGAATACATATTTTTCATTCTCACGCACTACTGCTTGGTCTCCACCACGTCCTAATACTAAATCCATACCAGCAAGTGCTGATTTATATTTTTCATACTCTGTTGCACCTTCAGTTGATATTGATATACTTAAAGTTATTTGCAATCCTGCTTCTAGTTTTATTTCTTTTACTGTATCTAAAATTGCAAATTTATTTTCTTTCATTTTTTCTAAATAACGTTGTTCAAAAACATAAACAAAAGTATCTCTATCTGATTTGATAACTACACCTTTTGTTTCAATTGCCCAATCATAAATAGTTTTTTCAATTTTAGCAAGAAGACCTGGTCTATCTTCAGTTTGGATTCTTTGAATAAGTTCTTCATAGTTATCTATCATAATAATACCTATACATATTTGTGAATCATTATATTTTTTAACTGTTTTTATATATTCAGTATTATCTATAAAATATAACAATACCATATATTCTGTATTATTTTTACGTTCATTATGTTTAGATTTTACATATTCGCCAATTATCTTATAATTTTTATCTGCAATGATTGCCTCTTTTTGAATAGTTCTATCTTTAGTACGATTTATATCCTTATCATTAATTCTTTCTTCAATTTCTATTTTAGTTTCTTGCATTAATTCGTTTAAATAATTGTCTATATCAGATTTTTCAAATTCACTTACAAATTTTGAACTTTTCCAAATGATGTTTCCATCTGTCTCCATTATAATTAATGGAAATGGTGAATTTATTAATGTGTTTTTAGCAGCTGAATCTACACTTATGGTTAATTCTTGTATATGTTCTGAAATTTCTGCTTTTCTTTTGTTACTGGTCCAAATAGCATAAAAACAAACAAGCCCATAAAAAATAACCGATGGCATTACAAGGGCCGTTTCATATAAACAAATAACAATAAGTAAAATTGCAATTATTACTAAATAAATTTTCGTTTTAGAATTGATAATCTCAAATGCTTTTTTACTTGAATTTTGCATATATCCTCCTTTTTATTTATATGTCTAATTGTACGCTTTTTTCATTTCTTTGTCAAGTTGATTAAGCTTTAAGAGCTCTTATATT
>CANQRO010000046.1 GCA_947626205.1 uncultured Clostridia bacterium
GAATTGAACTATTTAATGTTAAACCAAATTTATATGAAAAAACTGCTGTAATTATAATTGTAAATATTAATACAAGCTGTAATAAATATAAAATTCCTTTTCTAAATGGTTGTGCAGCAAAGTTTCCATATTGTTCAAATCCTGTAATACTTATTATTATCTTTTTTAAAAAAGTAATTTTTGATTTATTATCTTCTGTCATATTTTTCTCCTTCATTTTATTTTTTCCAAAACCATGTCTTCTTTTGTATCTTTTACATTATACCCTTTTTTTATAATTTCATCACGTAGACTATCAGATTTTTCCCAATTTTTATCCATTCTTGCTTGTTTTCTTTCAGCAGCTAATTTTAAAACATCTTCTGGTATATCCTCTTCTTTTTCTAAATATTGTTTTGAATTTTTTAAATCCAAACCTAAAACATTATCGAATTCCAATAAAATTTTAGCAAAATCTTTAGATTTCTTTTCTTCCTTTAATATTTCCCATACAACAGACATTGCAAGTGGTAAATTTAGATCATCATTTATAGCTTTTGTAAAATTTGTTCTATATTCTTGTAATGTTTTTTCATCTACGTTATTATCACCATCTAGATGTTTTAAAAATCCTTCACGTAAGCGTTTTAAAGCTTTCATAGAAGAAGAAGCTCCTTCAAATGTGAAATTTAATTTTGTTCTATAATGTGCTGTATAGCAAAATAATTTATAAGCTAAAGGTTCTATTTGTCTTTTTTGTAAATCATCAAGTGTATATGTATTTCCTAAGCTTTTAGACATTTTTCCACCATCTACTTGTAAAAACTCAACATGCATCCAAGTTTTTGCTGGAATTTTACCTGTACAACCTTTACTTTGTGCAATTTCATTTTCGTGGTGAGTTGGTATATGGTCTATTCCTCCTGTATGTATATCGAATTCATCTCCTAAATATTTTCTTCCCATAGCTGAACACTCTAAGTGCCATCCAGGATATGATAATCCCCATGGACTATCCCATTTCATAATATGATTTTCTGGAGCTTTTATCCAAACCGCAAAGTCATATGGATTTTTCTTTTCTTTATCTACTTCTACTCTTGCTCCTGCAATTTGTTCATCTAAATTTCGGTTAGATAATACAGGATATTTATCCAATTTCGAAATATCAAAATAAATTGCCTTTGAAGTTTCATATGCATAGCCATTATTCATCAATTGTTTTACAAATTCTAGCATGCAATCTATGTGTTCTGTAGCTTTAGCAATAATTTCTGGTCTCTCAATATTTAATCTATCCATATCTCTAAAAAATATATTAGAATAGAATTCTGCAATTTCATATGGATCCTTATTTTCTTTCTTTGCAGCCTTCAACATCTTATCTTCACCTTCATCGGCGTCAGATTCTAAATGTCCTACATCTGTAATATTCATAACGTGTTTTAATGTATAGCCATTATATTTAAGTACTCTTCTTAAATTATCCATAAAAACATAGCTTCTGAAATTTCCAATATGTGCAAAACTATAAACAGTAGGGCCACATGAATATATCCTAACCTCATTATTTTGTAATGGTTTAAAAATTTCCTTCTGTTTTGTTAACGTATTATATAGCTTTAATTCCACTAATTTTTCACCTTCTCCTATTTTTAAATATAATAATTATATGTAAATACTCACAAATTAGAGTATATAAATATATACTCTAATTTGACTTCTTTTTGTAAAAATCCAATTCATAAATATTTTTTATTAAAATTTAATTTCTATATAATCTAATTAATTTACTGTATTCGTAACCGTATTTGTATTAGTATTAGTATCTGGGTTTGTATTTGTATCTGGCTTATTATTACTATCTTTTTCTATTTTTATAGTTCTAGTTTTAGTTTCCTCATTTCCAGCATTATCTTTTACTTTATAAGTAATTGTATATGTGCCTTCTTTAGATGTATCTACCTCAGTTACAACCTTTCCATCTTTTTTAATTTCTTTTGTTACTTTATCTGTTATATCTCCATCTATATTGTCTTTTGCTGTTACTCCTAAATCAGTATATTTATCATTTAATTTTAAAGTAATTGTTTCATCACCTTTTAAAGTAATTACTGGTTTTTCTTTATCTTGCGATTCTGTATGTATATCGCAGTTTTCTGTTGGTGCCATAAATTGGGCATCGGCTGCATTATGCCAAGCAGATGATGTAGCAGCATCCTCTCTAGTAATAAATACCTTTTCTTCTTTATCTAAGCAAAATTCATTTGCCAATTTACCTGTTTCTTTACATACAGTTGCCTTTACGTGAGTTGTACAAGTCTTTGTTGGAACTGTACCTTTTACAAAATATTCTGTATATACTCTTCCACCTCTTGGATCTTGTTCACAAGTTTCTGTTGCAAGAAGTCCTGAATCTTTACAAATCCTTGCTGTAGTTATTCCACTTGGTTTTGCAAAGCTTTTATTTTCTAATCCAAGATGGACTTTTTTCATAATACTTGCCCATCTTCCCGCTACTGCACCACTTCCAACACTCTTTCCATCTGTTATCCTATCATAACTGAAATACATAGATGCTGTATAGTATGGAGTAAATCCACAGAACCATGTTATTGTTGTGTCGTCTGTAGTACCTGTTTTTCCACAAGTTTGCATTCCACTAATTTTAGCTCTTGCACCTGTTGCACCTGCTGATCCAGTTAAACCACTTCCTGTAGGTTCTGTTAATAATGATTGAACAATCCATGCATTTTGTTCTGAAATAACACGATGTGTTTCTTGTTCTTTTTTCATTACCACATTTCCGTTTTGGTCCTCTACTTTAATATAGAAAGTAGGTTCAATATATACACCGTTGTTTGCAAGTGTTGCATATGCTCCTGCCATTTCTAATGGGCTTATTCCTTTAGAAACTCCTCCAAGTGCTAAAGCAAGGCCCTCATCTTTGCTACGATCTATTGTGCTTATTCCAAACTTTTCAAGATAATCCATAGATCTAGCTGGAGTTAATTTTCTCATCATTTTAACTTCAGGAATATTTCTAGATACTCTTAATATGTATCTAATATTCATTAATCCATAATACCCCTTTGTATCATTATGTGGTGAGTAAGATCCATAACTTACTGGGGTATCATCAACAACAGTTCCTGCTGTAATTAACTTTTCTTCTAAAGATGGCGCAATAACAGCAAGTGGCTTAATAGATGAACCTGGTTGATGTCCTGCTAAAATTGCTCTGTTTGTTCCCCATGGTGTTTTTTCTCCTAATACACCTCTTGATGCTACAACATAACCTGTTTTTTGATCAATTATTACCATTGCAGATTGTAGCTGTACTGTTACTTTTGTAGATTTGCCATCTGCATCTGTTCTAGTAACTTTTTGAGTCGTCATCCAAGATGTATTATTTGTATATGCATCATCTACTATAGCTTGTAAGTCTTTATTTTCAGTAATATATATTTTATACCCACTACTTTGTATTTTTTGTTTTGCAACTGAAATGTCTAAACCGTGCTCATTTGCATATTCTTTTGCAACTTGTTGTATAGCTGCTTCTTCAGTTTGTGTTAAAGAATTATAATTTGTAATGCTTCCTTGACTGAATGCTAAACCTGCATCTACTTCCGCAACTGATGCATCATATTGTTCCTTAGTGATCATTTTTTGATCTAACATTTCATTTAAAACTGTTTTTGTTCTTTTATTTATTTTTTCTATATTTGGTACTTCTTTAAAAGGATTATATGTATTTGGTGCATGGTTTATTCCAGCAATATATGCAGCTTCAGAAATTGTTAGGTTTATAGGTTCTTTATTAAAATAATAATTTGCTGCAACTTTAACTCCATATACATTTTTTTCTCCTCCACCAAGAGGTATTGTGTTTAAATAAGATTCTAATATTTGATTTTTCGACATTTCTCGTTCTATTTGAAATGCTTTAGAAATTTCTCTTACTTTTCTCTGCCAATTTCCTTCTTTGTCTCCTGTTGCGTTTTTAATTAATTGTTGTGTGATTGTACTTCCACCATAACTAGAATCTCCTGTAATAAAGTGTGTAATTGCTCCTAATGTTCTCTTAATATCTACACCTTGATGCTCATAAAATCTTTTATCTTCGATTGCAATAAAAGCTTTTGGTAAATATTCTCCCATTTCTGAAAGTAATATAACTTCTCTGTTTTGTTCACCATTTAATGTTGCTATTTCATTTCCGTTTAAATCTATTAACACACTATTTTCCATAGAGATGTTTAAATCTTTTGCTTCAATTTTAAAGTCATCGCCAAACAATCCAAAAAATAGTCCAACCATAATGCCTGCTGCTACAATTATGGCTATAATGATTAAGAATATCATTATTTTTATAAATAACTTTAATTTTGGATGTTTAGATTTTTTATTTAATTTTTTAACTTTCTTTTCTTCCCTACCTACTGTGCTTATTCTCTTTGTTTGTTCATTATCTCTGTTTCTTTTACTACCTCTTTTACGGCTCATAAAAAATCCTCCTTTGTAATGATGTTACAATTATATTACATTATTTAAAAAAGATAAAGAGTTTTAATAAAAATTTAATTATTCTTTATATATAATTCAATTCATTTAATATATCTTCTGTACAAGTTATACATTTAGCTCCTTGTTTAATTAATTCGTTCGTTCCTTTAGAATTTTCACTTATTATATTTCCTGGAATAGCATACACGTCTTTTCCTTGCTCTAATGCAAAATCCACAGTATTTGCAGTACCACTTTTTTCCTTTGCTTCAACTACAACTAATGCTCGGCTTATACCAGTAATAATTCGATTTCTCGCTGGAAAGTTTAACTTTTGTGGTTTTGTTCCGATAACATATTCTGATAAAATTAATCCCTCATTATTTAATATGCTATTATATAATTTTATGTTTTCTTTAGGATATATTTGATCTAGTCCATTTCCTAGCACAGCAATTGTTTTGCCTTTTGCATTTATGCACCCTAAATGTGAATAGCTATCAATTCCTTTTGCCATTCCACTTACTATTATTAAATCTTTTTTTGCCAATTCATATGAAAGTTTAAAACTTACTTTTTTTCCATAATTACTACACTCTCTACTGCCAACTAATGCAATCATATTATTCTTCTTCAATAATTCTTTATTGCCTTTATAATAAAGAATTGCAGGCGCATCATATATTTGTTTTAAATTTGATGGATACATATTATCATATAAATTTACAATTCCTATATTGTATTTTCTCATGTATGATTCAAACTTATCTAAATTTTCTCTATACATTGGATTCAATATTTCTTGTGCATTTTTTTCACCAATACCATTCACTTTTAATAATTCATTTTTTGTTAATTTCCATATATTTTCTGGTGTTTTGAATTCTTGTAATAATTTTCGAATTTTTAGTGGTCCTATATTTTTTATTCTTGATAACCATATCCAATATTTCATTTTCACAATCTCCTAACTTTAAATTATAAAAATTTTTCTATGAGAAATATAGTTTAACATTGTTTTATAGCAAAAATATTTAATTTCTCTTATATAATAAGAAAAGTGGCTTCGTAACATGTGCATTTTGCTTTGCAAATATGCATTAGACTAATGTAACTTAACCTTGTTATATAACAAAAATCTTCGATTTTTCCTATACAATAAAAAAGGGGATACGATATAATTCACATCGTCTCCCTTTTTATTATCCCCATATGTATTTATTCTCTAGAACTAGCTGCTTTTACTACATTACTCATAAGCATTGCAACAGTCATTGGTCCAACGCCACCAGGAACTGGTGTTATATAAGATGCTTTTTCAGATACTTCATTAAATTTAACATCTCCTACTATTTTTCCATCTTCCATTCTATTTATTCCAACATCTATTACTGTTGCACCTTCTTTTACCATATTTTCTGTTACAAACTCTGGTTTTCCTATTGCTGCAATTAAGATATCTGCTTGCTTAGTTACTTCTTCTAAATTTCGAGTTTTAGAATGACAAATTGTAACAGTTGCATTTTGGTTTAATAAACATTGTAATAATGGCTTTCCTACAATATTACTTCTACCTATTATTACTGCATGTGCTCCCTCTACTGGAATATTATATCTTTCTAACATTTTAATAATTCCATATGGAGTACAAGAAACAAAACAATCTTGGTTTAAGCTTAATTTTCCTACATTAACCGGATTAAATCCATCCACATCTTTTTTAGGATCTATACGTCTAAATGCCTCATTTATATCTAAATGCCTTGGAATTGGGCTTTGTAACAATATTCCGTCAACATTTTTATCATTATTTAATTTATCAATAAGAGATAATAGCTCGTCCATTGTAGTAGTTTCATTTAATAAAAATTCTTCATATTCCACTCCAAGCTCATTACATGCTTTGGATTTATTACGAACATATACAGCTGATGCTTTATCATCTCCTACCATAATAACTGCAAGTTTAGGAAAAATGTTTTTCTTTTTTAATTCTATTATTTCTTCTTTTAAATTTTCTCTTATTGCTTTAGCAAGTTCTTTTCCATCTATTATTTCCATTTCACTTTCTCCTTTGCTCATTATTATATATAAAGTATAAATAATTTGCAATTATTTTATATTAATATTTTAAATTTATAAGTTTCTAAATTTTATTGTCTTAAGATTGTAATTAGTTTTAATTATCGCTTGCTATTCTAAATTATTCTATATTTTATATAAGATTTTCTATGTAACCGTGTACCTTTCGATACACGATATTAATATAATATTTCATATATTAGTTTAGATAATTTTAAAATATTAGCAACATTTATTTCTTTTTGCACAACATGCTAGCATAACTATTCTTAAAACTATTAATAATAGTAAAATAACTGCAATTGCTACAAAAGCACCAACGCCTAAAGCTGCAAATATTCCTGTAACTGCTCCTATAATTATTCCTATAACAAAAGCAAAAACTACAAATAAAATAGTTAATGTTAAATCTACACAGCATTTTACATTCTTACAACATTTTTTTAATTCTTCATAATAACATTTTTCTTCCATATCCATTATATTGCACCTCCCCTTAAAATGTTTAAAGCTTTACCATATAATGTATTTGGCTTATATAATATTTTATGAAAATATTTAAATTGTTGTTACATTGTTTATTATTTACTCTCTCTTATTATTTTTCTTTTTCATCACGTATATTTAACATGTAATTTACTTTCATTTCTCCTGCTCTAGTAATTTTTTCATAACCAAACTTATTTTTTAAATCATCTATAACCTTTTCTATTTTTTCTTGCTTTTCATCTACTTTTTTATCAAATATAGATAATTGCATTTCATCTTCACTTACTAATTTACTGCTTTGAATTCCAATTAATCTAATTCCTCTATTCTGATGCAAATTTTTTAACAATTCTTTACTTACATCATAAATCTCTTTTGTTAAATTAGTTGGTGAATTTAACTTTTTCTGATGCGAATAATTTATAAAATCTTTAGTTCTTATTTGTACAGTTAACACATTTGCCTTTAAATTATGTTTTCGTAATCTAAAAGCTACTTGTTCTGACAAAGCAAGTAATATTTCATTCAGCTTCTGTAAATTAAATACATCTTCTGGTAATGTAATGGAATTTCCTATGCATTTAGGTTGCTCATATTTATATGCAACCTCACTTTCATCAATTCCATTTGCATACTCCCACATTATTTTTCCATGCTTTCCGAATCGTTTTATTAAAAATTCTTCATTTTGCTTTGCCATATCTCCTATAGTTTTTATTCCTATTTGTTCAAGTTTTGGAACACTTTTTCTTCCAACCATAAACAATTCTGATATTGGCAATGTCCACATTTTAGTTGGAATTTCATTTTTATATAATGTGTGCACTTTATCTGGTTTACTAAAATCTGATGCCATTTTTGCTAACAGTTTATTATTTGCAACTCCTACATTTACCGTAAACCCCAATTCTGACTTTATTCTTTTCTTTATTTCATATGCTTTATTTAATAAGCTATCATTTGGTAATAAATAATTTGTTAAATCCATAAAACACTCATCTATTGAAAATCGTTCTATTTTATCTGTATATTCTAACAATATTTGATATAGATCATCTGAATGCTTTTTATAAGATGAATAATTTCCTTTAAAAACTTGTAAATTAGTACATTTTTTCCTTGCCATTAAAATGGGCTCTCCTGTTTTTATTCCAAACTCTTTAGCTTTCATACTTTTAGCTAATACAACTCCATGTCTCATACTTTCATCCCCACCAATAATTGCTGGAATTGTTCTAATGTCTAAAGTTTCTCCATTATTAAGTTTATCAATTGCTGTCCAAGATAAAAAAGCATTATTTACATCCACATGTAAAATTTGTCTTTCCATATCATCACCAATTTTATTATAGAACGTATGTTTTTGTGTGTCAAGTTAATTTGTTAAAATTTAGGAATATTGATTTTATATCTTTTTTATGCTACACTATTAATAACAAAAAAATTTTTAACAGGAGGTAGCATATGCGGATTGTTATAATCGGGAAAGATTATTTAATGTATAATCTTTCAGAAAAGCAACTGGAGCAAATGGAGCACTTCTTAGATAGTACTTCGTGGTATAGTAAGATTTCAAAAAACATTTTGAAAGTTGACGATTTAAAAAAAGTAGAAGCATTTTTTGATTATATGCCACTTGAGCCTTGTGAAAAAGAAACATCTCCAACTTACTTTTTCGAAGGATCATACGAAGTATTTGATGTAAAAGATATTGAAGAATTCAATAAATATTGTACTCTTCATGAATCTGAATTTAGATGTGTCCCGACATTAATTAAGGATCTATTTGTTCGTATATGACTAAAAAAGCTATCAGCATTATGCTGATAGCTTTTATAAATTAATTTTTTACCTATTATAATATATAGCACTCTTTATTTCTATGTCAAAAATATACGTTCCAATTTAAATTAATGTTTGGTGACCCGTACGGGAATCGAACCCATGATTCAGCCTTGAGAGGGCTGCGTCTTAACCGCTTGACCAACGGGCCTTATTAAATACCTAAAATAGAATAGCATTATTTTTAATTTATGTCAAGAATGTGTTTTCTATTTCAATGCATTTTTCTAAAATTTCTTTTAGTCTTTCTTCTTGATCTGTTAAATATAAATACCCTATTAGTCCCTCAAAAGCAGTTGCATACATATACTCTTCTACACTTGCATTTTTAGGCAAATGATGATTCTCTGCATTTCTGGTTCTTCTTACTATATTTTCTTCTTCGCTATTTAAATATAGCATTAATTCTTGTAAAATGTGTGCTTGTGATGATGCTCGTACATACTGAATAGATTTAATATGAAGTTTATGTACATTTAAATTTGTAGTATCCACCAAATGTTTACGAATATAAACTTCGTATACAGCATCACCAACATATGCCCAAATTAATGGAGACATTAAATTAACTTCTTCTTTACTCTTTTTTAAAAAACTATTATTTATTGTATTATCCAAATTTTCCTCCTAATTTACTTTTTCTAATGATATTTTTCCTATTCTTCCACTTCTAAAATCTTCTAGTATAATTGTAGCTATTTTTTCTTCATCTATTGCATTACCAGACATAATTGCTCCCCTTTTTCTAGCAATTATATTTATAATATTTGCAACACATTCATTTACGTTTGAGCTGTCTTGCTTTGCATTTTCTAAATCTTTTTGACTTAATTTATATCTTTCCAATAATTTAATTTGTTCTTTTTCCAATAAATATTTTATTAAATAAAATGCTATTTCTGTTTTTTCTAATATTTCATCTTTAATTGTTCCTGTAAAAGATAAGTTTAAAGCTATTTCATCATATTCAAATTTTGGCCATAATACACCTGGTGTATCTAATAATTCTATACCATTTGATATACGAATCCATTGCTTTTGTTTGGTTATTCCAGGTTTATTTCCCACTTCAGCAGATGCTTTTTTGCTCATTCTATTTATAAAGGAAGATTTACCAACATTTGGTATTCCAACAACCATTATTCGAATAGATTTACCTATTCTACCCTTGGACATCATTTTTTCTTTTTCTTCTTTATATAGCTCGTCTAATTTCTTTAAAACATTTGATATTCCATCACCCGAATTAGAATTTACTAAAATAGCTGATATATTTTCTTTTTTAAAATATTGTATCCATTTATTATTTTCATTTTCATCTGCTAAATCACTTTTATTTAATACTATAATTTTCTTTTTATTCCCTATAATTTGCTTTAAATCTGGATTTTGGCTAGATATTGGTATTCTGGCATCTAATAATTCAATTACAATATCTATTAATTTTAAATCTTCTATTATTTGCTTTTTTGTTTTTGCCATGTGTCCTGGATACCAGTTAATATTCATTTTGTTTTCGTCCATCTTTTCACTTCCTTTTCACTAATCTCAAATATATAAAATTTAAAAATTATCCATGGATTTTCTTTACTTTACTACAACTAAAATTAACTAATATACCTTTATCTTCATAACCTGCATTAATATATGCTTTATTTGATGGAATATAGTTATAGTCAGTATATAACAATGGTACTAGTCCTTTCTTTAAAATATTATTAGTCATAATGTATATTAAATTAGCAGCATATTCTTTTTTTCTTTCTTCAGTAGGTGTATATACATGATTAATTTTTGCTTGTTTTTCTGTTATACTATAACTCGCCATACAAACTATTTTGTTTTTTGGATTTCTTAATATGTAGAATTTATCATCCAGAATAAGTTCTTCGATATCTTTTACTGCTTGTTCCATTGTAATTGGGTTAACTCCGTTCATTTCTATATTATCATCATACCAATACTTTACTATCACTTTCTGTAATTTTAGATAAAGTTCCATCACATCTTTTAGGTACTTTTGTTTTATTACACATTAAGAATCCCATTTCAAAATAATCGTCTTTATTTAAATTTTCAAAATTTCTTTCTAACAGTAAATCGTATAATTCTTTTTTACATGTAAATTTGTCTTTATCATTATCTGTTAAATACTTTTTAATTAATTTTTCTATTTCTCCTATTTTAGAATTATCAAAATTATCTTTTGTCCATATCCATGTTGGTAAATTTTTAGAACCTCTGCAAAACATATAGTTTTCTTCATCACTATAAAGCTCTAGTTCTGGACTTGATAAATTTTTAAATATTAAATTAAATTTATACTTATCCTTTTGAAATTCTTGACTCATAAAAATAGCATTATCTAGCTTAATTATCTTAAACATATTTTTCATTCCTTTTCATTTTATTCTTTTTTATCTCCTAATAATTTTATTTTTTCAGCATTGCTAAGTATATCTAATTGATACTTCGCAATTTGACTTAATATTTCAAATCTTTCTTCTTTACTTTTTCCTTCTTTAATTAATTCAGCATTATGTGATTCTAAATTAGATAATACTGTTAATTCATTAATTGTTGCATA
>CANQRO010000047.1 GCA_947626205.1 uncultured Clostridia bacterium
TATTTCGCTTTTCTTTACCAATATTCCATTACTTGCACATAAGCCTTCACTTACAACAATTGCAAGTGGTGTTGCTAATCCTAAACTACAAGGACAAGCTACTACTAATATAGTAACAAATGATGTTATTGCAGTTTCAAAGCTTTGCCCAATTATTAAATAAACTAAAAACGTAATTATTGCAATAGCTATTACACTTGGTACAAAATATCCTGATACTTTATCTGCTATTTTGCTAATTGGCGCTTTTGTATTACTTGCTTCTACAACTAATCTAACAATTTCAGATATTGTTGATTCTTTTCCAATTTTTTCAGCCTTATATTCAATATACCCATCATAATTCATACTTCCTGCAATTACTTTATTCCCAATTTCTTTTGATACAGGTTTACTCTCTCCTGTAATAAATGATTCGTCTAGATGTGCTTTTCCTGTTACTATTTCTCCATCTACTGCTATTTTTTCTCCTGCTCTGCTTACTACTATATCTCCTTTATGAATTTCATCTAGTGTAACTATTTTTTCTATTCCATCTTTTTTTACAACTGCAGTATTTGGTGTAATTTCTACTAATTTTTGTATTGCTTCTTTTGTTTTATCTTTGCTAATTCCATCAATATATCTACCAAGTTTTATAAAATATATTACTATTGCTGCAGACTCAAAATATAAATTCATAACTTGGGCGTGATTTCCTTTAAATACAATATACATATTATAAAGACTATATAATAGGCTTGTTATTGCACCTATTCCTACTAATGTATCCATATTAGGAGTTCTATGAATTAAATTTTTATATCCGTTTTTTAAAATATCAAATCCATAAATCATAAAGCAGATTGTTAATAAAAGTAAACTAATCATATAGTTTGTAGTATTAGTATGTGGGTCAAGAAAAGGGATTGTTGGCAAATTTATCATATGTCCCATAGAAATATACATTAACACTATTGCTAATATTGTAAAAAGTATAAATTTGATTTTTTCCTTTTTACTTTTTTCTTCTATTTTTATTTCTTTAAATTCCCCTAAACTTTTAAATCCAGCATTTTTTACAAATTGCTCTATCTTTTCTTGATTTAATATTTTTTCATCATATTCAATAGTAGCATTTGCCATTACAAGATTAACACTTGCATTAAAAATTCCATTTTGCTTGTTTAAATATTTTTCAAGTCCATTAGAACAAGCACTACAAGTCATTCCATCAATAGATAAAATTATTTTTTTCATAACTTAATCTTCCTTTACAACTTCAAAACCAATATCTTCAATTCTTTCTTTCATAACATCTACTGATACTTCTTCTTTTGCAGTAACTGTTACTATTCCTTTTTCGTGGTCTGCTACAACGTTTTCAACACCTTCTATATTTTTTAGAGCATTTTGAACTCTGTTTTCACATCCTCCACATACCATTCCATTTACTTTAATAATTGTTTCTTTCATAATAAATTCTCTCCTTTCCTTGCCTCTTATAATTTTGTTCCTTGAGGCGTAATTTAATTTTAAGTTTTATTGTTTATTAATTGTTACTTTTAAAAATTAATAACTTTTAATTATTTTTTATCTATTAATTTTTTTCTTCTTATCTTTTGTGGTTTACTGCTTTTTATTTTTAAGTTTTATTACTTAATTCTTTATATCTTTTTATTTTCATTGTAGAAGTTTTTTCAAACTCTCCTTCTTTAATTTCTAAGCTTTTTACAGCTTTATATGACGTTAGTTTTTTATTAACTTCTTTTACTTTTTTCCATACTACATCATAAATTTCTTCTTTTGTAAGTTTACCATATATTTCTTCTATTTTTTCATAGTCTGGAATTACTCTAGCAGTAATAATAAGTTCTTTTTCTTCTTTTTTACTTGTTTCTTCTGGTTTTTTACCATACACCATTGATTCTTTTATTTCATCTTCCTTGTCTAATAACATTTCAATTTCTTCAGGATAAATATTCTTACCATTTTGTGTTACTATTACATTTTTACTTCTACCAGTAATGAAAATATACCCTTCTTCATCAATATATCCAATATCACCAGAATTAAAATATCCGTCCTTATCTATTGCTTCTTCTGTTGCTGTTTCATCTTGGTAATATCCAATCATTAGTGTTGGTGTTTTTATTAAAATTTCTCCTTCACCATTTTCATTAGGATTCTTTATTTTAATATCTGCTTGCACAATTGCTTTTCCTACTGAGCCAATACATGGATTATATTCAGGTGTTAAAGCAGATATTGGAGCTGTTTCTGTTAAACCATACCCTTGTAAAAAGTTAATTCCTATATCTTCTAGCCATGTACCTACCTTTTTATCTATTGGTGCTGCAGCAGATACTATAATTCTTAAATTTCCACCTAAATTATCATAAATTTCTTTAAATACTTTTTTCTTAATATCTACTCCTGTTTTTTTCAAGGCATTAGTAACAGAAATCATAGTAGCAATTAATTTGTCTTTTTTACTCTTTACTATTTTTTCATTTATCTTTTTATATAAACTTTCAACAAGCAACGGCACTGTTAATATTCCTGTTGGTTTTGATTCTTGTATATTTGGAACAATATATTTTAGTCCTTCACATATTGCAATAGATGCTCCTGTCGCTATTGGTAGTAAAAATCCAATGGTTGATTCATAACAATGGTGCAATGGTAATACAGAAAACAATCTATCTACTGGATATATTTTTACATAAGCAGATACTGCATTAATATTTTCTGCTAAATTTCTATTATTTAACATAACTCCTTTTGAATTAGATGTAGTACCAGATGTAAAGAATAGTATTTTAAATTCTTCTGGATCAATTTCAATTTTTTCGAAATAATCACTTCCATTTTCAACTATTCTTTTTCCTTTTTCTATTAAATAGTTCAATCCAATTTCTTCATCTTTTAATTCTTCATAAGATTTCATTTGTATAAAATACTGTACACCTAAATTTTTTTCTTTTATCTTTTTTATAATACTTTCAAGTTTTCGTGAATATATAACAGCTGACGCATTTGAACGAACTATAACATTAGCTAATTCATTTACAGGCAATTCTTTATCCGTTGGAACAGCTATTCCTACTCCACATAGCATTGCCATATATGATACATACCATTCATATTGCGTTTCTCCAATTATAATAACTCTTTTACCTTTAAGATTTAATACATCTATTAAGGCTGTTCCAAGTCCAATTACATCTTTTCCAAAATCCCTATAAGTAATTTCTTTATATGGTTCTTTATGAGATGGTTTCTCTAATATACACGGATTGTTAGGATATTCTTCGATAGATTTTAAAAAGAATTCTTTTACTGTTTTATAATGTGTCATATCTTCATATGGCGTATTTCTATGCTTTACATTTTTTCTTTCTAATTTTTCATAATCTATATCCTGTAAATCATCTAATATATTATTACCTAATTTCATTTTATTAAATTTTATTTTAGGTGTTTTAATATTTAAAAAGCTCATTTTTTCTCCTTACTTTCACTGATAATATTCTTTAAAAATTTACTATACTAATTTTTTTATTATAAATTTTGAAACTTAATATCAAACTCTGGTGCATGTTTTCTTAAACTTATAGGCTTTAAAGCTTTATTGGTAAAACAATGTCTAGTTTCTCCTGTAAGAAGTATTTTCCCCGTTTTTTTATCTTTCATTTCATATCCAACAGTCATTCTTACACTTGTATATTCTTTCATAAATAGATTTATTATTATAGTGTCCCCAAATGTAGCATGATATTTATAATCGCAATTTACTCCCAAAACTGGAATAGTTATATTATTTTCTTCTAAAGACTCAAAAGGCATTTCTGCATCCTTAAGCCAAGCACATCTAGCTTCTTCCATATATCTAATATAATTGGAATGATGTACAACCCCCATTTTATCTGTTTCATAATAATTAACCTTTCTTTCAAAAGTATATCCCATAATATTCTTCCCTTCTTTACGCTTTATTAAATTTTTTAAATAATCCTATTAACTCATCTATTATATCTGTACTTCCATGTTCTAATTCTTTTGCCACACAACTATATAAATGTTTCTCTAGCATATGATTTGATAAACTTTTAATAGAATTCTCAATTGCAGATAGTTGAACTAAAATATCTTTACAATATGTATCTTCTGCAACCATTCTCTTAATCCCCTTTAACTGACCTTCTATTCTACTTATTCTATTATTTATTATCTTTTTTTCTTCATCAGTTCTATGAGTTTTTTTATTGCAACAATTTTCATCTTTCATATTTTCACCACCTGACAGACATTATATACCCTATGGGGGTATTTTGTAAATATATAATATGTAAAATTTAAAAATTTTCCTATATCATAAAAAAAGAAGTAATACACACAGTATTAACTTCTTAAATTTTGCTTTATTTTATATGTTTCTAAGTACTGACTCTTAAAATTGTTCCATTTAGTTTATTTACTAAATCTTTATTTTATATTTTATTGTAAATAAAACATAGCAACAGTCAAAATAAAATCAAACTTTTCTACAAGAAAGCCTTAATTTATATACATTTTCTATTTACATACATTTTCTATTTACATATATTTTGTTTTAACATTTCTAATTCTTTTATTCCTTGTGATTGCTCTTTTATGATAGTATCTGCCACAATTTTTAGCCTTGGATCAACACAATATTTCAATAAATTTTCACACATTTTAATTGCTCCTTCATGATGTGGTATCATTTCCCCTATAAAATCTAAATTTATATTACAAGTTCTTGGTGAATTTTTCATTTTATTAATCATATTATGTGTAATATTCATATATCTTGCTATATAGCAATCTACATCATTTTTAGAATTTTCACATTTCAAAGTTGTTCTATATATTTCCCTCATTTGTCCAATTCCTACTGTTTGCATTCTTATAATATCATGTGCAATTTTGCATAATTCGCTATTTTGAGTATATTTTAATAAATTTTCACTCATATATATTGCTGCTTGGTGATGTGGTATCATACATTCTATAAAATATTTTGTAATATTATCCGTACTTCGTCTAGTTAACATTTTATAAGCCATTTCATTTAATATTTCATTAAATCTATATATATAATTTCTTGCATTTAAAAATTGTTTATATTCCATAAAAACACCTTCCTAATATATCTTATAAAATTTATAAAAATATGTTCCATATATTTTTCCATAATCTGTATAAGTTTTTACATTTTGGAAATAATCTTACTAGGTGGTGATTATTATGACAAGTAAGGAACTTTTATATGTTGAAGATGCTTTAGGACATGAGGATTTTATGAAAAAATGTGCTCAAAAAGCATCAACAGACTTAACAGATCCTACTCTTTCTTCTTACATGGGAGAATTAGTACAAAAGCACACAGAATTATTTAACAAATTTTTAAATTTATTATAAGGAGGAGCTTATGGAAGATAAAGATTTAATGGAAAAAGAATTATTAATTATTAAAGGCGTTTGTGATTTGTACCTTCATGGAAGTATAGAATCTACAACAGCTGAAGTACACTGTGCATTTAAAGATGCTTTAAATGAAAGTTTAAATATTCAAAATAAAATTTATAACTTAATGGCAGAAAAAGGTTGGTACAAAACTCAAACTGTTGAACAAACAAAAATTGATACAGTAAAGCAAAAATTTGCATCTAAATAAATATTAATATAGAATACTTAATTTATTAAAAACGAAAAGTCATATGTTATATTTACCTAATTTAAGGTATTATAACATATGACTTTTATTTATTGATATTAAGTCTAACTAAAATTAAACATTTTTAAAGCTTAGTTTAATAATTTTCTGCTTTTATTTCAAAATATGCCCTTGGATGATTACATACTGGACATACTTCTGGAGCACTTTTACCAATTACTATATGTCCACAGTTTCTACATTTCCAAATACGATCTCCATCTTTGCTAAATACTAGCTCATTTTCAACATTATCTAATAATTTTCTGTATCTTTCTTCATGTTCCTTTTCTATTTTTCCAACCTCTGTAAATAGATATGCAATATGATCAAAGCCTTCTTCTTTTGCTTCTTTAGCCATGCGATCATACATATCTGTCCATTCATAATTTTCACCATCAGCTGCGTCTTTTAAATTATCTACAGTTGAAGGCACTTCACCATTATGTAATAGTTTGAACCATATCTTTGCATGTTCTTTTTCATTATCTGCTGTTTCTAAAAATATAGCAGCTAATTGTTCATATCCTTCCTTTTTAGCTTTGCTAGCATAATATGTATACTTATTTCTTGCTTGAGATTCTCCAGCAAATGCTTCCATTAGATTTCTTTCTGTTTTTGTTCCTTTTAAATCCATATTTTTTACCTCCTATTTATTAAATCTTTTTTATATACTCAAATTTCTCATACATTTATATTTTATGCTATTTTTATAAAAAAATCAATATGTTTTTTATGCTTTAAAATAAACTTTTAAATTATTCACGCATAATTTTTGTAAATTTCAATTAAAAAGACTAGCACTGCAAAAAAGCCAGTGCCAGTCTTTTATTTTTCTCTCGCAATATTTTAACCATTATAATCATCTATCAATTCTGAGAAATCTACATATTCACTCATAGAAGTGCTCTCCAAGGTTTTTCCTATAATTTTGCTTACACCGCCTTTACTCGAAAGCCAATCTATAAGTTCTTCAATATTATATATCAGATACAAATCCAAATCATCTTCAAAATCTGGAACACGTATATTTCGTGCCCCATAAATGAAGAAAGCAAAAGTCGATCTATACTGCTCTGGTATTTCAGTTACACGGATTAGTTCAAACTCTCCATCCAGCATATACTCTGATAAAAAGTCGTAATCGACTTTTTCCACAATTTCGTCGACTCTTTCGTAGTTTCCTTTTTCAGCTTCCTCCGAAATGTGATCTTCTTCCATCCGCTTCAATTCAGAAAGCAAAATGGATAAAAATTCTTTTTTGTTCATAATGTTTCTCCTTTGCTTTTAGTGTGCGAGAGATTTAAAAAAAATGGTTATATTATAATTATACCACTTTATGTAAATTTTTACAATATTAGCATATTGCATATTATTATTTTGCTTTCATATACATATTACGAGGTGTATTTTGTTGTTTATTCACTCTGTTAAAATAAATAAATCTTATATTCTTTTTGCTTTTATCGTTATTATAATTTTAATTACTTTAATTATTGCATCCATTTTATATCCTATTTCTTTACCAGCAAATTCTTCTAGTTTAATTTGGGAAAATACTATCAATGAAACTACTTCTGAAAAGAAAAACTATATAAAATGGGTAGATTTTAGTGCAACTTATGAAGTTCTTGAAAAAACTTCAAAATATGATATAGATTCGCATAATAAAGATTCAAAAGTTAAATATAACTGGATAGAACTTCTAAGCTATCTTGCATGTAAATATGGAGGAAATTTTAAAAAATTTAATCAAAATGATTTAACAAAATTAATTAATCAATTAAATAATGGCACAACTATGGAAGATTTATCTAAAGATTTAAAAAATTATTCGTATTATTATGAAGCTTTTGATGCAGTTTTACATGAATTTATTGGAGAATACGAGGTAGAAATTCCAAATGCTGGTACAGATGAAAAAACATATGTAAAAAAATATGGTGTTAAAGCCTTCTTACCTATTGCAAAAAAATATAGTTTCAGCCATTATGATGATTTTGGAAATAGTCGTTCATATGGATATAAACGTGTACACTTAGGAAACGATTTAATGGGATCAATTGGTACCCCTATAATTGCTGTAGAATCTGGAATTGTTGAAGCTCTTGGTTGGAACCAATATGGAGGTTGGAGAATTGGTATTAGAAGTTTTGATAAAAAACGTTATTATTACTATGCACATCTTAGAAAAGATCACCCATATGTAAAAGATTTAGAAGAAGGTCAAGTTGTAAAAGCTGGTGACGTAATAGGTTATCTTGGTATGACAGGTTATAGTACAAAAGAGAATGTAAATAACATTAATGTCCCCCACCTGCACTTTGGAATGCAATTAATTTTTGATGAGGTACAAAAAGATGGAACAAATCAAATTTGGATAGATGTTTACCAGATTATTGAATTTTTAAGGAAAAATAAATCTGAGGTAATGAAAGATAATACAGAAAATAAGGATTATATAAGAAAATATGATATTATAGATCCATGTATAATGGAATAATTTATAAATGTGTAGTATATTGCAAACTACACATTTATTCTTTACAAATTATTTCATTACATTTTTATTTATCAAATATATTTTCATTACACTTTTATTTATCAAATATATTTTCATTACACTTTTATTTATCAAATATATTTTAGTAATATTATTTATTAAACTTATTTTTCTTACATTTCTTATCTATCAAAAATTGCTTTTCCTACACCTTTATCTATCATGGTTGCAAATATGTTTTTTAATATAATAAGCACAATCGGTCCTATAAACATTCCAAGAACTCCTATTGCTTTAAAACCTGTATACATTGCAATTAAAGTAAATATAGGATGTATTCCAATATGGTTACTTACTACTCTTGGTTCTGCAAGTTGTCTAACTACTGTCATTACAATCCATAAAGCTAATATTGCGAGTGCTAAATTAATATCTCCATTAATAGCTGAAATAATTGCCCAAGGTATCATAACAGTTCCAGAGCCTAAAATAGGAAGTGCATCTACAAACCCTATACCGAAGAGCTGCAAGAAGAGGATATCCTACTGCAAAGCCTGTAAATTTTAATATATATAAACCAATCAATGAAATTATAAATGATATTAAAATCAAAGTTGCTTCTGCTTTTAAGTAACTCCCTAAGCTTATAATTAAATCTCTTGTGTGTTTTCCAATTCGTTTTACCCATTCTTTAGGTAAATGATGTTCTAATTGATCTAAAATATATATTCTATCTGTACATATGAAATATATTGCAACAATTGAAACTCCTACATAAATAGCTATAGTTGGAACTTGTGTTAATAAATTTAGCATAGATGTTAAAAATTCTTTTACCCATGTAGAAATAGTACCAATAAAATCCCATAGAGAATTTTTAATAACATTTGTTACATCTTCTGGAATTTTTATTTTTGTAAAATCTATACTATTTATTACATCTTGCATTTTATTATATGCTATTTCTATATATTGATTTAGGCTTTTTAAGAGTACTGAAGATTCTTGAATAAATGCTGTAATTCCCCATGCAAAAAGTCCAATCAGTATAATAGATACAAATACTAATACAATAATTGCACTTGTTTTCCTTGTAAAGTTTGTCCTTTTGTGTACAAATTTAACAATAGGTTCAATAAATAAAGATATAATAAATGCTATTAAAAAAGGCATATAAAATATAGCTAATCGAAAAGCCAAATATATACCTAGTAAACTAAATGCAAGAAGTATTATTCTTTTTGCTACTTTTGTCCAATATCCCATATCAACAACCATATTTCATTCCTCTTTATGTAGATTTAATCTTTTAAATAATAATAGAAGTAGAATATTCTACCTCTATTATTATATTATTTTATCTAATAATTATTCAGCATTTTGTGGATTGTTATTGCAATTACAGATATTTCCCAATGTATTACATATTTCTTTTTCGCCAACTTTATGGTCATTATGAGATAAATCTCCTAATGTTAAAATTCCAACAATTTTATTATTTTGATCACAAACAGGAATTCTACGAACTTGAAAATCTGACATTAGTTTTGTAGCTTCTTCTACTGTCGTATCTGGTGAACATGAACATACACCACATGTCATAACTTCTGAAACAGGAGTTGTTTTTGCATCCTTATCACAAGATATTGTACGTAATATAACATCTCTATCAGTTAAAACTCCTACTACACAATTATTATCATCGCAAACAGGTATACATCCTACATGGTTATTACACATTAATTTAGCTACATCAGCAACATTCATTTCTGGAGTGCAACAACAAACGTTTTTTGTCATACAATCTTTTACTTCCATATGAAAACCATCCTTTCAAATAATCTACGATATTATTTTTTGCAAAACAAAAAAATATATTCTAAAAAAGTTTGCAATTATATAAATTTTATATTTTTATATAATTTTTACTTTTTAGAATATATTATATTTTTGTATAATTTTCACTTTCTAGAATATATTATATTTTTGTATAATTTTCACTTTCTAGAATATATTATATTTTTACACAAATTTTATATATAAATTTGCTATTTTTTTATATAAATATTAACAATTTAAAATACCTATCTTGGTTTAATTTGTTGTGAATATGGTGGTCGTGGTCCTCCTGGAAATGGTGGTCGCGGTGGTTGTGGTTTTGGACGACTTCCTCCTATAATTTCTCTTAATATCAATATTCTAATTAAATCCCTAAGAAAATTATTTCTTGCATTATTATATTGTCTATCATCTGCTTTTACATTTCTTGTTTCAATTTTTAAATCTACTTCAATAGTTTTATATACTGTGTCCACCATTCTTTCTATTACTTCATCTGTTAATGCTTCCATATTTACACTTTTGCATTGTTCACATATTAAAGGATAAACTCTTCTGTAAATATCTGGATAAAATTGTTCCAGACGTGAATTATCTTCATTTTCAAATGTCATATTTCTATTAAATATGTAATAATCATTTGTATTATATAATTCATCTTCCTGTGCATTATAAGGCGGCATATAGCCTAATACACTTCGCATATAAACTTCATATGGATTTTGTTCTAGCATAGTTTTTCCCTCCTAGTTAATTCATATGGTATTATATGCTTTTTATAATTATAAAGTTACTACTTATGCCTTTAGGCTAAATTATTTACTAATTTTTTGAATGTATTACCTCTTTCTTCAAAATTTTTGAATAAATCAAAACTAGCACTAGCTGGCGAGAATAACACCACTTGACCTGGTTTTGCAATTCTTTTTGCAACTTCTACAATTTGAGAGAATTCGTTACATTCATATATTGGTAATTCTTTACCTTGTTTTTCTAACTCATTATTTACAGCATTCTTAATTTTAGCAGATGTTTGCCCAATTAAAATTAATCCTTTTACTTTATCTACAATTGGCTTAGCTAATGGCTCATAATCTAAGTGTTTATCATAGCCTCCTGCTATTAGAATAATATCTTCATCAAAAGATTTTAATCCTGCAATTGTC
>CANQRO010000048.1 GCA_947626205.1 uncultured Clostridia bacterium
GTGGATTTATTCCATTATCTGAAATGTTTGGATACGCAACAGACCTACGTTCAAAAACACAAGGTAGAGGAACATATTCAATGGAACCATCTCATTATGAAGAAGTACCAAAATCAGTATTAGATCAAATTGTTGCTTCTCGTGCTAAAAAAGAAGAATAATGTAAAACATAAAATTGATGTTTTTAAACTGAAATTAAATTAAAATTCTTTAAAATGCTTGCATTTTTGTTGATAATGTTATAAAATACAAGCGAAATTAAATTTGTTATTAAATTTTAAAAAATAAAAATAAAAAGTAAGGAGGAATTCAAAAATGGCAAAAGCTAAATTTGAAAGAACAAAACCACACGTTAATATCGGAACAATCGGTCACGTTGACCACGGAAAAACAACAACAACAGCAGCTATTACAAAATATTTAAGTTTATTAGGAAAGGCTAGCTACAAAGCATACGATCAAATCGACGGTGCTCCAGAAGAAAAAGCAAGAGGAATCACAATTAATACAGCACACGTTGAATATGAAACAGAAAAAAGACACTATGCACACGTAGACTGCCCAGGACACGCAGATTATGTTAAAAACATGATTACAGGTGCTGCACAAATGGATGGTGCAATATTAGTTGTATCTGCAGCAGATGGACCAATGCCTCAAACAAGAGAACATATCTTACTTGCAAGACAAGTTGGTGTTAAATATATCGTTGTTTACTTAAATAAATGCGATATGGTTGATGATCCAGAATTATTAGAATTAGTAGAAATGGAAGTTAGAGACTTATTATCAAGCTATGATTTCCCAGGAGACGAAATTCCAATTATTAAAGGTTCATCTTTAAAAGCACTAGAGTGTACATCAACAGATCCAAATGCACCAGAATATGCTTGCTTAAAAGAATTAATGGATGCAGTTGATAGCTACATTCCAACACCAGAAAGACCAGTAGACCAACCATTCTTAATGCCAGTTGAAGACGTATTTACAATTACAGGACGTGGAACAGTTGCAACAGGTAGAGTAGAAAGAGGTGTTGTAAAACTTTCTGACGAAGTTGAAATCATCGGTTTAACAACTGAAAGAAGAAAAACAGTTATTACTGGTGTAGAAATGTTTAGAAAATTACTAGACCAAGCTGAAGCTGGAGATAACATTGGTGTTCTATTAAGAGGTATTGATAGAAAAGACATTGAAAGAGGTCAAGTTTTAGCAAAACCAGGAACAATCAATCCACATACAAAATTCAAATCTGAAGTATATGTATTAACAAAAGAAGAAGGTGGACGTCATACACCATTCTTTAATGGATACAGACCACAATTCTATTTCAGAACAACAGATGTTACAGGTGTTATTGAATTACCTGCAGGAACAGAAATGGTAATGCCAGGAGATAACATTTCAATGACAATTGAACTTATTACTCCAATTGCTATTGAAAAAGGATTAAGATTTGCTATTCGTGAAGGCGGACGTACGGTCGGCTCAGGAATTGTTGCTGATATTATAGCATAGTAAATAAATAAATATAAAAAAGCAAGAGCTACAAAAACTGTAAGCATCTTGCTTTTTTGTTATTTATGAACTTTTAAAATTAATAGAAAAATTCACATTTAAAAAATTTTACTTTGTTTAAAATGCTTTTATCTTATCTTAACCTTGCAATAATTTTATAAAGCATTGCAAAATATAAAAAACAATAGTAGAATAAATACATATCAAATAATAGGAGGTAAAATCTTGAAAATATTAATTAAAAATGCAAATTTAATTTCGATGGATTCAATAAGAGAGAAATTTGAAGAAAAGATAGATATTTTAATTGAAGATGAAAAAATCAAAAAAATAGAAAGAGAAATAAATGATAGAGTAGATAAAGTAATTGATGCAACCAATAGAATAGTTATGCCAGGTCTTATAAATACACATGCGCATGTACCAATGAGTATATTTAGAGAGACTGTAGATGGATATAATTTACAAGACTGGCTTGAAAAAAAGATTTGGCCAATGGAGGATAAACTAACAAATGAAGATATATATAATGCATCATTACTATCTTTTATTGAAATGGTAAAAACAGGAACAACTACTATAAATGATATGTATTTTATGACAGAAGATATTATAAAAGCTGCAAAAGAAATAGGAATTAGATTACAAACAACAAGAACATTAATGAGCTTAGGAAATGATGGAGAAGATAGAATTATAGAATTAGAAGATTTAATTAATAAATATAAAAATACTGATGAAAGAATTACTTTTAATATTGGAATACATGGATTCTATACAAGTAATGATAGTTATATTCCAAAATGTGTAGAATTAGCTAAAAAATATGAATTACCAATTCATATACATTTTTGTGAAAATGATAAAGAAGTTCAAGATATTAAGAATGGATATAATGTAAAAAGTCCTGTAGAATTAATAAAAAAATATTTTAAGGGAATGCATGTTATACTAGCACATTCAGTTGTATTAGAAGATGAAGAAATAAAAGAACTAGCAAAAGAAAATATATATGTTTCTCATTGCCCTGTAAGTAATTTAAAATTGGGTTGCGGTATAGCTAAAATTTCTAAAATGCTTGATAATGAAATTACAGTAACTTTAGGCACAGATGGACAAGGAAGCGGCAGTAATTTAGATTTGTTTGAAACAATGAAATATACAGCACTTTTGCAAAAAGGTATATTAAGAGATTCAAAACAAATGCCTGCTTATGAAGTGTTAAAAATGGCAACAATAAATGGAGCAAAAGCTTTAAATTTAGATGATGTAACAGGAAGTATTACAGAGGGAAAATTAGCAGATTTAATAATTTTAAACTTAAATGATGTATTAACAATGCCAACTAATCAAATTTTCTCACAAATTGTATACAATGTAAAAGGTACTAATGTAAAAACTACAATAGTACATGGAAATATTTTGATGGAAAATAGAAATCTAAAAAATATAAACGAGGAAGATATTTGCAAAAAATGTAGCAGTATAATAGAAAGAATTAAATAAGCAATAATTAAATAACAACATGATCAAGTTTAAGTTAAATTAAAATATATTAAGTTTAAGTTAAATAAAAATGTATTAAAATAATAACTTAAATTAAAATACGTTATAATAATAAGTTAAATTAAATATATAGTAGAATAATGAGTTAAATTAAAAAATAAGCAAATAAATTGACTAATTTAAAATTGACAATTTAAAAATTTAATTATATACTAAGATAAAATTGCAAAAAAAGGAGTATTTTGTATGGCGTCAGTTAAGCGTATTATAATTAGTACATTAATTATAATGGGAGTAGTATGTATATTTTCTAATAGTAGCTTTGCAGCACAAAATGGAAAGGCAAAAGAAGCTTTAAAACTTAGAAAAACAGCCGAAGAAAAAACTACAATATTGGAAATTATACCAGAGGGTGATGAATTTGAAATACTAGAGAGTGATAATGAAGAATATTATAAAGTAAAATATAATAAAATAAAAGGCTATGTAAAAGCAGAATATGTAGAAATGATAGATACTAATAAAGAAGAATCAGATAATAAAACTACAAGTAATTTAACTGAAAGTGAAACAACCACAAACAAAGAAACTGAAGAACAACCACAAACTTCAGAAGGAAAGAATGAAAATGAAGAAACAAACGTAAATACAGAAACATCTGAAACAACACCAACTGAAAGTGAAGGAAATAGTGTAGCCGAAAACAAAGTTGCTACAATAAAAAGCAATTCAAAATTATATGTAAGACCATTAATAAGTTCTAAAGTAATTGAAGTACTTGAAAAACAACAAGAAGTGTTCGTTGTAGAAATGTTAAATAAATGGGCATACGTAGATATTAATGGAAAAAATGCATGGGTATTGTTAACAAATTTAGAAATAAAAGAAGATAATACTAAAGAAACAACTTCAAGAGGTGGAATCCAAAGAAGTATGGATAAAATTGCAAATGTAACACATGTAGAAGTTAGTAAACAAAATGAAAATGTACGGAAGTACAAAAAATGTAGATGATAAAGCTACTGTAGATGAAAATAATTTAGTAGAAAATAAAAAGACAGTTAATAATGAATCTAAAACAACATTAGACAATTCAGTTATAACAGAAAATAGTACTGTAACACAAAGTAATAATACGCAACAAAGTAGTAGTACTACAGTACAAAATAACGAAGAAACTAAAAATATTACTTTAGGTAAGGGTGAAGAAATTGTAAATTTTGCTAAACAATATTTAGGATATTCATATGTTTATGGTGGATCTTCTCCAAATACAGGTTTTGATTGCTCTGGGTTTACAATGTATATATATAAACATTTTGGAATAAGTTTACCACATTCTGCAACAGCACAATCTAAACTTGGACAAAAAATTGAAAAAGGAAATTTACAACCAGGTGATATAGTATATTTTAGTAATTATAAGACACATGAAGGAATAGGTCATTGCGGAATTTATATAGGAAATGGCAAATTCATTCATGCATCAACAGAAAAGACAGGGGTAATTGAATCTTCACTTAATAGTGGATCATATGTAGAAAGATATGTAACTGCTAATAGATTCATTTAAAAATTAAGGGGAAATGGAACCAGAAATACGAGGTTTCATATGATAAAAAGACCACTTTTACTTATACTTTTAGGGTATATTTTAGGAATTATTTTTGGGCTATACTGTAAAAACAGTATAGCTATTTTTATAGTATTTTTAAATATTATGGTTCTAAAAATGTTTATACATATTTCTAAATGCAATAAAAATATTTCAAGATATGTAAATATACTTAAAATAAAAAAAGCAATTTTATATATAATAATTAGTTTAACGATTTCATTTTTGCTAGTTAGAATAAACTTAATAAATGAAGAAAAAATTACTTTTAAAATGGAAAATTCTAATGAATATATAGGTACTGTGATTTCAAATCCAATTATAGAAGATTATAAAACAGAATATAAAATAAAAATTGAAAAAATAGGTGATGAAACAAAATGTACTACAGCAATATTAAGTATAAGCAATAGTAAAAATATAAATCCATTAAATTATGGTAGTAAAGTTATTGTATATGGAGAATTTCAAATTCCAGAAGTTGCTAGAAACGATAAAGGTTTTAGCTATAAAGAATATTTACGAAGCATAGGCATTGTTGGAAAAATAAAGGTAGATAATCTAAAAATAATTAAAGAAAATAATACATTTTTTCTGAATACAGAAATATATAAATTACAAAATATTATAGTAAGTGAAATAAAAACAAAAATCGAAAACGAAAATCATCAAAGTTTAATTTTAGGATTATTGCTTGGAAAAGATGATTTACTAGATAAAAAAATTGTGGAGGATTTCCAAAATAGTAGTATTGCACATATATTAGCAGTTTCAGGAATGCATGTAACATATATTATGACATTTATTGCTTTTTTGTTAAATAAAATTGATTTACGGAAGTAATATAAAAAAAATAATAATAATTCTATTTTTAATATTATTCATGATGTTATCTGAAAGTACACCATCAGTTGAAAGAGCAGTAATAATGGCAATATTAGCAATATTTGCTAATATTATTCATAAACGAAGTGATACCATAAATAATTTAACAATTGCATTATTAGTAATATTAATTGAAAATCCGTTTAAAATTACATCTATTTCATTACTTTTATCTTTTGGAGCTACAATAGGAATCATCATATTTTCAAAATTAAAACAGATCAATCAAATTTCATACGAAACCGAAACTAAGGTATCTATTTTTAAAAATATTTATAACATGATGAAAAATATAATAAGTTTAAGTTTTGCATGTCAAATAATAATTCTTCCACTTGAAATAGTAAACTTTCATAAAATATCATTAACATTTATTTTCTCTAATATTTTAATTTCTCCATTTATTGGAATAATAATAATTTTAGGATTTATGTGCTGTATTCCAATAAAAATACCAATTATAACAAATTTAATTATAAACTGCTTAGAAATACTTTTAAATGGATTAATAAAGGTATCAGAAATATTTTCTGAAATTCCACTATCACATATATATGTGATAAATCCAGGTATAGTTGCAGTTATTTTATATTATACTGCTTTATTTGTGATATTGTATATTAGATATATTTTGCAGAAAAAATATAAAAGGAGAATTGAAAAAAGAATATTATTAATTTTAATAAAAGTAAAAGATATATTAATAAAGAATAAGAAAATAGTAGTAATTGTAATTTGTACTATATTACTTACAATTTTTATTATAAATAATATTCCAAAATGTTTAGAAGTTCACTTTTTAGATGTAGGGCAAGGTGACTGTACATTGATAATAACTCCAAACCGTAAAAATATTCTTATAGACGGTGGCACAGCTACAAATAGTGATTATGATATTGGGAAACAGACACTGTTACCATATTTGTTAAATCATAAAATTAAAACAATTGATATTATGATAATTACTCATTTTGATTCTGACCATTGTAATGCTTTAAGCCAAATTTTAAAGGAAATAAAAGTTAAAGAAATAATTATTTCAAGGCAAAAAGAAATTTCTGATGAGCTTTCTAATATTATGAGTATAGTTAATAAAAAAAATATACCAGTTAGAATAATTAAAAAGAATGACAAAATTATTTTATGTAATGATTTAGAAATAACTGTTTTATATCCGAATAAAAACTTAAAATTTACCGGATTAAATAATAATTCAATTGTAATGAAACTACAATACGGAATATTTAGTATGCTTTTAACGGGAGATATTGAAAAAGAAGCAGAAGAAGAGCTTTTACAAATTTATAAGAACACTGATATTTTAAATTCAACAGTTTTAAAAGTACCACATCATGGTTCTAAAACTTCTAGTACATTAGAATTTTTAAATCAGGTAAAGCCCAAAATTGCATTAATAGGAGTAGGAAAAAATAATAATTTTGGGCATCCCAATAAAGAGGTATTAGAAAGGCTAAAAAGTTTAGAAATAAGGACATATAGAACGGATGAAGTTGGAGAAGTAAGCATTCTAGTGAGTAAAAAAGGGCAAATAAAAGTAAAAACGCAAATAAATATAAATAGATAAAATGAATAAAAATACTCTCTTTTGTAAATACTATTAAAAATTGGAAAATATTGAAAAGAGGGAAAATATGAATAAGTGGATTTATGCATGTGTTTTCATTGTAATTATAATTGTGGCTATATTTGTAGGAATGTTTTTATTTAATACTATTGATTCGAACAATAATAATTTAGAAACTTATGAAATCCAAAATGCAAGAACAATTAATACCGAAAATAAAATTGAAACTAATATTGTAGATATTAATGTAAGTGCAGTAGAAAAGGAAAAAACTTCTCCAAATGCTTTACTTGTTTTCAAAACACATTATGAAGAGTGCAATCATAATATACAAGATTATATACCGATTCCAGAAGAGTATGTAAATTTAACTAGTGAAGAATTAGAAGAGAAATACCCAGGATGGACTATTGAAACATTTTATCCTCATGAAATAACTTTAATGAAAAATGAAGAAGAAAGTTGTAATGAACATTATATATTGAGAGAAAAAGATGGAGTTATTGTGGTATATCATGTAAATGATTTGAATGAGGAAGAATTAGAAGAAGAGACAGATATATCAACAGAATATTTAACTGAACAAGATAGGAACAAGTTAAAAATGGGTATACGAATTTATGGTAGAGAAGAATTGAATAGTGCATTAGAAGATTATGAATAGCAATTATTATACCATAATGAATAAAGACAATGTAAAATAATTAAAATGTTACAATAAAATAACAAATTATTACAAAGCTATAAAAACGTTGACAAGGTAATATAAGTTGATATAAAATGATTTCATAATGTATTGGCATATGAAAGAATAATTATTACATTAAAACATATGTAAATTAAAAAGGAGGAAAAACGAATGAAAAGAAAAGAAAAAAGAATGATATTAATAATCATTATAGTAGGAATACTAATAATAGGGGGAATATTACTTTTAAAAGGTAATAGAAAAGATAAGGAAACTACAGGAAATGAAGTAACGGAAAAATATGTAGAAGTATTAGAAGATGGAACAAAATTAAATGTAAGTAATAAATTGAAAGAAACAAAGAAGTTAGAAGGGTTAGAAATAAGTAATATAGAATTAACACATAGAGAAGGGGTATCAAGAGTAATAGGAACAGTAATAAATAACACAAATGAAAGTAAAGGATTAACGCCAATAGTATTAACATTATATGATGATAAAGGAAACGAATTAGAAAGATTAGAAGGATTAATAGAGCCATTAGAAGCAGGGGGAAGTGCAGAAATAAATATAGGTGTATCAAAAGATTATGCAAATGCGTATGATTTTAAAGTAGAAAGAAATAAATAAAATGCGGAGGTAAAATAATGAAAAAAGAACGGTGGTATAACCTTAATAGCACTTGTAATAACGATACTTGTATTATTAATATTGGCAGGAATAACATTAAACCTAGCATTAGATAAAAATGGAATAATAAAAAAGGCAATGGATACAGGAGAAAAGTATAAAATATCAGAATATATTGATAGAATACAAATATCCAGAGCAACAGTAATGGCCGAAAATGATGGAAAAGTAACATTAGATCTATTAATAGAACAAATATATAAAGATAAAATAGTGCCAAGAGGGAACATAGCAAAGTTAAATGAAGAGAAAGCGAGAATGGTAACAAAAGAGGGGTACATATTTGATATAACAGTAAAGGAGACAGAATACAAAGGAAAAGTAGAAGGAAAAGTAGATATAGTACCTGAATACAAAGAAGGAAATATAATATATGATATAGATCCAAAAAAGTGGACAAATGAGAAGATAAAATTAACAATAAAGCAAAACATAGAGGGAAATTATAAAATACAATATAGTTTCGATGGGACAAAATGGATAGATTATAAAGAGCCAATAGAAATAGAAGAAAATAAGACAGTATATATGTGTTTAACAAACATAGCGGAAATACAGGGAAGTTTTACGAGTGTAAAAATAACGAAGATAGATAAATTGAATCCACAAGAATTTGTGCCAAAAGTAACAGCAACAACAAATAGTATAAAAATAGATGCAAGCGATGCAAAAGACACACCAGGAACAGATAAATACGGAGAAAGTGGAATAGGAGAAATATGGTATAGTAAAGATAACGGAGACCATTGGGAAACAAATGAAGATAAAACAAAAACAGACTACACGTATACGCAATTAACTCAAGATACGCCATATGCAATAAAAGTAAAAGTAATAGATAATGCAACAAATGCATTAGAAGTAGAAGTAAAGGGAATAAAGACAGGAACAGTAACAGGAGGAAGTGGAAACATAACAATAAATGCACCAATATGGGATGCAAATACACATAAAGCAAAAGCAACAATAACAAAAGAAAATAATGTTTCAGATAATTTAAAAATACAATATCAAGTAAATAGCTATGAAGAAACAGGATGGACAACAGGAGAAACAGTAGGAGAATTAGAACATGGAGACACAGTATATGCAAGATTATGGGATGGAACGAATGGTGGTAGTCATACAAGTATTAAAATAGAAGATAGTATAGCACCAACAATAACAGTAAGAATAGATTTAACAGGAACAAATCAAATAAGAGCAAGTGTAACATCAAATGATGACCAATATGGAATGGATGAGATACCAACATATACATTTGCAATAAAGAGAACAGAAGAAGGAGATAATGCATATACTCAAAATACGACCGGAACAGAAACAAGTAAAACATTCACAGGATTAACCCAAGGAGTAGAATATACAATAAAAGTAACAGCAAATGATAAAGCAGGAAACGAAGGAATAGGAACAAACAAAACAATGACAGGAACAGTGGCAGGAGGAAGTGGAAACATAACAATAAATGCACCAATGTGGGATGCAAATACACATAAAGCAAGAGTAACAATAACAAAAGGAAATAATGTTTCAGATAATTTGAAAATACAATATCAAGTAAATAGCTATGAAGAAGCAGGCTGGATAACAGGAACAATAGTAACAGAATTAGAACATGGAGACACAGTATATGCAAGATTATGGGATGGAACGAATGGTGGTAGTCATACAAGTATTAAGGTAATAGATGATGATGATCCAAATGAAGCAACAATTAATTTAAGTGGAACTAGTGCAACATCAGAAACGAGTGTAACAGCGACAGTAACACTTGTGGACAACCAGAGTGGAATAGATATACAAAATAGCAAATGGATATATACACAAAATCCTTCAAAAATAGGAACTGATCCAAATAAATACAATAGAACATTTAATACTAACCCAGAATTATTAACATTAGCAAGTACAGAAGCAGGAACATATTATTTACATGTATTAAGTGTAGATAAAGCTGGAAATAAATCTGAAGCAGTATCTGGAGGAGTAACAGTAACATCAGGAGCGATAGTAACATACCACATAGACACAAATAATACTCAAACAGAAAAGATACTGACAGGACATAATTGTATACAACCTACAACAGTAACAGCAACTAAAGCAGGATATATATTTGTAGGATGGAGAAGAGATACACAAGCAAATTCAACAGTAGAAACAAGTGTAATAATGGCAAACTCACCAATAGATTTATATGCAGTATTCAAAAAAGATGTAAAATTAACAACATATAATAACAATACAACTTCAACAGTAACAACGAAACAACAATACTATAATAATGGACAAGTATTAAATCCAACATTCACAGTAGACCAAAATAAAAAAGATGGATGGACACCAATAGGATGGTCTACTGACGGTACAAAAGGAAATACTACTATAACTAACCCTAAAATAGATAATTTAGGACTAAGTGGAGATCTAACATTATATGGTATTTACTCAAAAGATGTAACAGTAAACTTATATAACAATAATTCAACAGCAAGTGTAAATACAGGAAAAGCATATTATAATAGTAACAATAAAACAGATGGATATACACTTAAATTAGATCAAGCAACAAAAAATAATTGGACACCAAAGGGATGGAGTACATCTAATGCAGCAAAGCCAGGTAAAACTTATGACAATGGTGCAACAGTTGTATTTACAGATGCTACAACAAGCCTTTATGGATTTTATGAAAGAACAGTAACTGTATCATATAATGCCAATA
>CANQRO010000049.1 GCA_947626205.1 uncultured Clostridia bacterium
CACTGCTTATTCTCATTTCCTATGTTTACCAATATACAACATTATTAGATAAAATACAAGCGAACAGAACAAATTTTCGAAAAAAGTTGCATTTATATTCTTGCAATATATTAAATTTATGATATACTTTAGTAAATTGATTGATTATTGTATCAATCGTCAAAGAGAGAAAAAAGTTGTAGATAACTACGCCATCCGCTCCAGTCTGAGTGTTCTTATAGGATTTTATAGTTCTATAAGAACACTTTTTATCATACTAATAATTTTGATACGTATTTTACATTATATTTTTTCTTGTATTTACTATGATATCTACGTTAGATAGTTTTAGTTATATAAAGTTACTCCCGTATTACATATCGGGAGTGTGGCTATCGCTTCGCGTCGCCACGTCCTAATCTGTACTACTAATTGTTATACATTTTTAATAGCTTTGCCCCATAAAGCGCATTTCTCGACAATAATATAGAACAAAAACATGCTTATTAAATTCTTGCAAATAAAAAGTAAAAATGTTATAATTATTATGATGTGATAATAATGGGCAAAAGTTTAGAAATGAGAAGAAAAAAGAATTTAGACGCTTTTAATGAAATAGATGAAATTAACTGGAAAGGGCAAACACATACTTCAGGTAGAAGCCAAGAAGAATTAGACTCTATAAGAGAAATATTTGAAAGTGATTGGTTTAAAGAACTTGAAGAAGAATCAAGAGATGAGGATAAAACATCTTCTGGAATATTAAAAGCACTTGAAGAAAGTGAAAAGACTGATGAAGAATTATGGAGTGCGTCAGATTTAGGAAGACATACAATAAATACTCCAACTCCACAGAAAAAAGCAGTTGAAGAACAAGAAATGAAGATGCAACCAGTTAGTGAGTTGGAATTTCAAGAAATTTCATATGACGTAGATAAAGAAGATGTAGATATGCAAAGGAGATTAAAAGAAGCTACTAAACGACTTGAAGAAGAATTAGGCTTTTAGAAAAGCTAAGGAGGAAAAAATATGATTGCAGAAAATTATGCTTGTACATATAGAGAAGTCATAGAAGTATTAAAATACACAAAAAAAGAAGATGTTAATAAAATACCAAAATATAGAATTTTGCTTTGGAAAACTAATATGAAAAAAGATTATGATTTTAAGATTAATCCACATAAAACACTAGAAGAACAAAATTTATCAAATGAAGCAAAAGCTATAATAGCAAATATATTCAAAAAATATTGGGCTACTGATTATCAAAAAGAACGAATTGAAGAAAAAGAAAAATATGATATGGAACAACTTGAAAAAGAAAGATACGAAAAATATAATCCAAACGATATTTTTAAAAATAGAAAAACAGAAATAATACAAGAGGAAATTATAACTGATAATGCATCAATGGTAGAATATAAAGAGTCAATATTTAAGAAGATAATTGATAGAATAAAGAATATATTTCATAAATAGGTTTTATGAATAAAATAAAAAGTAAAAAACAATTAGATTTAATATTCAGTCTAACTGTTTTTTATTTTAACTAAAAATTCAAATAAAATAGTGTAAATATGATTTTTTGTGTACCGTGTAACTATTGATTTATCAACATTTTCTAAAAATTCCTATAAGAACACTCCGCTCCAGTCTAAATCTTTTTATTGGATTTCGTTTTCTATAAAAACATTTTTTGTATAATATTATAGCTTATTTGAATTTATTAAATAAATAATGAAAAGATAGCATTTGGCAAAATTTAATAATCTATGTATAGTAAATATAGAAAATTACAAATCCATAAATGTGGTTTTGCAAATAGATTTGAGAAAACTCACGCCTATCTTGGAAAGAACTGATGTGAGCTTTTGTTGATATATAGTTTCTAATTGTTAAAGGCTAAAAAATAAAAAAATTAAAAAAATATATTGACAAATATAAAAATATTGCATATATTAATATATGAACATACATTCATATGAAAAGGAGAAAAAATGAAAGAAAAGGAATTTAAATTTGTTTGTGGGGAAAAATGTCCACATTATCAAAAAATAAATAAAGTAAAATTGCCAAATACAGAGCAAATAGAAAAATTATCTGATATGTTTAAATTGTTTGCAGATAATACAAGGCTTCGTATTATATGTAGTATTTTAAATACAGAGTTATGCGTATGTGATTTATGCGAATTGCTAGATTTAAACCAGTCAACTGTTTCTCATCAATTGCAAATATTAAGAAATGCGAAACTTGTAAAATATAGAAGAGATGGAAAACAAATATATTATAGTTTGAAAGATGAACATATAGAGCAAATTATTTCTACTAGTTTAGCACATATATTAGAAGAGGAGGAAAAGTAGAAAAATGATTAAAGATTATGACAATGAAGAAAGAAAAGTCAATGATGAAAATATAGAGTTCTCAGAAGAAAAAAGAGAACAAAAACTATCTATATGGTTATATATTCTAGGAATAATATTTTTTATTCTATCTTTTTTGCCCATAGTGGCAGAATTTAAAATAGACCTTATAATGCTGGCTATTCTATTTTCTGGATATGAATTATTATTTAATGGAATAAAAAACATATTTAAACTAAATTTTGAAGAAGAAACACTAATGACAATTGCGGTAATTTCAGCATTTGCATTGGGTGAATATGCAGAAAGCTGTATGGTAATTTTATTATATCGTCTGGGAGAATTTTTAGAAGATAGAGCGAACGATAGAAGTAACAATTCTATAAAAGAAATCTTAAAAATAAAAGCTGATACAGCAAATAGAGTTATAGAAAATACTGTAGAAACAGTAAATGTAAAAGAAATTAATGTCGGAGATACTATATTAATTAAAACAGGAGAAAAAATACCTGTTGATTGTACCGTTATATATGGTGAAGCTGAAATAGATACATCTAGTCTTACAGGAGAAAGTATGCCTATTTTTGCAAAAAAAGGAATGGAACTTTTATCTGGAGGAATTAATCTAAATGGTGCTATAACTTGCAAAGTCTTACGAGATGTATCTCATTCAGCAGCTTCACAAATAGTAGATTTAGTATATGAAGCAACAAATAACAAAGGAAAAACTGAAAATTTTATTACAAAGTTTTCAAAAGTTTATACACCAACAGTAATAGCGATTGCAATTCTTATTACTATTGTACCTTTCATATTCAAACTTAATGTTAAAGAATGGCTTATAAGAGCACTAATATTTTTAGTTGCATCTTGCCCTTGTAGTTTAGTAATATCTATTCCATTATCTTTTTTTACAGCATTAGGTAAAATATCTAAAAAAGGTATGATTATTAAAGGAACAAAGCACATTGAAAATCTTGCAAAAGCAAAGGTAATTGCTTTTGATAAAACAGGAACCCTTACAACAGGAAATATGAAAGTAGAAAAATTGGAAGTGTATGAACCATATAGTAAAGATATTATTCTTTCATATATGTATAGCCTAGAAAAGCTATCAAACCATCCAATAGGGACAGCAATTAAAAATTATAATGAAAATATTTATGAAAGCCAAGTAAGTGAATATAAAGAAATAGCAGGACATGGACTATACGGAATAATAGATGGAAAAGAAGTACTATTTGGAAATGAAAAATTATTAAAAAAATATAATATAAATATAGAAAATGCATTAGGAAATGCTATTTATATAAGCATAGATAAACAAATAGCAGGATATATTATTCTTACAGAAGATGTTAGAAATGAAGCTTTTAAAGCTATTAAAAAATTGAAAGAGGTAGGAATAAAAGAAATAACTTTATTAACAGGAGATAATTTAAAAAATGCAGAAAAAATAGGCAATAAATTGCAAATAAATAAAGTAAAAGCTTCATTGTTGCCACAAGATAAAGTTAATGTAATTAATGATTATAGAAAAAATGGAGAAAAAGTAATATTTGTTGGAGACGGAATAAATGATTCACCAGTACTTGCAAGTAGCGATTTTGGAGTAGCAATGGGTGCAGGAGCTAATATAGCAAGTATTACGGCAGATGGAATATTAATTTCAAATAATATAGAAGCTTTACCTAATATAATAAAAACCGCAAAATGTGCTATGAGAGTTGTAAAATTCAATATTACATTTTCATTAATTATAAAATTAGTTGTATTAATTTTAGGTGGTGTAGGAATAGCACCAATATGGCTTGCAATATTTGCAGATACTGGGGTAACATTCTTAACAGTACTTAATGCAATTAAAAATATAAAATAAAACTTAAATTTAAAACAGCAAAGGTTAAAATAAACTTTTGCTGTTTTTTATATAATCATTTCATTTCCTTAATTTCAAACGTATAATACATTAATCCATTCATATAGTCAATAGAACAAGTAAATTTATTTAAAGAAAAAAGTTTTACTAAAAAACACCCAAAATCCCTTTAAAAATATTTTAAAATAGTGTACAATTATTACAAATTGTATTAATAGGAGAAAAAGGATGAACAAAAAATGGGAATATTATAATAGTGATGAAAAAATAGTAAAAGAAATAGAAGAAAAATTTAATGTAAGCAAGTTACTTGCAACCATATTGGCAAATCGTGGTATTGTAGAAAAAGAAAAAATTCGAAAATTTTTAGAGCCTACTAGGGAGGATTTTTATGATCCATTTTTAATGCCAAATATGGATATAGCTATAAATCGCATTTTAGATGCAATGAAAAATAAAGAAAAAATTATGATTTATGGAGATTATGATGTTGATGGTATTACTAGTATTTCCGTTTTACAAAAATTTTTAAAAGAAAGAGGAATGAATGTAGAATCATACATTCCAAATAGATTAGAAGAGGGATATGGATTAAATAAAGAGGCAATTACAGAAATTTATAATAAGGGATTTCGCTTAATGATAACAGTGGACTGTGGTATTTCAGCAGTAGAAGAAATAGAATTTGCAAATTCCTTAGGTATAACTACTATTATAACAGACCATCATGAACCACTAGAAGAATTGCCAAAAGCTTTAGCTGTGATTGATGCGAAAAGAAAGGATAGTATATATCCATTTAATCAATTAGCTGGAGTTGGAGTTGTATTTAAATTCATTCAAGCCCTTGGAATTAAGCTAAAGTTGGATGAAACAGAATATTTAAAATATTTAGATTTAGTTTGTGTTGGAACTATATCGGATATTGTTCCTCTTGTAGACGAAAATAGAGTAATTGCAAAACTAGGCTTAAAACTCGTTAATGTTACTAAGAATTTAGGGTTAAAATGCTTAATAGAATCTGCTGGATATAAAAAAGTTGATTCAAATACAGTATCATTTGGAATTGCTCCAAGAGTAAATGCTTGTGGAAGAATGGGACATGAAATAGAAGCACTTAACATATTTTTATCAAATGATATAAATGAGGTAAAAAACTTATCTGATAAATTAAATGAATATAATAAAATAAGGCAAGAAACAGAAAAAAATATTGTAGATGAAGCATTAGAAATGATTGAAAAAGACGAGGAGTATAAAAAAAGTGCTATTGTATTAGGCAATAAAGGATGGCATCATGGAGTAATTGGAATTGTTTCATCCAAAATTACAGAAATGTATTTTAAACCAAGTATACTAGTTTCTTTTGAAGATGGAACAGCGAAAGGTTCTGGTAGAAGTGTACCAGGATTTGATTTGCATAATGCATTGTGTAAATGTAGTAATTATTTAGAAAAATACGGTGGACATGAAATGGCAGTAGGACTTACTCTAAAAGAAGAAAATTTTGAAGCATTTAAAGGCGCTTTTAATAAGATTGCTGAAGAAGAAAAAGTAGATAGTATTTTACCAATAATTTATATAGATGGAGTTATAACATATAATGATATTAAACCAGAATTTGTAAAACAACTTACAAAATTAGAACCGTTTGGTGAAGGTAATAAAGTTCCACTATTTGCATATAAAGGTCTAAAAATTAATTCAATTAGGGCTTTAACAGATGGAAAGCATTTAAAATTAACTTTAAAGGATGATAATTTAACAATCGATGCGATAGGCTTTAATATGGGATCTTTAGTAGACGAATATAGACTAGGTGATAAGATAGATGTAGTAGGTGTACTAGAAATAAATAGTTTTAATGGAATAGAAAATGTGCAAATAAATTTAAAAGATATAATGAAATCAATTTAAAATAGATGGGATGTGTAAATAATGCAAGAAGAAGAAAAAGCAACTATTAATGACTTAATAGCCAAAATGAAAAAAAATTATTGGCGCTCTAATTCTAAATTAATATTAAAAGCATATAACTATGCTCTTCTACACCATGGTGATCAGAAAAGAAAATCTGGAGAACCATATATTCTTCATCCGCTACAAGTAGCGTATACTTTAGCTGAAATTGGACTAGATGATGCTACTATTTGTGCTGCACTTTTGCATGATGTTGTAGAAGATACGGATGCAACATATGAAAATTTAGTAACAGATTTTGGCGAAGAAATTGCTGTAATGGTAGATGGAGTTACTAAGTTAGGAAAGTTAAATTATGCTAGTTTAAAAGAACAACAAGTAGAAGATTATAGAAAAATGTTTTTAGCAATGGGTAAAGACATCCGTGTAATTCTAATTAAACTAGCAGATAGACTTCATAATATGAGAACTTTAAAGTATTTATCTAGAGATAGACAAATTGCTAATGCTCAAGAAACTATGGATTTATATGCACCACTTGCAAACCGCTTAGGTATGTATTCTTTAAAATGGGAATTAGAAGATTTAGCATTTAAATATTTATATCCAGAAGATTATAGAGAAATTGTAGAAGGATTAGATAAAAAAAGAGAAGAACGCTTAACTTTCATAGAAAAAATTATGGAAGAAATAAAAAAGGAATTGAAGTTACAACATATAGAAGCAGAAATTACAGGTAGAGCAAAGCACTTATATAGTATCTATAAAAAAATGGAAAGAGATAACTGCACATTAGATCAAATTTATGATTTATTTGCACTTAGAATTATTGTAAATTCTGTAAAGGATTGTTATGCAGCACTCGGAATAGTACATGAATTATATAATCCGATGCCACGGAAGATTTAAAGATTATATAGCAGTACCTAAACCTAATATGTACCAATCTTTACATACTACATTAATAGGACCAAAAGGAACACCATTTGAAGTACAAATTCGTACTTGGGACATGCATCACATTGCAGAATATGGTATCGCTGCTCACTGGGCATATAAAGAGGCGAGTTTTGCAAAAGGTAAAAAAGCAAATGTGGTTGTTTCAGAAGATAAGTTAGCATGGCTTCGTGAAACACTAGAGTGGCAAAAAGAAATGCAGGATCCAGAAGAATTTTTAAATACACTAAAAACAGAATTGTTCGAGGATGAAGTATATGTATTTACTCCAAAAGGAGATATTAAAGTATTACCAAGCGGAGCGACGCCAATAGATTTTGCATATAGTATACATGCTCAAATTGGACACAAGATGGTTGGCTGCAAAATTAATTCAAAAATGATGCCAATTATTACAAAATTAAAAAATGGCGATATTGTAGAAATTATGACATCAGATAATGCAAAAGGACCAAGTAGAGATTGGTTGAAATTCGTAAAAAGCAATTCTGCTAAAAACAAGATTTTAACTTGGTTTAAAAAAGAGCAACGTGAAGAAAATATCATTAAAGGAAAAGAATTAATAGAAAAAGAAATTAAGAGAATCGGCTTAAATCAAGCTGAACTTCATAAACAAGAATATATGCAAGTGGCATTAGATAGGTATAAATATCAAACTGAAGAAGATATGTATGCTGCAGTTGGATTTGGAGCAATATCTGCAGGAAAGATTATAGCAAAAATATTAGAGGAATATAAAAAACTTCATAAAGAAGACGACTTGGAAGAGAAAATAGAAGCGCTAGCTAATGAGAAGAAAATAAATCAAAACATGCCAAGAAATGGCATTGTAGTAAAGGGTATAGATAACTGCTTAGTTAAATTATCAAAATGTTGTAATCCAGTACCAGGAGATAATATTATTGGCTATATAACAAAAGGAAGGGGAGTATCTATTCATACAACTGAATGTAGCAATGTTAAAGACTTATTACAAGATCCAGATCGTATAATAGAGGTAGAATGGTTTAACGAAAAGAATTCTGGCTACAATGTAGATATAGAAGTATATTCAAATGATAGAGTAGGTTTACTTGCAGATATTATAGAATCTATATATGCTGTAAAAACTAAATTAATTGCAGTTACAAGTAAGCCTAATAAGGATAGAATTGTAATAACAGAAATTACAGTAGAAGTACAAAACCTAGATGAACTAAATAAAGCATTAAGTTCTATTAGAAAAGTAAATAGCGTATTTGAAGTAAAAAGAAAGAACTAAGGGAAAATAAATCCACAGTGTATTATGTTATAATACAATAAATATGATATAAAAAATTTAAAAGAAAGGGATTAATCAATTAAGATAGATTGATATTTCTATATGATTGATTATATGAGTTACAAATGATTTTAAAAAGATTACAATTACAAACAACTTTAGCGGATTTAACGAATTGCTATATTATTGTAGATGAAAAATCTAAAGAAGCAATGGTTATAGATCCTGCAAGTGAAGTAGAAAAAATTATAGAGATGCTAGACATATTGAATGCAAAATTAAAATATATATATTTAACACATTGCCATGGAGATCATACTGGCGCAGTGGTAGATTTACAAAACAAATATGGAGCAAAAGTACTAATACATAGAAAGGAAAGTGAAAATTTACGAAACCCAGAAATTACTTTAAACTATTATATTGGAATACCAGATATTAAATTAGAAGAGGATTCTAGAGTGGATGACGGAGATAAAATTCACGTGGGAGATTTAGAATTTCAAGTAATTCATACACCAGGTCATACAAATGGAGGAACATCACTTTATTCAGAAAGTGAGAAAATGTTATTTAGTGGAGATACTATGTTTAGAGGTGCTTGGGGAAGAACAGATTTACCAACAGGTAGTCTTATAGAAATAATGGATTCTATTACAAACAAATTGTTAGTTTTACCAGACGATACAATTGTATATCCAGGGCATGGGAAATCTACTATGATACGAGAAGAAAAGCCAATCTACTTAGAATTAAGGGAACGTGATTTTTAAATTAAGCATTAAATTAAGCATAATAGCCTAAGACTTTTAAAAACCAGGAAGTCTTAGGCTATTTATTGTTATATTAATATAAATAGTTATAGTTTGGACCAAAATTGAATATACATATGTATTATAAATTATAACTAAGGAGAAAAGAATGATTAATGTAACAGTAATTAATTTAAGAACCTTAATAAAATATTTCATAATAGCATGTATATTGACTTGTATATTTTTCTTCATAAAAACGGTAACAGATAATAAAAATCAAAACGAAAGTAAAATTCTATCTGTTTTTGAAAATATGAGTTTTGTTTCATGCTTAGATGAAACTTTACCTAAAATAGATGGAAATAATAAAATTGCAGTATTAGAAGAGAGTAGAAAAAGCGTAAGTTTACAAGGTTTTTCTCTAAAACAGATGCTTAGTGTTGAATTAGGAGCTATAAATACTTTAAGTTTAGATAAGGAAAATGAAATTGAAAATAAAAATGAAACGAAACCTGAACAAGTAATAAAGGCAGATACAAATGTTGAAACATCACAAATAAATGAAAACAATATTACTCCTAAATATAATACTGAATATGGAAGTGTTAAAATAAAAAATGAATCAAGTAAAGAAATTAATATAGATATATTAACACCAAACATTTCATTAGAAAACAAAAAAGATGTAATTATTTTTCATACGCACACTTGTGAAAGCTATACACCAACAGAGCAATTTAATTATGTAGCAAGTGGAACATATAGAACCATTGATTTAAATTACAGTGTAGCAAGAGTTGGAACAGAACTTACCAATCAATTAAGTAGTTATGGATTTAATGTAATTCATGACCAAACATATCATGATTATCCAGAATATAGCGGCTCATATGGAAGATCATTACAAACAGTAAAAAATATTTTATCTACTAATTCCACAACACAAATTATAATAGATTTACACAGAGATGCAGTAGGTAGTATGCCTAATTATGCTCCATCTGTAAAAATAGGAGACGAAGTGGTAGCACAATTAATGTTTGTAATAGGAACAGATGGGGGAGGCTTACAACATTTAAACTGGCAAGATAATTTAAAATTTGCAGTAAAAGTACAACAAAAAGCGAATGAATTATATCCTGGATTATTTAGACCAATAATTGTAAGAAATTCAAGATATAATCAACACTTAAGTAAAGCTGCAACAATAATAGAAGTGGGAGCAACGGGGAATACAATGGAACAGTGTATGGCAAGCATGAAATATTTAGCCAAAGTTCTAGATGAAATAAATAAGTAAAAATAAGAAGCGGACATTATAAATAATATAGGTCCGCTTTTTTATTGTATAGGAAAAATCGAAATTTTTTGCTATACAACAAGGTTAAGTTACATTAGTCTGTGCATATTTGCGAAGCAAAATACACATGAAGAAGCCATTTTTCTTATAATTTATAATAAGTTTAATTTTATAATATCCTGATTTATAACATTACTATATGCAAAACAATTATTATTGTTTATTACATAAGCTATCGCAAGGACTATAATTATTAACCATATCAAAATCTTTTGTACATTCCATTAAATCATTATTATTGTTGTTACATCCATTCATAAAGAATTTTTTTTCTGCAAGTTTATCTTGAACACCACGTAAAGCTTCACCAAATCTCTGGAAGTGAACAACTTCTCTTTGACGTAAGAAACGAAGAGGTTCTACAACATCTGGGTCATCTTTACATAAATTTATTAATTTTTCATAAGTTGCTCTAGCTTTTTGTTCTGCTGCTACTTTAATGATACAACAACTTAAATTTTGTTGATTTTTTAACATTCATTGTTGTATTATTCTAGCTTCTTCTATGTTATAGCCAGAATAATACAACAATTAAATTTTCCAATGTATCTTAATTGTTTTCTTGTGAGTTTTTGGGTCTTTCTGTCCAACCT
>CANQRO010000050.1 GCA_947626205.1 uncultured Clostridia bacterium
CAAAGTTATTAAAAATATAACTTTGTTTTTTTATTATATAAATTGTTTGTATATATCATTTTTGTTTACATTCCTATCTTTTGCTATTTGCTTTATTATTTCTTTTTTTGACATTCCTTTTTCTTCATAATAATGATAATGATTTTCTATTGTTAAATTTAATAATTGCTCTTTTTCTTGTTCTTGTAATGTTCTAGATGTTTTTTCTATTAATATTACATATTCTCCTTTAGGTATATCTATTTTATTTTTTACTTGTTCTACTGTACCTGTTATGTATTCTTCATGTATTTTAGTTAGTTCTCGTGCTAATATTATCTTTCTGTCTTCTAAAATTTCTTCTAAATCCTTTAATGTTTCTAATAATTTATGAGGTGCTTCATATAATATCATTGTGTTAATAGCATTTTTTATTTCTTCTAATTTTTCTTTTCTGTTTTTCTTGTTTTGTGGCAAAAATCCTATGAATGTAAATTCTTTTGCATCTATTCCAGATGCCATTAGTGCAGTAATTAAAGCACATGCTCCTGGTACAGGAATTACAACTATTTCTTCTTCTAGAGCTTTTTTTACTATTTCCCCTCCAGGATCAGATATTATTGGTGTTCCTGCATCCGAAACTAAGGCAATATTCTTTCCATTTTTTATTTGTTCAATTAGTTCATTTGTTTTTATTTGTTCATTATGTCTGTGATAACTTATTAATGGTTTAGTAATTTCTAAATGATTTAATAATTTTAAAGTATTTCTTGTATCTTCTGCTGCAATTAAATCTACCTCTTTTAATATTCGTATTGCTCTTAATGTTATATCTTCTAAATTTCCTATAGGCGTAGCAACTATATATAATTTTCCTAACATATTACTGTTCCTTTCCATATATTTTTAATATTTCGTCTGTATATTCTCCATTTTCTTTATAAACATACAATGTCTTTTCCACTTTTAGAAATGTTTTTGCATTCTTTATGGCTTTTATTAAAATTAAATTTGGTTCTTTATTTTTATTTGGTTGAACAAATCTTAACACTTTAGGCTCTAATTTATATTTTTTTAATAAGCAAATTATTTCTACTAAACGTTCTGGCCTATGTACCATATATAATACTTTTTTATCTTTTAAAAGTTTAGATGAAATGGATATAAAATCTTCTAAATTAGCTGTAATTTCATGTCGTGATATTAATTTGTTTTTATTCTCATTTTTTAATCCTGTATCTATTTTTTTATATGGTGGATTCGTAACTACTGCATCGAAACTATCATATTCTATTTTTCCTTCTAGTTCAGTTATATTAGAGTTTATAAGTTCAAATTTTTCTTCTAATTTATTTAATTTTATACTTTTCTTTGCCATTTCATAAACTTCTTTTTGAATTTCCACACCAATTATCTTTTTTAAATTTGTTTTAGCACATAGCAAAATACCAAGTATGCCTGTACCTGTTCCTAAATCAATTACTAAACTATCTTTAGGTATTTCTTTTGCAAAATCTGATAATAAAACACTATCTATACCAAAGCAAAATCCATTTTTATTTTGAATAATTTTTAATCCTTTATACTCTAAGTCATCTATTCTTTCTTCATCCATATATTATTCCTCACTATTTTTTCTTTCTTACATATTATATATTAAGTTAATTAATATTGCAAAGGTGATACTATGAAAAGATATTATTGTAAAAAGAAAAATTGTTGCTGTAATAATACAAGTTTTCAGTTAAATTCAAAAAAAGAGAACGTAATTTGTTCTCTTTATCAGGTTGAAAAATTTTTATGCAATTTCACTAAGGCTATTAAATGTTTCAATATCTATTGCCTTTTTAAATAATTATTCTTGCCTTACAAATGCCTCTGTAAATTTTATTGCACCATCTTTAAATGCACTATTTTCGTCTCCGTCAATTGTTATTTTAACCGCTTCTACTTCATTTAGTTGTGTCATTGTATTTACAATTGAATATATAGTTTTAGATTCGGCTTCTGCTCCTCCTACATGATTTTCAATGAATTCTTTTGATAAATCAATTGTAAGTATATTTTTATTTATTTTAATTGTATTTACTTTAGTTTCATCTGGTATCGTTTTTACTAATTTTTCATTTTTGGGACCTCCAATTAATAAATTCATTAATGTTATATATGGTTCTTTTGTAAGTTCTTTTACATCTATACTTCTTGCTTCTGGTATTAGTTTATTATCTTCTTTTTGTAAAAAGTATAAACTAACAACTGTTGCTCTTAGTTGCTCATCAGTTATTTCTGCTTCTGGTACATATTCATGTATTTCATCCTGTTCGTTTGTTAATTCCACCATACCACTTAAATATAATATAATAGCTCCCAATATTAAAATTGCAATAAAAATTAATATAATAATGTTTTTCTTTTTCATTTTCTCCCTTCCTTTCATTTTACTTTATCCTATGTTAGACAAGTTATTTTTAGAACTTTTATTTCCTATAATTTACATTTTTAAATTGACATTTCTCTCACCTTGTTATAAAATACCTTTACATTAAATTTTTCGGAGGGTGATTATGAAAAATTTGAAAGACCCTGTTAGTGGTTTAACTCATCTCTTTGCTGCAATATTATCTGTTGCTGGACTTGCTGTTTTAATCGTTATGTCGGCTAAATTTAGCTCTGAAAAAGCATGGGATATTGTAGGTTTTAGCATTTTTGGTGCAGCATTAATTTTGTTATATACTTTTAGCTCTTTATACCATCTTTTAAATGTTGGAGATACTGCAACTCGTGTACTTCGAAAATTTGACCATATAATGATTTATATTTTTATAGCTGCAAGTTATACTCCTATCTGCCTTGGTCCATTAAGAGGTCCTTGGGGTTGGAGTATTTTCGGAATTGTTTGGGGTATTGCAATTATAGGAACTATTTTAACTGCTATATGGATTAAAGCTCCAAGATGGCTTACCACTTCTTTATATTTAGCGATGGGATGGACTGTAATTATTGCTATTTTCCCAATGATTTCTATATTTAAAGAATTAGGTGCGCTTTCTTCACTCTTATGGCTTCTTGCAGGTGGAATTTTTTATTCTATTGGTGGATTAATTTATGGTTTCAAATGGTTTCCAATAAAAAATGCTTATTTTGGTTTCCATGAAATGTTCCATATTTTCGTTATGCTTGGTAGTTTATGTCATTATTGGTTTATGCTTCATTATTTACTTTATATATAGATTTTTTTCTTATTTTATGGTATAATAGTAAGGTAGAGTTTTTAAGGAGGTATTTAATGTCTAGCGAAGAAAAATTTGAATTTGATATTGCTAATTTAAAAAAAGATTTGGCAATGGAAGATATGCATGTTGATGGTGAAGATATTGAACTATTAAAAAGATATTATGCTAATGAAATTTCTATGAATGATATTATAAATCAAATTAAAAAACCATATATTGAAGGAGCATAATTATGAGTGATTTCTATGAAGCTAGAAATTCTATATATTGTTATAAAGATACTAATGTTTTAAAGAATAAGTTAAATATTACAGATAACACTATTTTAGAAGATGTAGAAAGAAAACTTGTTATAGTAAAATTATTTGAATTACGTCAAAATCGCAATATTGGTAATTTTGATATTGAACATTTTGTTGGAATTCATAAATTTTTATTTGAAGATATATATCCTTTTAGTGGACTGTTTAGAACAGAAAATATATCAAAGGGATCATTTAGTTTTGCAAATTGGGAATTCATTGAACAAGAATTACGAAAATTATTAAATCAGCTAAAAGAAGAAGATTTTTTGAAAGGTTTAAATAAAGAAGATTTATCTAAAAGGCTGGCTTATTATATGTCTGAATTAAATGTTTTACATCCCTTCCGCGAAGGAAACGGAAGAACTATTAGAGAATTTATTCGTGAACTTGCTTATAAAAATAATTATCTTTTAAATTTGCAAAATATAGATCCAAAAGATATGTTAAATGCTTGTATAAAATCTGTAGTTGATCCAGAAGATTTAGAAAAAATGCTTTATAAGTGCCTAATACCAATCAACAATAATAACATTTTTTAAAGTTTACATTATTAAATGTAAACTTTATTTTTTTCGCTCTGCTGTAAGATTTTTACAGCCTTTTTACAATTGACAAATTTCTTTTTTAGTTATAGAATAGAATTTGAATTATAACTTATTTTACTTGCTTTCGAGGAGGGAATATATAGCTATGAATGAATTACTTCATGTTGGTTTAGATGTTGGATCTACTACCGTAAAAATCGTTATCATGAATGAAAATTTAGATACAATAGATATGTCATATAGAAGACACTTTTCAGATACCAAAAATACAGTTTGCGATGTTTTGAAAGAACTTGCTGAAAAATATTCAAATGCAAACTTTACAATTGCTCTTACAGGCTCTGGTGCTATGAGTGCTTCTCAATTTTTAGAGCTTCCTTTTATACAGGAAGTTGTTGCTTGTAAGAGGGCTGTTGAAAAATACATACCTCAAACGGATGTTGTAATTGAGCTTGGCGGTGAAGATGCCAAAATTATATACTTTGATCAATTTATGGAACAGCGTATGAATGGTACCTGCGCAGGTGGTACTGGTGCTTTTATAGATCAAATGGCTTCATTATTAAATACAGATACAGATGGATTAAATAATCTTGCAAAAAACTATAAAACAATTTATCCAATTGCTTCTCGTTGTGGTGTTTTTGCAAAAACAGATATACAACCTTTATTAAACGAAGGTGCTGCAAAAGAAGATATTGCTGCTTCTATTTTTCAAGCAGTTGTAAATCAAACTATTAGTGGGCTTGCATGTGGAAGGCCTATTCGTGGTGCTGTTGCGTTTTTAGGTGGTCCTTTAAATTATTTATCAGAATTAAGAAATAGATTTATTGAAACTTTAAATTTAACACCTGAAACTACAATCATTCCTGAAGAAGCACATTTATTAGTTGCTAAAGGTGCTGCTTTAGATTCTATCTCTTCTACTCCTATTTCTGTAGAAAAATTAAAGAGTAAAATTGAAATGCTAAGAGTTTCGAAAGATACTACAACAATACCTTTAAAACCTCTTTTCACAATAGACGCCGAATATGAAGATTTTAAGAAACGACATGAAAAAGATAAAGTTGCAAAAAGTAATCTTGAAGATTATAAAGGTGATGCATTTATTGGAATTGATGCCGGTTCTACCACTACAAAATTAGTTTTAATTGATAGAGATGGTAATTTACTATATTCATTATATGGTAGCAATGAGGGAAATCCTTTAAACAGTGTTATAAATATGCTTAAAAAATTGTATTCCGTTTTGCCATCAGATGTTCGAATTCGTTATAGTGGCGTTACAGGATATGGTGAAAAACTAATTCAAACTGCATTAAATGTAGATTTAAGTGAAATTGAAACAATCGCTCACTATACTGCCGCAAAACAGTTCATGCCTAATGTTACAAGTATTGTAGATATTGGCGGACAAGATATGAAATATATAAAAATAAAAAATGGTGTAATAGACAATATTATGCTAAATGAAGCTTGTTCTTCTGGTTGTGGTTCTTTTATTGAGACATTTGCTAAGAGTTTAAATTTATCTATTGAAGAATTTGTGGAAGAAGCTATAAATTCAAGGCAGCCTGTAGACTTAGGTTCAAGATGTACTGTATTTATGAATTCAAAAATTAAGCAAGCACAAAAAGAAGGCTATTCTGTTGGAGATATATCTGCTGGCCTTTCATACTCAGTTATAAAAAATGCTATCCAAAAAGTTATGAAAGTAAGAGATACTAAAACTTTAGGAGCACATATTGTAGTACAAGGAGGTACTTTTTATAATGATGCTGTTCTTCGTGCATTTGAATTAATTGTAGGGAAAAATGTTGTCCGCCCAGATATTTCAGGGTTAATGGGTGCTTATGGAGTTGCTTTACTTGCTAAAGAACAGTATGAATCAAATTTTGATATGGAATATTCTTCAACTATTAGCAAGCTAGAAGAATTGGATAACTTAAATATTAAAACAACTCATACAAGGTGCAATGGTTGTGAAAATCACTGTTTACTAACTATAAATCAATTTAGTAATGGCAAAAAACATGTATCTGGTAATCGTTGTGAACGTGGTGCTGGTATTGTATCAGAATCATCTCACTTACCTAATTTAGTAAAATATAAATTTGAAAGAATTTTTGGATATACTCCTTTAGACGAAGATAAAGCTTATCGTGGTACTATAGGTATTCCTAGAGTTTTAAATATGTATGAGGATTATCCTTTCTGGTTTACATTTTTCACAAATTTAGGTTTTCGTGTTATTCTATCTGAAAAAAGCAATCGTAAAACATACGAAAAAGGAATGGAATCTATGCCATCTGAATCTGTATGTTATCCTGCAAAATTAGCACACGGACATATTATTAGTTTAATTAAAGCTGGTATAAAAACTATTTTTTATCCTTGCATTCCATATTCTAGAAAAGAATATGAAAAAGCTGATAATCATTATAATTGTCCTATTGTAATATCATATTCTGAAGTATTAAAAAATAATGTTGAAGAATTAAAAGATAATAATATAAAATTTATCAATCCATTTTTACCTTTCGATGCTAAAAACTTAACAAAAAGAATTATGGAATTAGATGAATTCAAAGAATACAATTTTACAAAAAAAGAATTAATGGAAGCTGCGATTAAAGCAGAAGAAGAATATCAAAATGTAAGAAATGATATTCACAATAAAGGAAAAGAAGCATTAGAATATATTGAGAAAAATAATTTAAAAGGTATAGTCCTTGCAGGACGTCCATACCATGTAGACCCGGAAATTAATCATGGTATTGATACTTTAATTACTAGTCTTGGATTATGTGTTTTAACAGAAGATAGCATTGCAAATCTTGCTGAAGCAAAAAGACCTCTAAGAGTAGTAGATCAATGGATGTTTCATGCTAGACTTTATGCTGCTGCTGAATTTGTTGGAAAACATGATAATCTTGAACTTGTTCAATTAAATTCATTTGGTTGTGGTGTAGATGCAGTTACAACAGATCAAGTAGAAGAAATCTTATCAAGCTATGAAAAAATGTATACATTAATAAAAATAGACGAAGTTAATAATTTGGGTGCTGTCCGCATACGTATACGTTCACTACTAGCAAGTATGGAAAAGCGTTTAGCCAAAAAGGCAAGCATTTCACAAACAGGTAATTATGAAGTAAATAAAGTACCTTTTACAAAAGAAATGCGAAAAAATTATACTATCTTAATTCCTCAAATGGCTCCAATTCATTTTGATTTAATTACTTCTAGTGTAAAATCTGAGGGATACAATGTTGAATTATTAAAAGAATGTACCCCTCATACTGTGGAAACCGGATTAAAATATGTAAATAATGATGCTTGCTATCCATCTATTTTAACAACTGGACAATTTATTGAAGCATTAGAGTCTGGAAAATATGATATTAATAAAACTGCATTAATAATGTCTCAAACTGGTGGTGGTTGCCGTGCAACAAATTATATAGGTTTTATTCGTAAAGCATTAAAAGATGCCGGATTTGAAAATGTACCTGTTATTTCATTTAATTTAGTAGGTATGGAAAAAAATCCTGGATTTAAATTAACTGTTCCTCTAATGGAAAAATTATTACGTAGTGTAATTTATGGTGACTTATTACAAAAAATGCTTACAAAAAATAGAGCATATGAAATTAATAAAGGCGAAACACAAAAATTATTTGATGCATGGATGATAAAATGTAAAGATTTAATAATTAATAGTAATTCAAAACAGTTTAAGCAAAGCATTTATAATATAGTAAATGACTTTGAAAAAATAGAATTAGATCTTTCTACTCCAAAACCAAAAGTTGGTATAGTAGGAGAAATTTTAATTAAATATCACCCTTTTGGAAATAATTTTGTTGCTGATATATTAGAAAAAGAAGGTGCAGAAGTAATATTACCTGATTTTATGGGATTTATAAAATTTATGGCAACACATAAAATTACATTTAATAATTTGTTGAAAATAAATAAAACATCATCTAAAATATCAAAAATAGCAATTAAATTAATTGACATATTAGAAAAAGATTTAAAAATAGCATTAGCTAATTCTAAAAAGAATTACTTACCACCTTGCGATATTTGGCATTTAGAAGATAAGGTACAAGACATTTTATCTATAGGAAATCAAACTGGTGAAGGATGGTTTTTAACAGCTGAAATGATTGAATATATTGAAAATGATATACCAAACATTATTTGTGTACAACCATTTGCATGTTTACCAAACCATGTTGTTGGAAAAGGAGTTATAAAAACAATTCGATCTAAGTATCCTGAAGCAAATATTTCTCCAGTTGACTATGATCCTGGTGCTAGTGAAGCAAATCAAACAAATAGAATAAAATTATTAATGACAGTTGCAAAAGATAATTTAAAATTAAAAGAAAATGAAAAGAAAAAAATATTAGAAGAAAATTTAAATACTGAGGCACAAAAAATAATAAATAAATAATTTTATTTTCTATAATTAAATAAAGAAATAAAAAATAAAAATAATTTAATATTTAAATTATTTTTATTTTTTTATTTTAAATATTAAATTTTAAAAATTTTCATAAATTAATAATTAAAACTTATATTTTGTTTTTTATTAACTAATTTTTTATTTTATTTTCTATTTAATTTTTTTATTAATTTTTTAATTATTAATTATTTTTTATTTATTTATTATTTTTTTAATAAAATTCTAAAAAAATACTTACAATTTTTTAAGTCTTTTTATTTATGTATACGAATTTATGTTTACTTTATTGTATTTAAACTATGCAAACTTCATATCTTTTCGTTTTATGTAAAGTATTTTGAGAGTTATTCTTTATCTTTAATTTTGCTTATTTCCCTTACTTTTTTGACTATTCTTTTCATATTTTCCATCGAGTACATGCCATCCAAAGAAAATTTGTGGTTCAAAATCCTTGATATTACTTTGTTTTGTTTTTTATATGTTTACATAAGTTTTGAATTTGTTTATACATCTTCTATATTTCCTTATTTTGTAAATTATTTTTTAAAAATCTAGCCCAGTTGTGGTCTGAAAGTGCTTCCATTCCCTATGTTTTCTATTTTATTATCTGCTTTTAATAAAATTTACTATTTATCTTTCAATTTTTTTTTTGACTTTATATAACATTTTCACTTTTTTTAACCTGCTAGAAAGTAAAAATTTTTTCATTTTCGATTCTCAATAATTAAATTTTATATTTTTGCTTGCATTATGTAGACTTAATGTTTATTATGTATTTTTTATATAATTTTTTAGTATTTTTACTAATATTTAATCATTTTTTACCTTTTTAGTTTGCTTCGTTTCTCGATTTTCTTTGTGGCACAACGTTTTTGGGGTATTGGTATGTTAATTATATAATTTTTTAAAAAAAATTTATATAATTTAATATAATTTGATATTTTTTGATATTTTTTGATATTTTTTGATATTTTTTAATTTATTTTAAATTTATCTTTAATTTATCTTTAATTTATTTTTAACTTAAATTATATTTTTATAAATATAACTTATTTACTATTTATTTTTATATTTTATTTAAATATTTTTTATTAAATATTTTACTATTATTTATTTATTATTATTTATTTAAAATTTATTTCTTTTTTATTATTTTATGTAACTAATTTTATTTATCATTATTAAAATTATTTTTAATTAATAAAAAAATAATTAATTTATTTTTTTAATTATTAATTATTTTTTATTTATTTTTATTAAATTTTTTTAGTTTTTATTTATTTTAATAATTTATTATTTAATATTAATTTCAATTTAAAGTTACAAATCCGATCATATATTTATGTAAAGTTTGCTTTTTTGTCTAATTTTTAGCATATTGTTACTTTTTCGAGTACATTATGTATACTTTTTGGTTCTTCACGCTTTCCCGCTATTCCTAAGGATTTTATGAATTATTCTACCTTATACTCTTTTTAAGTATCATTTAGTTTTGCTTGATTTCAAGCCATTTGCCAATTGTGCATTTTACATAATATTGGAGTTTTATTTATATTTATAATATAAGGTGAAATTTTTTATGATTTTCATTGTCTATTTTCTACTATCTATAGCCTTAAAAGTTGCTATTTCCCTATTTTTTATCCTGTTTTTTTATTTTTACTATTTTTTTTACTTTTTGGCTATTTTTGTGATTGTATTTTAACTATTAAAAAAACTTCTTTTTTTATGTTTTATACTAAAATTTGTTTGTTTTTCTTTGTTTATGTAACCTGCTGTTTCCTTATTTAAATTATTCATTTTTTTTATTTATAATTGTTTTTTTGATAAAAATAAATTTTATTTTTTAATTTTCTTCTTTTTAATTAATTATTTATTGTTTAATATTTTATTTATATCAATTTTTATTAATTTATTTATTTTAATTTATTTATTATATTATTATTTTTCTATTATTTGTTATTTTTTATAATATTTAATTTATTATTTTTTAATCTTTTTAAAATTATAAATATTATAAGTAAATTAATTTTTATTCCTATTTATTATATTAAATAATTTTATTTTATATATTAAATTATTTAATTATTGTATAGTTTATTTATAAACAATTTATTTTAATTAATAAAAAATAGTAACTATTATTAGCTACTATTTTTGGCGGAGATTGAGGGATTTGAACCCTCGCGGCCACTTACGCAACCCTAACGGTTTAGCAAACCGTCCCCTTC